>JAJXTE010000058.1 GCA_021784115.1 Pseudomonadota bacterium | reverse complement strand
TCGGCGTCATCCTGATCTGGTCGACCACGCCGCTCGCCATCCAGTGGAGCGCGCAAGGGGCGGGCTTCAGCTTCGCGGTGATGGCGCGCATGCTGATCGGCCTTACGGTCTGCCTGGTGCTGCTCGCCGCCACCCGCACCGCCTTCCCCTTCACCCCGGCCGCGCGGCGGCTGTATGCGGTCAGCGGGCTGTCGCTGTTCGCGTCGATGCTGCTCACCTACTGGGGCGCGCTGCACATTCCGTCGGGGCTGATTTCGGTGATCTTCGGGCTGTCGCCGCTGGTGACAGGCGTGTTTGCCGCGCTATGGCTCGCCGAGCGCACGCTCACGCCGATCCGCATCGCGGGACTTGGGCTGGCGCTGGCCGGGTTGTGGCTGATCTTCGGCCAGCCGTGGCCGGGCGACAGCCGCGCCACGCTCGGCATGGTGGCGACGGTGGCCGGCATGGCGCTGCAGGCATTGGGGCTGGTGTGGATCAAGCGGCTGAACGTGCGGGTCTCGTCGCTCGCGATCACCACCGGCTCGCTCGGCGTCGCCGTGCCCTGCTTCGTGCTGGCCTGGGCGATCACCGGTGCCGCGCAGTTGCCGCCCGACACCACGCTGCGCGCCGGCGCGGCGATCGTCTACCTCGGCATTCTCGGCTCGGTGGTGGGCTTCACGTTGTATTACTACATCATCAAGCATCTCGACGCCGGCCGCATTGCGCTGATCATGCTGGTCACGCCAGTGTCGGCGCTGTTGCTGGGGCAGACGCTGAACCACGAGCGCATCCCGCCCATCGGCTGGGCCGGCATCGCGCTGATCGGCGCGGGCCTCGTGCTGTATGAGTGGCAGGCGCTGCGTGGATTAAGGTCGGCGCCCGCCAACCGTTAACGCATTGTCAATCCCGCAAAACCACATATGCGCGCGCTGCTCCACAATCTGCTGGCCGGCTTCCGGCTGGCGACATTTCTCAAGGTCGATGCGAACCGGTTTCGCGTCTCGATCGCGCAACTGGCGTGGCTAACGCTGATCGAGTTCGCCCTCGGCGTCGGCATCGGCTATCTCGAACAGGGCGCAGGCAAGCTCAACTTCAACCCCAATGTCATCCTGCAATCGCTGGCGGCGGTCACGTTGACGCTGGCGGTGGCAGCAGCGCTGGCGCGCTGGCTGCGGACGCCGGCGCTGCTGCCGGGCTATGCCGTCGCGGCCACCGCGATGTCGCCGACGATACTGGCATACCTCTACGCGGCTTATGCCGTCTGGCAGCGCGCGGCAGCCGATTCGAATCCGGACTGGATCTGGTCGCTGGGCATGCTGGTGTGGCTGAGCGCATTGCTGACGCGCGCCGTCGCCTTATGGGCGCCGCTCCCGTTCGGCAGGCGCATCGCCGTGGGAGGTCTGTTGATCGTGGCGCTGGCGGTGCAGATGTGGGGGCTGCCGCGTTACGAGGCCTGGTATCCGGACTACGACGAGGCAGCAGACAGGGTGCTGAAAATCGGTGGCCACGAGGCGCTGCTGTATCGGGAAACCGGCCTACTCGACCACAGCCTGAACAGCCTGCGGGCACACCGCCCACATGTGAACGATCTGTATTTTGTCGGCTTTGCCGGCTATGGCTGGCAGGACGTGTTCATGAAGGAAATGAACACGGTGCGCGCGCTATTCGACAGCCGTTTCGACACGCGCGGCCGCTCGCTGGTGCTGGTCAACAACGCGCAAACCCAGGCCACCACGCCGATCGCCACCATTACTGCGCTGCAAACCGCGTTGAAGCGGGTGGGCGGCCTGCTCGATCCCGAGGAAGACGTGCTGTTTCTATTTGTCACCAGCCACGGTTCGGACGACCCGGCCTATGTCTCGGTCGACAACAATGGCCTGCAACTCACCCAGCTCACCCCCGCCCGCCTCAAGGCCGCGCTGGTCGCCACCCCGATCAAGTGGAAAGTGATCGTCGTGTCGGCCTGCTATTCCGGCAGCTTCATTCCGGCGCTGCGGGACGATAACTCGCTGGTCATCACCGCATCGCGCGCCGACCGCAATTCCTTCGGCTGCAACGCGCGTAACAGCATGACGGACTTTGGCCGCGCCTATTTCGTCGAGGCGCTGAAACAGACGAAATCATTCACCGCCGCATTCGAGCTGGCGCGCACCCGCATCGCCGCCCGCGAAAAGGCCGAAGGGCTGACGCCGTCGCAGCCGCAGATGGCGCTGGGCAAGGCTTTCGCCGCCAAATGGCGTGGGCGTTACGACTGATCGGACGCGGGCGCATCGGGCTTGTCCGGCGGGCTGAACAGCGCATCGAGCGCGCTGCGGCTGGCCTGCGCCATCGCTGCGCCGCCGCCCCGATAGGCGTCCGGCCGCGGCACGAACCACCCGCAATCGTTGGCGCGTGTCTTGTCGGTCACGCGGTCGGCCGCCAGTTCGCGGCAGTCGCCGGCGCGGTTCACGTCGTAATGGCGGCACAGCCTGCACACATGGAGATCGGCATGGCAGCTGGGGCAGGCGTCGCGGCGCGACAACGGCAGCAACATGCCCGCCAGGCTGGCCCCACACTTCCAGCAGACGAGACTCATGATTCGCGAAAATCCCGGACCGGGCTGTCCGGCGCGCGCAGGGCGTGATACTGCAAATCGGCCAGCGCGATCACCTGTAGCGCACGCGTGTGCGTGGCATGCAGCACGACCGGCGGCGCCACGCCGTCTTCGGCCGCCTCGAGCCAGCGCGCGGCGCACACGCACCAGCGGTCGCCCGCTTTCAGGCCGGGAAAACCGTATTCCGGAACCGGGCTCAGGAGGTCGTTGCCGCGGCTGAGCGAATAGTGCAGGAAGGCATCGGTCATCTGCACGCAGACGGTATGGCTGCCGAGGTCCTGCGGCCCCGTCTGGCAGACGCCATCGCGCGCGAAACCGGTCATCGGCGACACGCTGCAGATCTGCAGCGCACCACCCAGCACATTGCGCGCATCGCTCACGCTGGTCTCCTGGAGGGGTCGGGAAGGACTGACACCGTGGCGTTGCCTCCCGCTTCAAGGCTGGCCGGGCGGCGCGGCAAAGGTGGGGGCGGGCGCCAGGGTCAGCGTGCCCGCAGCCGCCGCCGCGGCGTGCGTCTGCTCGACGTGCGCCAGCACGCTCGGTGAAGGATAGCCGTCGACCGGCAGCTGGTGCGCGGCCTGGTAAAGCCGGATCGCGGTTTGCGTACGCGGGCCGGGCAGCCCGTCCGCGGTGCCGGCATCGAAGCCGAGCTCGTTGAGCGCCTGTTGCAACCTGATCATTTGCGCGACGCTGAGCGCGCCCGCCTCGCCCACCGGGGCCGTCAGTCCGCCTCCGCCTGCGAGCTGCTGCGCCATCTGCGCCACCGCCAGCGCGTAGTTCACGGAGCGGTTCCACTTCATCACCACGTCGAAATTGTCGAACACCATGAAGGCCGGCCCCTGCCAGCCCTGCGGCAGGACGATGGCGGCACGCCCGGCCACCGCCGGCAAGGCGGGCGCATCCGCCGCCCGGACGCCGAGCGCAGCCCATTCCGCCACCGGAACGCGATGGGATATGCGCGCCTGCCGCCAGTCGAAGCCCTCCGGCAGCCGCACCTCGATCGCCACCGGTTCGTTCGCGCGCCAGCCTGCACGCTGCAGGTAGTTGGCGGCGGAATACATGGCGTCGGGCAGCGACTTCCACACGTCGATGCGGCCATCACCGTCGCCGTCCACCGCATAGGCGCGGAAGGTCGACGGCATGAACTGCATGTGGCCCATCGCACCGGCCCAGGAGCCGATCATGTCGATCGCGCTGACGTGTCCCGCGTCGATGATGCGCAGCGCGTCGAGCAGCTGGCTGCGGAAAAACGCGCTGCGCCGCCCGTCCCAGGCCAGCGTGGCGAGGCTCGCCGGGACGTTGAGACTGCCCTTCACCGCGCCGTAGCGGGTCTCCAGTCCCCAGAACGCCACCAGCACCGCCCTCGGTATGCCGTATTTCTGTTCGACCGCATCGAAAAGCGCCGCGTGTTCCGCCAGCTGCGCCTGGCCGCGCGCGACCTGCTCTGCAGTGACGCGCCGCCCCAGGTAATCGGCGAACGTCTGCAGGAATTCAGGCTGGCGGCGATCGAGTTCGATCACGCGCGCGTCCGGCTCGACGCCAGAGAGCGCGGCATCCAGCGTGGCGGCGGAAATGCCCTGCGCCGCCGCATCCTGGCGGAAGGCGACGAGCCACCTGTCGAAACCGGACTGCTCGGGTTGCAGGGGCTGTGCAGGCTGTGCGGCTTGGGTGGGCCGGCTGATGTGGCTGGGCGATGTGTCTAACGCCGGGGGCGACGCGCAGCCACCCACCAGCACAACCAGCGGAAAGAGGAATTTACGCATGCTTCTGCAGCCAGTATTCGAGCAGGGCCAGATGCCACAGCTTGCTGCCCTGTATCCGGGTGTGGTGCTGTTCCGGCGCATCCAGCAGCTTGTTGACGTAGGCGCGGTGATACAGGCCGCGAGCGCGGCAGGCCTGCGAATTCAGGATGTCCTGCATGAAGTTCAAAAATTCTCCCCGTACGAATTTGAGCGCGGGCATCGGAAAATAGCCTTTCTTGCGGTCGATCACCGCATCCGGCACCAGGCCGCGTGCCAGTGTCTTCAGCACGTGCTTGCCGTCGGACGCCAGTTTCAGTTCGGCAGGCATGGAGGCGGCAAGTTCCACCAGCTGGTGATCGAGAAAGGGCACGCGCGCTTCCAGTCCCCACGCCATGGTCATGTTGTCGACCCGCTTCACCGGGTCGTCGGTGATCAGCATGGTCGTATCCATGCGCAGCACCTGATCGATGAATTCGTCGGCAAAAGGTTCCGCCAGATGCGCGGCGATGAGCTCGCCGGTGTAGTCGGGGCCGTGGTACGCCGGCATGGTCATGTCGAGAAACTCGTCGTGATCGCGGTCAAAATAATGGCGGCGGAAGCGCTCCAGCGCGCTGCCCGAGGTTTCCGCCGCCATGCGCGGATACCAGAAATAGCCGCCGAACACCTCGTCGGCGCCCTGCCCGCTCTGCACCACCTTGACGGTCTTGCTGACCTGCTCGGCCAGCAGGTAGAAGGCCACCGCGTCCTGCGCGAACATCGGCTCGGACATCTGGTCCACCGCCTCGGGCAGGCGCCGCAAGACTTCCGAATTGGGAATCAGGTACTTGTGGTGGCGCGTGCCGTACATCGCCGCGACCGGGTCGGAGTATTCGAACTCGTTGCCGCGTTCCTCGGGCTGGTCCTCGAAGCCGACCGAGAAGGTCATCAGGTCCGGCACGCCCTGCTCGGCCAGCAACGCTACCAGCAGGCTCGAATCGAGCCCGCCGGAGAGCAGCACGCCGACCTTGACGTCGGCGATCTCGATGCGCTTCTTCACCGCCTGCCTCAGGCTGTCGTGAATGACCTCGGCCCACTCGGCCTCGGTCTTCGGCACCGAAGGGCGCTGCGCCTTGAGCGACCAGTATTTTCGATGGCTGATTTCGCCGCGCGCATTCACGGTCATGGTGGTGCCGGGCGGGAGCTTGCGGATGCCGTTCAGGATCGTGCGCGGCGCCGGCACCACTGCGTGCAGGGTGAACAGATGATGCAGCGCCACCGCGTCGATGCCGGTGTCGACCCCTCCTGCGGCGATCAGTGCCTGCGGGGTCGAGGCGAAACGGAAGCAGCCGAGGTTTTCGCTGTAGTACAGCGGCTTGATGCCGAGGCGGTCGCGCGCCAGGAACAGTTCTTCACGATTCCAGATGGCGAAGGCGAACATGCCGTGCAGGCGCTCGACGCAGGCCTCGCCCCATTGCAGGTACGCGCGCAGGATGACTTCGGTGTCGCCGTCGGAGTGGAAGACATGGCCCAGGTCGATAAGTTCGGCGCGCAGTTCCGGGTAGTTGTAGATGGTGCCGTTGAACACCAGCGCGGTGCCGGTCGCGGCGTCGATCATCGGTTGCCGCGAGCGCGCCGACAGATCGATGATCGCCAGCCGCCGGTGGCCCAGCCGCACCGGCCCGTCGGCATGCTGGCCTTCGGCATCCGGCCCGCGCCGGGCCAGCTTGGCCAGCATCCGATTCATCGCCGCCTGCTCGGGTGCCTTGTTGTCGAACCGGAACTCGCCTGCTATGCCGCACATGCCCTTGCCCTCGTTACGCCACCAGCGGCGGCTCGTCCATCAGCGCGATCTGCTCGCGCAATTCGAGAATGCGCGCCTGCCAGTACAGCTGCGTATTGAACCATGGAAACGCAGCGGGGAAAGCCGGGTCGTCCCAGCGGCGCGCGAGCCAGGCCGCGTAGTGGATCAGCCGCAAGGTCCGCAGCGCCTCGACCAGATGCAATTCACGCGGGTCGAATTCCATGAAGTCCTCGTAGCCCTTCAGAATCTCGTTCATTTGCGCCTGCTGTTCCTCGCGCTCGCCGGACAGCAGCATCCACAGATCCTGCACCGCCGGGCCCATGCGGCTGTCATCGAAGTCGACGAAATGCGGCCCGGCGTCGGTCCACAGCACGTTGCCCGCGTGGCAGTCGCCATGCAGGCGGATCGCCCGCACGGCACCGGCGCGTTCGTAGCATTGCGCCACGCTTGCGAGCGCATGGTCGACCACGCTGTCCCACGCGGCGGTCAGGTCGGCCGGCAGCCACTGTCCCTGGCGCAGGAAGTCGCGCGATGCATAGCCGAAGGTCTCGAGATCGAGCGCCGGCCGGTGCGCAAAGCGTGCCGTTGCGCCGACCGCATGAATGCGCCCGAGAAAGCGCCCCATCCATTGCAGCGCGTCGGTGCGGTCGAACTCCGGCATGCGGCCGCCCTGCTTCGGATAGACGGCAAAGCGGAAGCCGGCGTGTACATGGAGCGTGGCGCCGTTCAACGCCAGCGGTGCGACGACCGGGATCTCGCGCGCCGCAAGCTCGGTGGTGAAGGCATGCTCTTCCAGGATGGCGGCATCGCGCCAGCGCTCGGGGCGGTAGAACTTCACCACCACCGGTGGCGAATCCTCGACGCCCATCTGGTAGACGCGGTTTTCGTAGCTGTTGAGCGCCAGCAGGCGGCCGTCCGCCCGGAGGCCGGTGCAGTCGAGCGCGTCGAGCGCGCAATCAGGCGTCAGCGCGGAATAGGGATGAGACGAATCCATCATGGGCTGGGGCAAAGCGTCTATACCCAGAGGGTACACATGCTCGAGAACACAAGGAGATAGATAATGCCTCAACTCGCCGCTTCCATCGCCACCGCATGAAGACGAACGATCCTTTCAGCATGGATATCTCCCGCCATATCTGGGAAACCCGCTACCGCGCTGCGGGCGAGCCGGATATCCGTGCCAGTTGGCAGCGGGTCGCGCAGGCGATCGCCCGGGCCGAAACGAGCGAGCGCGAGCTGTGGGCCGCACGCTTCCGGACGCTGCTGGATGATTTCCACTTCCTGCCCGGCGGCCGAATTCTCGCCGGGGCCGGCACGGGGCATCGGGTGACGCTGTTCAACTGCTTCGTCATGGGCGAAATCGCCGACGACCTCGAGCATATTTTCGAGGCGCTCAAGGAAGGCGCGCTCACTATGCAGCAGGGCGGGGGAATCGGCTACGATTTCTCCACGCTGCGCCCGGCTGGCATGGTGGCGGCCGCCACCGGCAGCATCGCCTCCGGCCCGGTGTCCTTCATGCACATCTGGGACGCCATGTGCGCCACCATGCTGTCGACCGGCGCGCGGCGCGGCGCGATGATGGCGACGTTGCGCTGCGACCACCCCGACATCGAGACCTTCGTCGACGCCAAGCGCGATCCCGCCGTTCTGCGGCATTTCAACCTGTCGGTTCTGGTGAGCGACGCCTTCATGGCGGCAGTAGCCGACGACCGCGACTGGCCGCTGGTGTTTCCCGGCCTCGCCGACGCGCGCTCGGTGAAGGCGCGCGCGCTGTGGCAGCGCATCCTGCGCGCGGCCTACGACACCGCCGAGCCCGGCGTGCTGTTCGTCGACACCATCAACCGCGACAACACGCTGGCCGACCGCGAAACGCTGACCGCCACCAATCCCTGCGGCGAGATTCCGCTCCCGCCCTACGGCGCCTGCGATCTCGGCTCGCTCAATCTGACCGCCTTCGTGACGTCGCCGTTTGCCGGCGACGCCCGCCTCGATCTCGCCGCACTCGCCGACGCGACCGCGCTCGCCGTACGTTTCCTCGACAACGTCATCGACGTCTCGCGCTTTCCGCTGCCCGCCCAGGACCGTGAGGCGCGCCTCAAGCGGCGCATCGGGCTCGGCATCACCGGGCTGGCGGACGCACTGGTGCTGCTGGGCCTCGACTACGACGGCGAGGCGGCACGCGCGCTGGCGGCGGCGGCGATGCAGACAATGCGGGACGCGGCCTATCGCGCATCGATCGGGCTCGCCCGCGAGAAGGGCGCCTTTCCCGCTTTCGCGGCTGACGCGTTTCTGGCGAGCGGCTTCGCCAGCCGGCTGCCGGCCGACATTCGCGACGCCATCGCCGCGTACGGCATCCGGAACAGTCACGTGCTGGCGATCGCCCCGGCCGGCACCATCAGCCTGCTCGCCAACAACCTTTCCAGCGGCATCGAACCCGTTTTCGCCGCGCACGCGGAGCGCCGCGTGATGGGCACCGACGGCCGCTATCGCAGCCACCGCGTGGTCGACCGCGCCTGCCAACTCTGGCAGCAGCGCGGCGAAGGCTTGCCACCTGCCTTTGTCGAGGCGCGGCAACTCGATCCGCTCGCGCATCTGCACATGCAGGCGGCGCTGCAGCCTTTTGTCGACAACGCGATCTCGAAGACGATCAACGTCGCCCCCGACATACCGTTCGCGCGCTTCGAGGATCTCTACCGGCAGGCGCACGCGCTGGGCCTCAAGGGCTGCACCGTGTTTCGTCCCAACCCGGTCACCGGCGCCATTCTGAGCCAGCCGCCGGCGGGCGACGAGACACAGTGCTGCGGCCTCGAACGCGAGGCGGATTAGGCACGCGGGCATTCGCGCGCTGCTGCCCCCCTCAAGTTCCCCGGCCGGCCGCCGAAAACAACGTGGCGTCGAGCGGACAACACCGCACTGGAAGAAGCCCCCCGTTTCAGCCATCGCATTGAATTCTCAAGCTCCATCAACGAAGGAAACCCCATGCACCGCTACGCCCCCCTGTCAGGCGCTCTGATCCTGAGCGCCCTCCTCAGCCTGCCCTCGCTGTCTCAGGCAGCCGACTACCGATTGGGCGTTTTCGCCGGCAGCGCCGGAAAGGACAACCAGTCCGAACTCAAGGCCATGTTCAAGCCCCTGGCGGACTACATCGCCAAGTCGACCGGCAACAACGTCAAACTGGAAATCAGCCAGAGCTTCGCCAACATGGATCGCCATCTGGGCACGGGCCGCTACACCATCTTCCTCGGCCCCCCGCATGTGACGGCGGATGCCATCGAGGAAGGATTCGAGCCCGTCGCCAAATGGGACAAGCCGATTTACGGCGTGGTCGTCACGACCGCCGACAAGCCGTATAAAACCATCGCCGATCTCAAGGGTACCCGGATGGGAATCGCCTCGCGGGATACCGCCGCAGGCCCCCTGTGCATCGCCGCGCTCAACAAGAGCGGCGTGCGGCCGGACCAGGATCTGGCCGCGGTCTACGAGGGCAAGTTTCAGGACGTCATGGTCAAGCAACTCTCCCTGGGCAGCCTCGACGCGATTTGCACCGGCCCCGGCGCATGGAGAATCATGAACGAACAGGAACCGGGCAAATTCAAGGTCATCGGCGAATCCGCGCGCGTTCCCGGCTTTGCGCTGAGCATCGACACGAACCTGAGCGATTCGGAGAAGAGAAAGCTGTACGCCGTCCTCGTCGGCATTGGCAAGAACCCCGAAGGCAAACGCGCGCTCAAAGCGATCGAAGGCAGCGCAGCCGGTGCCGCCGACACCCTGCCGACATCCGCCAAGGAGTATTTCACCTCCAACCTGCTGATGCAGGAAAACAAGCGTCTGTACAACACCCAGATCCCCGCCCAGTAAAGCGGCAAGCCCCCTGGAAGCGGCCTCGTTTCGAGGCCGTCTTTTTTCTGGCGAATGCGTTGCCGCGTCGGCAATCGGTTCCGCGCGCAATTTTTGCTCGATCGAACTACCATTGCCCGGCGGGCGCGAAGAAACCGGTTCTCCCCATCGAAGTTCGCGACGCGCCCCTTCGAACCAGACAGGCCCCATCCAGATGAAATCGACCCCCCATCCCGTCTCTTCACCCCGGCCACGCATCGGGCTTGCGCTGGGCGGCGGATCGGCGCGCGGCTGGGCACACATCGGCGTCATCCGCGCGCTGCGGGATGCCGCGGTCGAGCCTGACATCGTCTGCGGCACCTCGATCGGCGCGCTGGTGGGGGCCGCCTATGTGGACGGCGACCTCGACCAGCTGGAGACCTGGGTACGCAGCCTGCGGTTGCAGACCGTGGTGAGCTTCCTCGATTTTTCGCTGGGCGGCGGCCTCATCAAGGGCGACCGGCTGATCGAATTCTTTCGCAGCCATTTCGTCGACCGCGACATCCGTGATCTGCCGCGGCCCTTCGGCGCCGTCGCCACCGACCTCCACCGTGGCCGCGAAGTCTGGCTGCGCGAGGGCCGGGTGACGGATGCAGTGCGCGCCTCGATTGCGCTGCCGGGCTTGTTCACGCCGGCACGGGTCGACGGCCGCTGGCTGGTCGATGGTGGCCTGGTCAACCCGGTGCCCGTTTCGCTGTGCCGGGCGATGGGCGCCGACCTCGTGATTGCAGTCGACCTGAACGCCGACCTGCTGGGACGCCACCTCAAGGCCGGGCAGGCCAGGGCACTCCGCCAGCCTGACACGGCAGACCCCGACACCGCGACGGATGGTGTAATGGCGCGCATCCAGGCCGGCATGGCACAGCTCGGCATCAACCACGACGCAGGTCCCGAGGCGCCTGCCATGCTCGACGTGCTGGCGACCAGCATCAACATCATGCAGGTGCTGATCACGCGCAGCCGACTGGCGGGCGAACCGGCGGACGTGATGGTGTCGCCGCTGCTGGCGGACCTGGGGCTGATGGAATTTCATCGCGCCAGCGTCGCCATCGACGCTGGCCGGCGTGCGGTGGCCGCCGTGCTGCCCCAACTGCAGGCGCGGCTGGACGGCCTCAACGGCAGTTGAACAAACGGCAGGGATTCAGCGCGCGGAAACGCACAGGGCCAGCTTGCGCGCACGGTCGAGGCGCTTGATCGCGGCTTCGCGCCGCGCCGCCTCGGCGCGGTTGGCGGCGGCTTCCATATAGACCAGTTGCACCGGACGGCGGCTGCGGGTGTAGCGCGCACCCGGGCCGCCCTCGCCGTTGTGCTCGCCCACGCGCCGAGCAACGTCGATCGTGATGCCGGTGTAGAGCGTGCCGTCGGCGCAGCGCAGCATGTAGACCCACCACGCCGCGGGACTGCCATGCCTGGCCGTCATGTTGCGCCCACCTGGCGTGCGGGTGCCTCCCGGCTCCGGTTGGCCGCTTGTCGAGCGGGCAGTCGGCAGCGAGGCGCGCGCTCACGCCGCGGGAATCGTGGCCGGATCGGCACGGTCGCGTTCACGATGTCACCTCCCAAAGATGTGAATGTCGTCAGCCTGGCGCCAGCGGGGCTGGCTGGATTCGTCGCACCCAGCTGTTATGCTGACGCTTCCTGCTAGAGGATTTTATGTCCAGCGTGGCCACCGGCAAATTGACGAAGCGCATCTACCAGTATTTCTTTCGTGGCCTGATCACCGCCTTGCCGCTTGGGCTGACGGTCTACCTGCTCTACGTCTTCCTGAGTTGGAGCGAGAGACTGGCGATGCAGCTGATCCGGCCGTTCATCGGCGAATTCTATGTGCCCGGCATGGGCCTGGTGCTGGGAGTGGCCGGCATTGTTCTGCTCGGCATGCTCGTATCGCAGCGCGGCGTCGGCAGGCTATTGTCGCTGATCGAATTGCCCTTCACCAATCTGCCGGTGGTGAAAAGCATCTATTCGTCGCTCAAGGATTTTGCCGATTACTTTTCGCCGCGACGCGATGCGGGCGCCCAGCAAACGGTCGTGGTGCTGAAAATGCCGGGGCAGGCGCTCGAAGTGGTGGGGCTCGTGACCCGGCAGGGCGTCGACGACCTGCCCGCCGGCTTCCTGTCGGGCGACCGCGTGGCGGTCTATCTGCCGATGGGGTACATGATCGGCGGCTACACGGTATTCGTGCCGCGCGATTGGGTGCAGCCGATCGACATGTCAGTGGAAGAGGCGATGCGCGCGTCGCTCTTCGCGTGGATGAGCACCGCCAGCGGCGACAAGACACCCACGCGTTCGCCTCCCACTTGAATCGGACTCGACGTGATGTAAAGTTTATCCATGCAAATCGAATGCTACGCCCAGCGCCTCCTCAACCCGTTTCGCGGGGTGGTGCACACGATTCGATACCAATCGGCCGAGGCGGTGACAACCGACGGCCTCGAGTGGGACATCTACGTCGCCAATGACGCCCTGCTCGACGGGCTCGGTCGGGCCGGGCGGCGGGCACAGATTTCCGACATACGCTACGGCCACTGGTCGGCGGAAAAAGGCCTGAAACGCGGCCCGCTCTACCCGTCGGACGATTTCAGGCGCCTCGAGGACATGGGTGCGGTGGTCTACGAACACCTGCTCAAGGTGCATCGCGAAGTCCCCTTCGCCTTCCGCGACCAGTTCGAACTCTGGCTGCTCGACGAGCACGACCAGCCGCTTGCGCTGCTGCACAGCGTGCGCACCGACATCGAGACCGACACCAAGCCCCCGCTCGACTGGCGCGCCGGCATGGCCGCGCAGGAACGGTTCCAGAGCGCGGCGGTGGCCGACGTCGACGAGCCTGCCGGCGCGTATCTGACCCGCCACGTGAACAGCCTCGCCAGCGGCGTAGTGCAATGGTTCCGCCGCTCGGATGACGGCGCGGGGCTGGGGCTGCACACGCTCAGGGGCGGCGACCACCTGCGCGGCCGCGTGCTCGATGCGGACGCCTTTCCCCAGCTGTTCATCTCCACGACGGGCATGGACGATGCGCACACCCGGCTGGTGCACGACTACCACGCCTGGCAGGCGCCGTGGATGCTGCTGCTGCCGCACCTCGACATCGCCGCCCGCAGCCGGCTCGAGGCCTGCGCCTTCCAGCAGGCCGAGCTGATCGAGAAGCACTGCCGGCTCTATCCTATTGTGATCGATCGCCCGGCGCTGCATGCCGCGCGCGTCGAAGCGGCGCTGGTGCGCAGCCAGCCGCGCAAGAAAGCAGAGAACGAGGTCATGCCGATGTATTACATCGAGCTTGGCGTCAGCGCGGACGAATGATCAGGCCGCGACGTTGAGGATGGCGGCGGGCAGCACGGACGCGTCGCGCAGATGCGACGTCAGCCGGACCCTCACCGCGGGATGTGCCGCCGTGAATTCGGCGATGGCGTCGGGAATATCCTGCGCCACATGGGTGCCCGCGGCCAGGCAGTAGGGAAACGCGACAATCTCGCTGGCGCCTTTCGCCGCCAGTGCGGCGAGGCCGCCGGGGATGCTCGGGTCGGCAAGTTCCAGGAATGCAGTTTCGACGTGGTCGTACGTCGCGCCGGCTTGCGC
>JAJXTE010000057.1 GCA_021784115.1 Pseudomonadota bacterium | reverse complement strand
TCCAGCGCGTGGCCCATGCAGGCTCGGTCGCGCGCGTCCATGTCGTCGCCGATCGCGTGCCCCAGCACCGCGCCGAGCACGCCGCCGACCACCATGCCGACCGCGCGATTTTCACGGTCGGCCACCTGGCCGCCGATGACCGCGCCGGTCATGCCGCCGATGACTGCGCCGATCGCGTCGCGGTTGCAGCGGCCGGCGGAAATGCCGTAGTCACGGACATACACCACGCCGCTCTTCCCCGCGTAACGACGCTCCTCGAGCCTGTTGACGCGCTCGGGACGAGGGTCGGGGTGTTTCTTGTAATAACCCCATGCAGGGGCGTGCGCGGGCGGATCGGCCCATACGGGTCCTGTGACCCCCAGTGCGGTCAAAGCCAGTGCGACGGGTAGCTTCATGGTTTGCTCCTTGGTATCGTGATCATGTTCGCGCGGCCGCTGGGCTCGGTTTGAGCCGGGCGCAGGCCCGCCTGCGGGCTCAATTGAATCGGGAACCGTAACCGCCGTAACGGTAGGCGCCACGCGCCTGACGGTCGTGTTTTTCTGCCCGGATGTCGCGACCCGCTTCGTCGAGGGCGCGATCGAGCTGCCGGAACTCCCGGCCGTCGATGACGCCATCGGCGCGGAAATGGTGCTCCATGGCCCGGATTCTCCGTTGTTCATGCATGAGGCCGCGGAATTCGTGGCGGGTCAGGCTGCCGTTGTACAAGCCCGCCCGGACGCGATCCATCTGGCGCTCCTGGCGCGCGTTGATCTGCTGGCTGTAAACTTGGGTTTGCTGATGGGCCTGCGCATGGCCGGGGCTCCTGTGCGTCCAGTTGGCCTGTGCGCCGGTGGTGACCAGGCCGAGTGCCAGCAGGCCGAGTGCCTTGTTCATCAAAGTGCTTTTCATGACGTGCTCCTTTACAGTGGTTGGGCGCCGCGGCCGGCTCTCGGCGGCAGCGGACAACTGCACTTTAGGGGCGTGGTGTAAGCGGCATGTTTGGCGCGGGTAACGGGGTGTAACGCCATGTAACGGTCATCGGGAGGCCGGATAGTACAGAAATGTGTCGATCCCATGCGCGTAGTCAGGGCAATAAAGCACGTTAATAAGTTAGAATTTTCGACTTTTTTGAACTACCAACCCGTATCTCTCAGGAGGAGATCCCGATGCGAATGAATAGACTCGCGGCCACGCTTGCCGCGGTGGGACTGGCTGCGCCCAGCCTGGCCACGGCCACCAACGGCATGATCATGGAAGGCTACGGCCCCATTGCCGCGGGCATGGGCGGCGCCGCCATGGCATATGACAACGGCACGGCGGCGATGGCGAACAACCCTGCCACGCTGGGCCTGATGGCGAACGGCAGCCGCATCGACGGCATGCTCGGCTTCGTCGGTCCGGACGTCGAGACGTCGATGGGCATCGGCAAGTCCCGCGCCGACGCCTTCTACATGCCCGCCATCGGCTATGTGAAGAAACAGGGCAACCTGGCGTACGGCGGCGGCATCTACGGCCAGGGCGGCATGGGCACCGAGTATGCCGCCGACATGGCGCAGGTCAGCGTGGGGCGGGTGATTTTCCCGGTGGCCTACAGTGTCAATGATCGACTCAATGTTGGCGGCAGCCTCGACATCGTGTGGGCGGGCATGGACCTGGTGGTGAGCGGATACGGCATCAACTTCAAGGACGGCAGCGATTTCACCGGCAAGGCCAAGGGCTACAGCCTGGCGGCCAAGCTTGGCTTCACCTACAAGCTCGGCGACACGCTCAACGTCGGCGGCGTCTATCAGTCCGCCGGCAACCTGCCCGACCTCAAGGACGGCGTCTACAAGGTAAAAGGCTTCGACATGCCGGCCATCGTCGGCCTTGGCCTCGCGTGGCAGGCGAACGAGCGCCTCATGGTCGCCGCCGACGTCAAGGACGTGCTGTGGAGCAGCAGCATGAACACTGTGACCATTTACAAGAACGGCGCGCCTGTTGCACCCTTCCAGCAGGACTGGAACGACCAGATCGTGCTGTCGCTGGGTCTTGCCTACAGGTTCAATGACACGGTCACCGGCCGCGTCGGATATAACCATGGCAAGAACCCGATTCCCGACGAGTTCGTCAACTACCTGTGGCCGGCAATCGTCGAAAATCACTACACCGCGGGCCTCGGCTACGCCTTCAGCAAGCGCTCCACGGTGAACTTCGCGCTGAGCTATGCGCCGCAGGTCTCGGTGACCGGAACGGGCACCATGAACAGCACGATGCAGATCGAGCACAGCCAACTGAACTGGCAGCTGATGTACAGCTACACGTTCTGACGGATTGATCGATCGCACAAGGCCGGGGGCACGAGAGTGCTCCCGGTTTTTTATTTGCGTCGTCTGCCTCCCACCGGTTGTTGTACCGGCTCGGCGGGTCACGGCCTCGGGATGTCCTGGCCGGTCGGCCCGCGGGTCGTGTCCTGCGCGGGGGCTGCCGCGTCCGCCGGTTCCGATCCAGGCGCACCTGGTCCCATCATGGGGCGGCGGTCCTCCTCCTGCATCTGCCGCAGGGCCTGATCGACCTGCTCGCCCGCCTGTTCCGCCGGACTCTGGTTATCACAGCCATTCAAGGCCAGCAGGGCGGTCAGCAGCGCGAGTATGCTGTACGAGGCATGCCAGGCATGGGGCCGTTTCGGTTTGTCCGGTTCGCCGCCGGACAGCGTGATCCACGCGCCCGCCCCGCTCCATTCGTAGAGCCGCATGTGTTCGTCGTCGAGATGCTGCATGCTCCGTTGCATGTGAATTCTCCTGTTGTCAGTCGGGTGCGGCCTGCCGCGTGCACCGCTGCAGCCAGCGATCAACGCTTGACCTGCAGGTTGTTCTGGATCCCCCTCACCCCTTCGACGCCGCGTGCGATCTTTTCGGCCAGGGCGATCGGCGTGGGGCTGTCGACCCGGCCGCCCAGTTGAACCAGGCCCTTGCGGGTCTCCACCTTCACATCGAGTGCCTTCACGCCTTCGTCCTTCAGCAGCAAGGCTTTTACTCTGGCGGTGATCCACACGTCATCCATGTAGTTGCCGACCGTATTGCGGTCGCCGCTCGTGCCGGACGCGTCGAGCCCGGCCGTGGCCGCCCGCGCCTGCCCGGCTGCGCCTGAGCTCAGCATGCTCGCCAGGATCAGCAACAAAAAACTGCGACCAAGATTCTTCATATTCCGCTCCTGAGAGATCCGAGTCAGTCCGAATGCGCAAGCACGCAGACTGAATTTCGGCGTTTTTCAGAGGCGACCGCTGGGGTCGGGCATCGCGGGCGTCGCCGGGGTGGCGGGCGTTGCCCGGGCTGCGGACGGGGTGCCCTGCTTGGCGAATTCGTCGTGGCTCACGAGCTTGTCGCCGTTGACGTCGATCGAGCGGAAGGTCTGCTCTTCGCCGCCCTTGGCCTGGTATTCCTCGAGGCTGATCCTGCCGTCCCCGTTGGCGTCGTATTTGCTGAAGTCGGGTGCGGGCGACGCTGCCAGGACCGAGGCCGAGGTGACGGCGCCCAGCAGACCGGCAAGGGTCAGCGACGCAAAACGATGGGTGATGGTTTTCATGGCGATATCTCCTGTATTTGAGGTAAGTCGAATGCAGAGGCATTCAGGCCGCATACAGCGATGACCATGCCAGTTCCATTTTCCATTGATAAATCAGTAACTTGTGAGGCGTGGGCGACGTGCTGCCCAAAACGCGGCCGTTCTGCATAGGGCCAATTTGTCGCCGCCTGGCGACAATCGGGAGCACCGTTTTACAAGGCGCTGTTTTTGCGAGATGTTTTTGTATGCCACCGGCGACATGCGATAAATCTTCAAAGGCCGGCATGAAAAAGGGGAAGCCAGGCTTCCCCGATGCGCATTTCGAATGGATTCAAACGGTCGGCGGCTGGCGACCTGTCGCCAGCACGACAAGAAACACCACCAGACCCACGACGAACAGGATCTTGGCGATCCAGGCCGCGGTGCCGGCGACGCCTGCGAAGCCGAATATCCCGGTAATGATGGCGACGATCAGGAACGTGATGGCCCATCCAAACATGGTCTTCTCCTCTGAGGGTTGATGAACGCGCCCGGGGGCGGTCCCTCTCCACAGCAGAGTGCGTGCCAAGTAAAAATCGTCATTCAAATCATGACGATAGGGGGATGGTTCTCGGGTGGGCCGCCGCCGGTGCGGTGTGGATGTCGCCCGCGCCCGACATTCAGTCGGCTTCGTCGCGATCCTTGAACAGGGCCGGGGTGAGGTCGTGGCGTTGCAGCAGCCGGTACACCTCGGTGCGGTTGCGCCCGGCCAGCCGCGCCACTTCACTGACCTGGCCACGGGTAAGCTTGAGCAAGGTGATCAGGTAGTCGCGCTCGAAGGCCGTGCGTGCCTCGGCCAGCGGCGGGATCTCGGCCGGCCTGTCACGCAGGGCGCGGCCAACCAGCGTGGCCGGGATGGTGGCGGTGGTGCACAACGCGCAGCACTGCTCCAGCACATTGTGCAACTGCCGGATGTTGCCCGGCCAGTCGGCCGCCACCAGCATGTCCAGCGCATCGGGCGCAAAGCCATGAATTCGACGGTGGTATTTCTCGGTCAGCGCGGCGAGGAAGTGCTGGGCCAGCAGCGGGATGTCCTCCCGCCGTTCGCGCAGCGGCGGCAGCGCCAGGTTGACCACGTTGAGGCGGTAATACAGATCTTCACGAAACTCGCCGCTGACGATGGCTTCTTCCAGATTGCGGTGGGTGGCCGAGAGGATGCGCACGTCGACCGCGCGCGTCTCGGTCGAGCCGACCGGCCGCACCTCGCCCTCCTGCAGCACGCGCAACAGCTTGACTTGGAGCGGCGGGGGCATGTCCCCGATTTCGTCCAGGAACACGGTACCGCCCTGCGCGCTCAGGAACAGGCCGGGATGGTCGCGCCCCGCGCCGGTGAAGGCGCCTTTGACGTGGCCGAACAGTTCGGATTCGAGCAGTTCGGCCGGGATTGCGCCGCAGTTGATCGCGACAAACGGGCGGGCGCGGCGGGGGCTGGCCCGATGGATCGCGCGCGCCAGCAGTTCCTTGCCGGTGCCCGATTCGCCCTGGATCAGCAGCGCCGCGTCGCTCTGCGCGGCCAGATGGGCTTCGGCCAGCAACACGCTCATGGCGGGGTTGGCCGTGACGATATCGCTGCGCCAGCTGTCGTCATTCGCTTCGGGGCTGCTGCCGGTGAGACGGGTGGCGCGCTTCAGCAGGTCGATCAGGGTGGGGGCGTCGTACGGCTTGGTCAGGTAGCCGAACAGCCCTTGCTGGGTGGCGGCCACCGCGTCGGGAATGGTGCCGTGCGCGGTCAGCACGATCACCGGCAGCGCCGGGTCGCGCGCGTGGATGGCGCGAAACAGCGCCATGCCGTCCATGCCGCCCATCTGCATGTCCGTCAGAACCGCGTCGGGCCGCGCCAGGGCCAGTTGCGCGAGCGCGGCCTCGGCGCTGTCGACTGCCTCGACCCTGAAACCGTTGGCTTCGAGCCGCAACGTGATCAGTTCGCGCAGCGCCGCGTCGTCATCCACTACGAGTATGGCTGGTTTTTTCATGGTGATTTGGGGAGCGTGCTGCGCTGCTGCAGGGTTTTTTCCAGCGCCTTGATCTGATCGAGCTTGTCCTGCAGTTCCTGTGCCCGCGCGGTCTGCTGCTTGAGTTCGATACGAGCCTTGAGCGATCGTCGCATCAGCTCGAACACGGCTTGCACGCGGGGGTCGGTGTCGTCGATCGAGGCGAGACTCTTGAGGCTGTGTTCAAACGCGTCCGCGCTGTCTTCACGTTCCAGCAGGGCGGCCTGCTGAAAGCGTCTGGCGTCGTCGAGGCGGCGTTCGGCATCCAGCCCGGCCAGTTCGCGTCGGCGCTGTTCGGGCGTAAGCGCCGCAACCCGCGACAGTTCATTCAAGTACGCCAGGGCCCCCGAGCCGGCCCCCCGACTGTGCGAAACCACCGCCTGATCGGGTACAGGCGGGATGACGCAGGCACTTAGCGTCAACAGAAGACCGGCAAGCAGAACGGATTTAAAGGTCATTGCGGCAATCGTCAGGTTGAACGGGCCAAGTCAATTTGAAGCAGGTCGACCACGGCGGGCAGTCGATCACTTCGGCGCTGCCGCCGACGGCCAGCAGCGATTCGCGCACGATCGACAGGCCCAGCCCGCTACCCTTGATCGTGCTGGCGGGCTGGCGCGCACCCTGGAAGAACGGTTCGAACACCCGGCCGCGCTCCGTTTTCGGGATGCCGCCGCCCTGGTCGCACACCCACACCACGACTGCGCCATCGGCTGGCTCGCTCTTCACCAGGATGTGGCCGCCCTCGGGACTGAATTTGACCGCATTGGACAGGAGATTGTCGAGAACGGTTTCCAGCTGGCCCCGGTCGGCCTGGACGGTGGGTGCGGTCAGCTGCGTCTCGACACCGATGCCGCGCGCGTCGAGCGTCAGCCGCTGGCGCGCCAGCACGCCGGCGAGCGCCTCGGCCAGCGCTTGCGGCGCGGCCGGCGGCAGCGTTGCGTCGCGCACCATGCTGCCGTAGCGGATCAGGTCTTCGATCCGCTTCTGCAGGTCACGGCTGCCGCTGTCCATGATGCCGACGATGCTGCGCTGACGGGGGTTGAGGCTGCCCGCCAGTTCGTCGCCCAGCAGCGCCACGCCTTCGCGCAGCGACGCGAGCGGCGTCTTCAGTTCGTGCGACACGTGTCGCAGGAAGCGCAGTTTCTGCTCTTCCAGCGCCTGCAGGCGCTGGCGCAGCCAGTCGATTTCGCGTCCCAGTTCGACGATGTCCTGCGGCCCGCTGATCGCCGGCAAGGGGCGCAGGTCAGCCTGGCCGAGTTGCTGGATCGACGCCTTGAGCTGCTTGATCGGCCGATTGATCATCCAGGAAAACACCGCGGCGAGCAGCAGCGTCAGCGGAATCAGCGCCAGGGCCAGGACGATCAGGCGCTGGCGGGTCGATTGCACAGTCCCTTCCAGCGCCTGCAACTCACGCTGCACCGAGGCGTCGGCCTGCGCGAGCAGGGTACCCGCAGTGCCATGCAGCGTCTCGAATGCAGGGTCGAGCGCATGGAACTGGTCGTTGTCCAGAAATGCGCCGGGCTGCAACTGGCGATACAGCGCGCGGCTGCGCGTCTGCAGGGTGGCCAGCGTGGTGCGCGAGGGGGCGTCGACGAGTTGCGCATCGAGTTGCGTCAACTGGGTTTGCAGATCGTCGAAGCTCGCACGCAAGGCGGGGCCGAATTCCGCATCCTGCAACAGGTGATACTGCCCGGCGGCGCGTTGGAACTGGCTGACCGACTCGACGATCTGCCGCACGCCGCGCGTCACGGCGAGGCTCGTGCGGGTGAACTGACGCTGGGTGTCGACCACGCCCTGCAGCACGTGCACCGCATTGATGAGGCCGCTGGCCAGGGGCACGATCAGCACGCCCATGGCGACGATGACGAGGATGGTGAACGAGCGGGGGTAGTAGGGGCCGGAAAGCATCCGTGTGGAGATCGATGGCAATGTCGCAGCAGACCCCGACGGGGCGGGCAGGCAGCGACGTTACAGCAGGTCGAGATAGGCGAGGATGCCCTTGGCGGCCTCGCGGCCTTCCCACACCGCGGTCACCACGAGGTCGGAACCGCGGACCATGTCGCCGCCGGCGAAGACTCTCGGGTTGGCGGTCTGGAAGGCGTGCTGCTGGCCGCTGGCGATCACGCGGCCACCCTGGTCGACTGCAATCTTGTGATCGGCAAACCACGGCTGCGGATTGGGACGGAAGCCGAAGGCCACGATGACGCGGTCGGCCGGAATGATCTCCTCGGAGCCCGGCACCACGACGGGCGTGCGGCGGCCGCGCGCGTCGGGCGGGCCGAGCTCGGTGGTCACGAGCTTGACCCCCTCCACCTTGCCGTCGCCGACGATCTCGACCGGCTGGCGGTTCCACAGGAACTGCACGCCCTCTTCCTTGGCGTTGCCGACTTCGCGCTTGGAGCCGGGCATGTTCTTCTCGTCGCGGCGGTAGGCGCAGGTGACGCTGGCCGCACCCTGACGGATGCTGGTGCGGTTGCAGTCCATCGCGGTGTCGCCACCGCCCAGCACCACCACGCGCTTGCCCTTCATGTCGTGGAAGACTTCATCCGGTTTCGCCAGGTCGAGACACTTGCGCACGTTGGAAATCAGGAAGGGCAGCGCCTCCAGCACGCCGGGCAGGTCCTCGCCGGGGAAGCCGCCCTTCATGTAGGTGTAGGTCCCCATGCCCATGAATACGGCGTCGTACTCGTCGAGCAGGGACTGCATGGACACATCCCTGCCGATGTCGGTGTTGAGGCGGAACTCGATGCCCATGCCCTCAAATACGTCGCGTCGCCGCATCATCACCGTCTTTTCCATCTTGAATTCGGGGATGCCGAAGGTCAAAAGGCCGCCGATCTCGTCGTAGCGGTCGTACACCACCGCTTTCACCCCGTTGCGCGCCAGCACGTCGGCGCAGCCCAGGCCCGCAGGGCCGGCACCGATGACGGCGACCTTCCTGCCGGTCGCCACGACGTTCGACATGTCGGGGCGCCAGCCGGCCTTGAAGGCCTCTTCGGATATGTAGCGCTCGATCTGGCCGATGGTCACCGCGCCGAAGCCGCCAACGTTCGGGCCGCCGCCCACGGCTTCGCCGAAGCCGTCGGTATTGAGGGTGCACGCGCCCTCGCACAGGCGGTCCTGCGGGCAGACGCGGCCGCACACTTCGGGCAGGCTGTTGGTCTGGTGCGAGAGTTCGGCCGCCTCGAACAGGCGGCCTTCGGTCACCAGCTTCAACCAGTTCGGGATGTAGTTATGCACCGGGCACTTCCACTCGCAATACGGATTGCCGCAACCGAGGCAGCGGTCGGCCTGCTCCTGCGCATGCGCCGTGTCCATCAGCGCGTAGATTTCGCGGAACTCGTGCTTGCGCACCTCCGCCTCGGTCTTGTCGCCGTCGCGCCGGGGCTGCTTCAAAAACTGGAATACGTCACCCATTCTTATGCTTCCAATGCTTCTTTGGTCTGGCCGGGAATGTCCTCGACCAGGTCTTCAATCGAAATCCGTTTCGGCTTGACCAGCCACACCTTCGCCAGCGTGGCGTCGAAATCGGCGAGCAATGCCTTGGCGCGCGCGCTGCCGGTGAGCGCCAGGTGGCGTTGGACCTGCGCCTTGAGGAAGACGCGGTAGGGCTCGGTCTCGACGCTGGTGATGCGGGTCAGCTCGACCATTTCCTTGTTGGTCTTCGACACGAAGTCGCCGGCATCGTCGACCACGAAGGCCATGCCGCCGCTCATGCCGGCGCCGAAGTTGAGCCCGGTGTCGCCCAGCACGATAACGGTGCCGCCGGTCATGTATTCGCAGCCGTGGTCGCCGATGCCTTCCACCACCGCCAGCGCGCCGGAGTTGCGCACGCCGAAGCGCTCGCCGCCCATGCCCGCGGCGTAGAGCTCGCCGCCCGTCGCGCCGTAGAGGCAGGTATTGCCGATCAGCGTGTTGCGGTGCGCGTCGAAGGTGGCCGTGCGCGGCGGGTAGATCACCAGGCGGCCGCCGCCCATGCCCTTGCCGACGTAGTCGTTGGCGTCGCCTTCGAGCGTGATCGTCAGGCCCTTGTGGTTCCATACGCCGAGGCTCTGGCCGGCCGAGCCGGTGAGCTGGATGCGGACCGTGTTGTCGGGGAGCCCCTTGCCGCCGTGCGCCTTGGCGATCTCGCCCGACAGGCGGGCGCCGATCGAGCGGTTGACGTTGCGCACGGTGTAGGCAAGTTCGATTGGCGTGCCGGCCTTGATCGCAGCCAGGGCGTCGGCCACCATCTGCTCGGCGAGTTCACCCTTGTCGAAAGACGGGTTGCGTTCCTGCTGCGCGAAGCGCGGCGCGTCGGCGGGGATGTCGCCCTGCGAGAGCAGGGCGTCGAGCTTCAGGCGCCCCTGGCGCGGCGTGTCGCCGGCTGACAGGTCGAGCAGGTCGGTGCGGCCGATCAGGTCGGTCAGCTTGCGGATGCCGAGCGAAGCCATCAGTTCGCGCGTCTCCTCGGCGACGAACTTGAAGTAGTTCACCACCATGTCGGGCAGGCCGATGAAGTGGTCGCGGCGCAGCTTCTCGTTCTGCGTGGCGACACCGGTGGCGCAGTTGTTCAAATGGCAGATGCGCAGGTATTTGCAGCCCAGCGCGACCATCGGGCCGGTGCCGAAGCCGAACGACTCGGCGCCGAGGATGGCCGCCTTGATGACGTCGAGGCCGGTTTTCAGGCCGCCGTCGGTCTGCACGCGCACGCGGCCGCGCAGGCCGTTGGCGCGCAATACCTGCTGCGCCTCGCTCAAACCGAGTTCCCACGGCGAGCCTGCGTACTTGACCGAAGCCAGGGGGCTCGCGCCGGTGCCGCCGTCGTAGCCGGAAATCGTGATGAGGTCGGCGTAGGCCTTGGCCACGCCTGCCGCAATCGTGCCGACGCCGGGTTCGGCGACCAGTTTCACCGACACCAGCGCGTCCGGGTTGACCTGCTTGAGGTCGAAAATCAGCTGCGCCAGATCCTCGATCGAATAGATGTCGTGGTGCGGCGGCGGCGAAATCAGCGGCGTGCCGGGCTTGCAGTGTCGCAGGCTGGCGATCATCGGCGATACCTTGTCGCCCGGCAATTGCCCGCCTTCGCCGGGCTTGGCGCCCTGCGCGATCTTGATCTGCAGTACCTCGGCGTTGACCAGGTAGGTCGCCGTCACACCGAAGCGGCCGGACGCGATCTGCTTGATCTTGGAGGTCTTCACCGTGCCATAGCGCTTCGGGTCCTCGCCACCTTCGCCCGAGTTGGAGCGGCCGCCGATGCGGTTCATGCCCTCGGCGAGCGCCTCGTGCGCTTCCGGCGACAGCGCGCCGAGCGACATGCCGGCGGAGTCGAAGCGCTTCAGAATGCTTTCCAGCGGTTCGACTTCCTCCAGCGGGATCGCTTGGGCGCCGCCCTTAAGCTTCATCAGGTCGCGCAGCATCGCCACCGGACGGGTGTCGACGAGTTCGGAATATTTCTTGAATTCGGCATAGTCGCCCGTCTTTACCGCCTTCTGCAGTTGCTGCACCACGTCCGGGTTGTAGGCGTGGAATTCCTCGCCGAACATGAACTTCAGCAGACCGCCGGCCGACAGCGGGCGCAGCGGGTTGAACGCGGCCTTGTGCAGCAGTTTCTGGTCGGATTCGAAGTCGTCGAAGTTGGCGCCGGAAATGCGCGAGACGGTGCCCTTCAGGCACAGGTCGATCACGCTTTCGTGCAGGCCCACGCCCTCGAACAGCTGGGCGCCGCGGTAGCTCGCCACCAGCGAGATGCCCATCTTGGACAGCACCTTGTAGAGGCCCTTGTCCATGCCTTTGCGGAAGTTGGACAGCGCCTTGTCGAGGCCGGGCTGGATCTCGCCGGTCTTCACGAATTCGCCGATGACCTGGTAGGCGAGATACGGATACACGGCGGTCGCGCCGTAGCCGATCAGGCAGGCGTAGTGGTGCGGGTCGCGCACGCTGCCGGTTTCCACCACGATGTTGGCATTGCAGCGCAGGCCGGCGGCGATCAGCGCGTGATGTACCGCGCCGGTGGCGAACAGGGCGTGGATCGGCAGGCGATCCTTGGCGATGTTGCGGTCGGACAGCACCAGGATGACCTTGCCGGCCTTCACCGCATCGACCGCCCGCGCGGTCAGCGCCTTCAGCGCCGCTTCCAGCGTGGTCGTCGCCGGATCGTAGTGCAGATCGAGCGTGGCCGGGGCGAAGGCCGGGTCGTTCAGGTTCAAAAGCTTGTCGAAGGCTTCCTTCGACAGCAGCGGGGTAAACACTTCCACGCGGTGCGCGTGTGCCGGGCTTTCCTCGAACAGGTTGCGTTCGGGTCCGAAGGCGGTGTTGAGCGACATCACGATCGCTTCGCGGATCGGGTCGATCGGCGGGTTGGTCACCTGCGCGAACTGCTGGCGCAGGTAGTCGAACGGCGAGCGCACCTTTTGCGACAGCACCGCCATCGGCGTGTCGTCGCCCATCGAGCCGATCGCCTCGGCGCCGTCCTCGGCCAGCACGCGGATGATCTGGTCGCGTTCCTCGAAGCTCACGTTATGGAGCTTCTGGTGCGTCAGCAGGCTCGCCGCGTCCATCACCGGCAGGTCGGCGTCCTGGTTGATCGACAGCTCAAGCTTGACCGCACTCGACTTCAGCCACTCGCGATACGGCTGGCGACCCTTCAGTTCGTTGTCGATGTCTTCCGGCATCAGCAGGCGACCGGTGTCGAGGTCAGCGGCGATCATCTGGCCGGGCTTGACGCGGCCCTTGCGTTCGACGTTGGCCGGGTCGATCTGCCACACGCCCACTTCCGAGGCGATGGTGAGGATGCGGTCCTTGGTCAGCACCCAGCGCGCCGGGCGCAGGCCGTTGCGGTCGAGCGTACAAACCGCATAACGACCGTCAGTCAAGACAATCCCGGCGGGGCCGTCCCACGGCTCCATGTGCATCGAGTTGTATTCGTAGAACGCGCGGATGTCGGCGTCCATCGACTCGACGTTCTGCCACGCCGGCGGGATCACCAGGCGCAGCGCGCGGAACAGGCCCGCGCCGCCCATCACCAGGCCTTCGACCATGTTGTCGAGGCTCATCGAATCCGAGCCCCGGGTGCCGACGATGGGACGAATGTCGTCCATATTCGGGATCAGGGGGGTGGCGAACTTCTGCTCGCGTGCACGGCTCCAGTTGCGGTTGCCCTGCACCGTGTTGATCTCGCCGTTGTGCGCCAGATAGCGGAACGGTTGCGCCAGGCGCCACTGCGGCCAGGTGTTGGTCGAGAAGCGCTGGTGGAAGACGACGAGGCTCGAAGCGAAGCGCTCGTCGTTCAGATCGGGGTAGAACACCGGCAGGTTGTCCGGCATCACCAGGCCCTTGTAGCTGATCACGCGGCACGACAGCGTCGGCAGGTAGAACACCGGGTCGGTCGGCTCCAGCGCCTTTTCGGCCTGGCGGCGCGCGATGTAGAGCTTGCGTTCGAAGTCGTCCTCGCTCATGCCAGCCGGCGCATTGACGAAGACCTGCTCGATATGCGGCAAGGACGCCAGAGCCGATTCGCCGCAGACGGACGAATCGGTCGGCACCAGGCGGAAGCCGGCAACCGTCAGGCCCTGCGCCTCAAGCGCGGCCTTCAGCGTCGAACGCGCATTCGCCTGGGGCGCCGCGTCGCGCGACAGGAACACCAGCCCGGCGGCATACCGTTCGCCCAGCGCAAAGCCGGCGTCAGCGGCCACCGCGCGCAGGAAGGCATCCGGCTTCTTGAACAAGAGGCCGCAGCCGTCGCCCGACAGACCGTCCGCGGCGATCGCGCCGCGGTGCGTCATGCACGCCAGCGAGCCGATCGCGTTCTGCACCAGCGTGTGGCTGGGCTGATTGTCGATCTGCGCAATCAGGCCGAAGCCGCAGCTATCCTGTTCGAAATCGGGCGAATAGAGCGTCCCGTCCAGCCAGCGTTGTCGTTCCATGGTTCCGTGTGCTCAGGCAACAGCGGCCTGCCCATGGGGCAAGCCGCAAAATTTAAGCGAAAAGTGCGGCATTTTAATCCCTCGCGCCGCATGCGGCAATGAGTGCCTAGGGCAAGGCCTTGCCGCGGCAAGGGTT
>JAJXTE010000056.1 GCA_021784115.1 Pseudomonadota bacterium | reverse complement strand
CCGCCAGGGTTTCGGCGAGCTGCGGCTGTGCCGCCAGCAGGCGGCGGCCGTAGCGGGAACAGCGGGCGACGCGCTCAAGTGCGGGATGGCTCATGGCATGGATTAGAATGACGGGTTATCGCAACACTCTATCAGCGGAGAGACTGTATGGCAGCCATCGAGTCGATTCTGACCGAAACCCGTGTATTCCCGCCTGCGGACGCGTTCGTCAAGCAGGCCAACGTGTCCGGCATGGACGCGTATCAGGCGTTGTGCCGCCAGGCCGAGACCGACTATGAAGGCTTCTGGGCCAAGCTGGCACGCCAGCATATTGCCTGGAACACGCCATTTACCCGCACGCTCGACGAGACCCATGCGCCGTTCTACAAGTGGTTCGACGACGGCAAGCTGAACGTTTCGTACAATTGCCTCGACCGCCATCTGGCGACCAAGAGCGACAAGACCGCGCTGATCTTCGAAGCCGACGACGGCGCAGTGACCAAAGTCACCTACAAGGAACTGCACGCCCGTGTGTGCCAGTTCGCCAACGGCCTGAAGTCGCTCGGCGTGGAGCAGGGCGACCGCGTCATCGTCTACATGCCGATGAGCATCGAGGCAGTGGTGGCGATGCAGGCGTGCGCGCGCATCGGCGCCATCCATTCGGTCGTGTTCGGCGGTTTCTCTGCCAAGAGCCTGTTCGAGCGCATCGAGGACGCCAAGGCCAAGCTGATTGTCACCGCCGACGAGTCGCTGCGCGGCGGCAAGGCCGTGCCGCTGAAGCACGCGGTCGACGAGGCGCTGGCGATGGGCGACACGTCGTGCGTCGAGCGCGTGGTGGTGTACCGCCGGTCCGGCGGCGCGGTGAACTGGGGCGTACGCGACCTGTGGTGGCATGAGCTCGTGCAGACCCAGGCCGACACCTGCGAGCCGGTGTGGGTCGGCGCCGAGCATCCGCTCTTCATTCTCTACACCTCCGGCTCGACCGGCAAGCCCAAGGGCGTGCAGCATTCCACCGGCGGCTATCTGCTCGGTGCCATCCTCTCGATGCAGTGGGTGTTCGACGCCAAGCCCGATTCCGACGTCTACTGGTGCACCGCCGACGTCGGCTGGATCACCGGCCACACCTATGTCGCCTACGGCCCGCTGGCGCTGGGCATGACCGAGGTCATCTTCGAGGGCATCCCCACCTATCCGCACGCCGGCCGCTTCTGGGAAACCATCGCCAAGCACAAGGTCACCACCTTCTACACGGCGCCGACCGCGATCCGCAGCCTGATCAAGCTCGGCCACGAACTGCCGGGGCAGTACGACCTCTCCTCGCTGCGCCTCCTGGGCACGGTGGGCGAACCGATCAACCCCGAGGCCTGGATGTGGTACCACCAGGTCATCGGCGGCGGCCGCTGCCCCATCGTCGACACCTGGTGGCAGACCGAAACCGGCTGCCACATGATCTCGCCGCTTCCCGGCGCGGTGCCGACCAAGCCCGGCTCCTGCACCTTGCCGCTGCCCGGCATCATGGCCGCGATCACCGACGAGCACGGCCACCCCGTCGAAAAGGGGCAGGGCGGCTACCTGGTGATCCAGCGGCCGTTCCCGTCGCAGCTGCGCACGCTGTGGGGCGACCCCGACCGTTTCAGGAAAACCTATTTCCCCGAGGAACTCGGCGGCAAGACCTATCTCGCCGGCGACTCGGCGCACCGCGACGCCGACGGCTACTTCTGGATCATGGGCCGCATCGACGACGTGCTGAACGTGTCGGGCCACCGCCTGGGCACGATGGAAATCGAGTCTGCGCTGGTGTCCAACCTGCGCGTCGCCGAGGCGGCGGTGGTGGGCCGCCCGCACGAGATCAAGGGCGAGGCGGTGGTGGCCTACGTGGTGCTGAAGGGCACGCGGCCGGTCGGCGAGGAGGCGAGGAAGATCGCCGCCGAGCTGCGCGACTGGGTGGGCAAGGAAATCGGCCCGATCGCCAAGCCCGACGAAATCCGCTTCGGCGACAACCTGCCCAAGACCCGCTCCGGCAAGATCATGCGCCGCCTGCTGCGCGCGATCGCCAAGGGCGAGGAAATCACCCAGGACGTCTCCACCCTGGAGAATCCGGCGATCCTCGAGCAGCTGAAGGAAGCGATCAAGTGAGCCGGGCTGGATACACCCAGCCCCGGTAAAAGTTTTATAAGTTGTTGGTTTTATTACCTGAAAGGAACCTTATGTCGCACTACCACGCAGTCGTCTGGCTGGATCACAATGAAGCCCGTGTCATGCACGTCAGCCCGAACGACGTCGAGAAATCGGTCGTGCATCCGGCCAACCCCCCGCGCCACCTGCAGCGCAAGCGCGGTTCGGTCAGCGGCAGCCGCCAGCCCGAAGACCAGCAGTACTACCATGAAGTCGTGGAAGCCCTCGCCGGTGCCGCGGAGATACTGATCGTCGGCCCCGGCCACGCCAAGCTCGAACTGATCAAGCATATCCACGCGCACGATCACGGTGTCGTGGACAAGGTGGTGGGCGTCGAAACCGTTGATCATCCCGGCGACGGCCAACTGGTGGCCTTTGCCCGCAAGTATTTCGTGGCCAAGGACAGAATGCTGACGCAGTGATCCAGAGCGGTCGGCGCGCGCCGGTTTGCAGGCACCCTTCGGGGTGCTTTTTTGTTGTCGGAATTCTTTACGCCCGCAAATATTTCGGCCTTCGCAACGGGAAGGGCCGAAAAATATTTGCTCAATAAGAACAGATTATTAAGTTTGGTCGCGGCCATCAGTTTTCCTGTGGGCCTGTTTTTTGCCTTCGTATGCGACATAACAATAACAAGCTGTAAATCGAGACATACCTACTTGCGGAATGGAGGACGTTAAATGAAGCTTCAAAAACTCAATCGCACCCTGCTGGGTGCCCTGTTGGTTTCGGGGGCGCTGGGTGTGGCTTCGCAGGCCCACGCGCTGAGCCTCACCCCCGGGGATGCGAACTGGACCACCGTTTCCACGAACAACCTCAATCAGAGTGACGTGGAAGCGCTTGTCGGCGTGTCGCCGCTTGGCCTGGCATACAAGCAGGATTTTGGTGGCGGCGAATCGGGCAATGCCGCGGGTTACTACACAACGACTTTTAGCCCCGATCTCGTCAGCGGGGTGTCCGGCGACGCCTCGAGTGCCACGATCACCTGGGACGGTGGCTTGAAAATCAGTTGCGGTGACTGCTTCCTGGTGGTGAAGGACGGGAATCATCCCGATCCCAACTATATTTTCAACATCAGCGGCTGGAATGGCACGGACGCCATCAACCTGTCGGGCTTCTGGCCCGGCGCCGGCGCGATTTCCAACGTCGCGATCTGGAACAGCTACGACGGGGGCAGCGGTGGCGGCACCCTGGTTCCCGAACCCGAAACCTACGCCATGCTGCTGGCCGGCCTGGGCCTGGTGGGTTTTGCTGTGCGCCGCAAGTCGGCTTAACCAATCGCAATTCTTCAAAAGCGCCGCACTGTCGGCGCTTTTTTTTATGGGTGTCGCAGGGCTGGCGTTCGCCGTCCGGGGCGGGCCATGGTGGGTGGCTGCCGAGTGGCAATTTTGCAAGACATTGAATTATAAAAACAATAAATTTCGGCGCTTTTGCGGAAGCGGCTAAAGTCCGTCGAAATATCGTCGTTACTGTTGATATCCTGTACAAGGGCAAACCCGTCGCGAGGCGGTGACGCAAAGCTTCCGGTCTTGGAAAGACAGCGGGGCTGCCGATGGACGATCCATGAGCGGGTCGGTATTGGTGAATGCGCGGGCCTTGTTCGGGCAGTTCATGAATCCTTGGAGCCGCCATGTCACCCCACAACCCCTTTCCCGTCCAGCTTTCCGATAATCGCCGCTGTTACCGTGCCACCACTGCGCCCGGCTTTACCCTGGGCCTGCTGGTGGTGGCCCTGTTGACGGGGTATGCCGGCTTCAGCGAGGCAGCGTCGGTAGCCAACCCGGGCAAGCAGCCGCCGGTCACGGTCGAAAAAGCCCAGCCCTATGTGGGCTGGGCGCGCGGGCGCCTGCTGGTTGCACCGCGTCCGGGTTTGCCCGCCGCTCGGTTCGATCAGGCGCTGAGACCGGTGAACGGGCACTCCAAGGGCTATCTGAGGCAGGTGAATACCTACATCGTCGAACTGCCCCCGGGCGCCGATGAAGCCGCTGCGATGCGCGAACTGCGCAAGAACCGCAATCTGAAATATGTCGAACTCGACATGGCGGTCGCCCCCGCTCTTGCCGTGACCGACCCCTCGTATGGCAGCAGCTGGGAACTCCCCAAGATCCAGGCGCCGACCGCCTGGGACAGCGCAAACGGCACCGGGGTGACCATCGCCGTGCTCGACACCGGCGTCGACAGCTCTCACCCGGACCTGGCCCCCAACCTCGTGCCGGGCTGGAACGTGTACGACAACAATTCCAACACCGCGGACGTCCACGGCCACGGAACCTGGGTCTCCGGCGTCGCGGCGATGGTGGCCAACAACGCCAGGGGCAGCGCCGGGGTGGCCTGGGGCGCGAAGATCATGCCGGTACGCATTGCCGACGCCAATGCCTATGCCTACTGGAGCACGGTTGCGCAGGGGATCTACTGGGCGGCCGACCACGGCGCCAAGGTGGTGAACATCAGCTATAACGGCGTGTCCGGAAGTTCCACCGTGCAGTCGGCTGCGCAATATCTGCGCAGCAAGGGCGGCGTGGTCGTGGTGGCCGCCGGCAACAGCGGCGGGCTGGAGAACATTGCAGCCAACGATTCCCTGCTCACCGTCGCGGCCACCGACCAGAACGATGCGCGCGCCAGCTTCTCCAGCTACGGCCCCTATGTTGACGTGTCCGCACCGGGGGTGAGCATCTACACCACCACCGTCGGCGGCGGCTACGCGAATGCCTCCGGCACCTCGTTTTCCAGCCCCGTGGTCGCGGCCACGGCGGCGCTGCTGCTGTCCGCCAACAAGAACCTGACCCCGGCCGATGTCGATCGCCTGCTGACCTCGACGAGCGTCGACCTGGGAACGTCAGGCTATGACCAGTACTACGGCGCCGGTCGGGTCAATGCCGCGGCGGCGGTCGCGGCGGCCAGGCAGACGGTCGCGACCGACACCCAGGCGCCCACCGCCAGCATTGCGTCGCCCACGGGCGGGCGCGTGTCCGGCGTGGTCCCGGTTGACGTCAACGCATCCGACAACGTCGGCGTGACGCGCGCCGACTTCTACGTCAACGGCCAGCTGGTCGCAAGTGACAACTTGGCGCCGTTTGCCTTTGCCTGGGATACCTCCATCAAGACGGACGGCAGCTACACGCTCAGCGTGCAGGCCTTCGACGCAGCGGGCAACCGCGGCACCTCCCCCTCGGTTGCGGTCACCGTCGGCAATGACACGACCGCTCCCGCGATCAGCAGCTTCAACCTGACCGACGGCATGACGATCTCGCCCAGCAAGCAGGCTGTCAGCGTGTCCGCCACCGACAACCAGGGCGTCGCGAAGATCTCGCTGGTGATCGACGGCAAGGAAGTGGCCGTCGCCTACGGCAGTTCGCTCAACTACAGCTGGAACACGCGCAAGCTGGCGAAGGGTACCCACTCCGTCAGCGTGCGCGTCACCGACAACGCCGGCAACGTGACCAGCAGGACCGTGACGGTTTATAAATAAGCTCCAGGCTTTGCCCACCCGCAGCACGCGCCCTTCGGGGCGCTTTTTTTGTCGGTTTTTCTTACAAGTGGAACGGAGGAATGAGGGGCGAAACGGGCCGGTTCTCTTTAAACCGAGTGCATTCAACGCGTTGAGATTTCGTCGTTTTAAATGGCATGAAATATGCTTTTAATAAGGTATAAAAATCGTTCCCAAGGAGAACAGCATCATGGCCCACAATTTCGCATTTCCTTTGCGTGCTTCCGCACTCGCCCTGATCCTCGGTCTGTCGGCGACTGCACAAGCCGCCGTGCTCGCGGTGGATCTGACAACCGCCAACAGTGGCACCATCAGCGACGGAACCAACACGGCCACGTTTGTGTTCGACAAGCAGCAGCCTTCCGGTACCGGTGTGCTCGATCCTTTCCTGCGGGTTCAAGACAACGGGACGGAGCAGGGGTACAACTCTACCCAGGCCAACCAAGGCGCTTATCCGTTTCAGGAAAAATTCGGTATCTGGACCCATGACCTGTCATTCGGCGCCATGCAGGTCGTCAACGGGACCTACAACTTCGTGCTGGACATCGGCGAGCCGGTTGCCGAAAACGCCAATCAGGGGCAACAGAGCCTGCTGTCGCTGGATGGCCTGAGGCTGTATGTCACGAATACCCCGGGCCAGAACAGCAGTTCGGTCGACGGCAACGGCGACGCGAATGGCATTCTCGGCACCCTGCTCTGGGACATGGATACGCTCGCCGACAATTACATCCTGCTGGACGCCAATCGTGACGGCAACCCGGGCAATGGCGTCAGCGACATGCTGATGCAGATTCCGACGAGTGTCTTTGCGGGCGTGACGAGCTCACAGTACATCGTCCTGTGGTCGCGCTTCGGTTTGCAGAATGCCGCCAACGTGGGTGCGGAGTCCTTCGGCACGTTTGAGGAATGGGCGCACCTCACAACCCGGAATGGTGGCGGTGGCGGCGGCGGCGGAAGCATCCCCGAGCCGGGCAGCCTGTTCCTGATGGGTGCGGGCCTGCTGGGCTTCGGCCTCGCGCGCCGCCGCAAGCTGGCCTGATTCTGCAGAGTGCCGTAAAAGCGTCGGTTACCCGGCGCTTTTTTTATGCCTGCTTCAGGGCCGCGGCGGTGTTCACCAGTTCCAGCACCAGCGCGTGCAGCCGCGCCGGCGATTTCAGCGCGCCGGTTTCCGCGTCGAACGCCGTGTCCGCATGCGGCAGCGAGAACTGGCCGGGCAGGACCAGCACGCCCAGGGTATTCAGGATCTGGCGCAGGTGCGGCAGCATGCGCATGCCGCCGAATGTTCCCGGGGAGGCGGCGAGGATGGCGGCGACCTTGCTCTGATAGGGAACCAGCCCCGATTCGCCCTGCCATTCGCGCGAAATCCAGTCGATCGTGTTTTTCAGCAGCGGCGGCATCGAGCTGTTGTATTCGGGACTCGCGATCAGCAGGGCGTCGTGCTCCTTGAACAGGGCCTTGAGGCGCAGCGCGTTGTCGGGCACGCCGTCCCGGTCCTCAAGGTCGCCGTCGTAGAGCGGCAGCGGGTAATCGGCGAGGTCGATCAGGGTGACGTCGCCGCCCGCGGCGCGGGTCGCGTCCGCTGCAACGCGAATGAGCTTGCGGTTCCAGGAATCGCGGCGAATGCTGCCGGAAAAAGCGAGAATCTTGGGCATGACGTGTCCTTGCATCAAAAAGGGCGTGATTGTATCGGGGCCGAGCGCCGGCGGCACTCAGGGAAGGTCGAAGCCGACCAGCTCGCTCGGTTCCAGTGCTTCGATCTCGAGCGCGGATTCGAAGCGGATCGCCACCGCGTCCCCGGCCTCCAGCGGATAGTCCCGGATCTTGATCCGGCCGGTCGCCACATGGAGCCAGGCGCGGCGACCCGGCGCCAGGGTCAGGGTGACGCGGTCGCCCGCTACCAGCCGGCCCGCATGGATGGCGGCGTCCTGGTGGATCGTCACCGAGCCGTCGCGGCCGTCGTTCGACGCGATCAGCCGCAGCCGGCCTTGCAGGTCCGCGGGGGCAAAGCCGATCTGTTCGTAGCCCGGTTCCAGCCCGTAGGCATCCGGCTCGATCCAGATCTGCAGGAAGTGCACCGGCTCGCTGGACGACGCGTTGTATTCGCTGTGAGAGATGCCGTGCCCGGCGCGCATGCGCTGCACCTCGCCGGGGCGGATGACGCCGCCGTTGCCGAGCGAATCCTTGTGTTCGAGTGCGCCCTCGAGCACCCAGGTGACGATTTCCATGTCCTGGTGGCTGTGGGTCGGGAAGCCCGCGCCCGGCACCACGCGGTCCTCGTTGATCACGCGCAGCGGGCCGAAGCCCATCCAGTTGGGGTCGTGGTAACTGGAAAACGAGAAGGTGTGATAACTGTCGAGCCAGCCATGGTTGGCGTGGCCGCGTTCGGACGATTTGCGTACCGTCAGCATGATCTGCTCCTGTTGTCTGGCTTGATGTTCAAACGATGGGGTGACTATAGGCGTGGTTTCCGCCGAATAAAACCGGCACAATTCGATCAACTCATTCGAATTGTTCGAACATGCCACTGACGCTGGAGGCGCTCGCCATCCTCGACGCCATCGACCGCAAGGGCTCGTTTGCCCGCGCCGCCGAGCAACTGGGGCGCGCACCGTCCTCGCTGACCTACGCCGTGCAGCAGATCGAGGCCGAACTCGACGCGCTGCTGTTCGACCGCTCCGGCCACCGCGCGCGTTTCACCCCGGCGGGGCGCCTGTTGCTGGACGAGGGTCGGGTGCTGCTGGGCGCCGCGCAGGCGCTGGAGAACAAGACGCGGCAGGTCGCGGGCGGCTGGGAGCCACAGTTCACGCTGGCGATGGAGGGTGTCCTGCCTGTCGCCCCGTTGCTGCCGATACTCGACGCGTTCTATCGCCTGGGCCGGGCGACCGAAATCAGACTGCGCCACGAAGTGCTGGCGGGCAGCTGGGATGCGCTCGCATCCGGGTGTGCCGACCTGGCGATCGCGGGCGGCGATGCGCCTGCCGGTGGCGGCATCCGCACCCGTGCGCTGGGCAGCATCGAATTCGTGTTCTGCGTGGCGCCGCAGCACCCGCTGGCGCGCGTCAAACAACCGCTTGCCCAGGCCGACATCGCCGCGCACCGCGCGGTGGTCATCGCCGACACTGCGCGCAACCTGCCGCTGCGCAGCGCGGGCTGGCTGCAGCAGCAGCCGCGCCTGACGGTCGCCGATCTGCCGAGCAAGCTGGCCGCCCAGCAGGCCGGGCTCGGGGTGGGCTCGCTGCCGCGCTGGCTGGCCGAGCGCGAGGTGGCGGCCGGCCGCCTGGTTCGCTGCGAATGGACCGGCGGCAACCCGCGCGAAACCCTGCACCTCGCCTGGCGCAGTGGCGAAGCGGGGCGGGCGCTCGACTGGTTCATGCGGGCCCTGACGAAGCCCGGCGTGTTTGCGGAGGTGATCGATGCCGACTGACACAATGCCGCTCGACAGGATGCGGCTCGATAAATGGCTGTGGGCCGCGCGGTTCTTCAAGACGCGCAGCCTGGCCACGCAGGCGATCGACAATGGCCGGGTGAAGCTCAACGGCGAGCGCGTCAAACCCGCGCGTGACGTGAAACCCGGAGACCGGCTGGATCTTCGCATCGGCGAGGTCGACTGGACGCTCACGGTGCAGGCCCTCGCGATGCAGCGTGGCCCGGCGCCGGTGGCGCAGGCGCTGTACGCGGAAGATCCCGCCAGCCAGGCGCGCCGCCAGCAGCAGGCGAGCGACCGCAAGCTGGCCGCCAGCCCAGCCGCCGCCCTCAAGGGCCGCCCCACCAAGCGCGACCGGCGGCAGATTCATCGCTTCACCGGTGAATGAACCCCGGAATTTACAGCCACATTGCCGCCGCAAAACACGGTTGAACGCATAGAATCAGCGGTTCCGAGAGCCGTAATTTATGATCGTTTTCCCTGCCTTGTCCCCGTTCCTGCGCCTCGCCTCGCGCTGGCTGGCAGCGCTGCTGGCGCTGGCCGCCGCCGGATTTGCGACGGTGGCGGCGCTGATGTATTTCTGGGTGTTGCCGAACATTGCCGACCACCGCGACACCGTGGCCGACTTGATGTCGCGCGCGCTGGGTCAGCGGGTGACGCTGGAAGCGGTGTCGGGCACGTGGCAGCAGGCGCGCCCCGAATTCCGCGTGCGCGGCGTAACGCTCTTCGACCGCCAGGGCCATCCGGCCCTCTACCTGCCCGAACTCGAGGCCGCGTTTGCCTGGCGTTCGCTGCTGTTTCTGGAACCGCGCTTCAATCGCATCGAGCTGCAGGGACTGGTGCTCGGCGTGCGGCGCGCCCGCGACGGGCATTTCTACGTCGGCGGCATCCCGGTCAACCCGGCCGCCCCGGATAGCGGGTTTTCCAGCTGGCTGCTGCGGCAGGGGCAGGTGCATGCCGGCAACGCCACGCTCACCTGGCTCGACGACGTGCGCGGTGCGCCCCCGCTCACCCTGACAGCGGTCGATTTCACGCTGACCAATGCGCGCTGGACCCATCGGCTGCAAGTGCGGGCCATCCCGCCGGCCAGTCTGGCGCGGCCGTTCAAGGTCGTGGCGAAGATGCACGCACGCCGAGTGGACGACCCCGCAACCTGGAACGGCACGGTCGACGCGACCGTGGTCGGCGTGTCGTTCCCGCGTCTCGCCACCTGGCTGGCGCTGCCGTATCAGCCGCAGCAGGGCCGGGGGGCAATGAACATGCAGTTCGACGTGGCGCACGGCAAGCTTGCCGGGGTGACGGCCGGGCTCGATCTGCATGCCGTCGAAGTGGTGCTGGGTGAGGGGCTGCCCGCGCTGCAGCTGACGCAGGTGCGCGGCCAGGCCATGTGGCAGCGCGGCCCCGACGATGAGCGCGTGGCGTTTGAAAACCTTCGTGTGGCGCGGCCGGGCGCGGCCCTCGGCGCCCCGTTCAATGCGGGCCTGTCGTGGGGCGCCACGTCGCGCGAAATCAACGCCCAGGCGCTCAGCCTGAGCGGCTGGCAATCGCTTCTGCCGAGCCTGCCGATGGATGCGGCCCTGCGCACGCGCCTGCAGACCCTGCAGCCGCAAGGGCGATTCGACCTGTTGCGGTTCGGCTGGAGCGGGGCGGAACCCGGGCTGGACAACTTCAGCATTGCCGCCCGCTTCCGCGGCCTGGGGGTGGCGGCGGTCGACAGCCAGCCGGGCGTGACCAATCTGAGCGGACGGGTCGAGGGGGACGCGCGCGCAGGCGTGTTCGAGATCGATTCGCAGCAGATGACGCTGGCCTTGCCTGCCCTGTTCCGCGAGCCTTCGTTCGCGGTCGACAGCCTGCATGCGCGCGGCAAGTGGGAAAAAACCCGGCGTGGTCACCGCCTGACGCTGGGTGACGTCGCATTTGCCAATCCCGACATGGCCGGCACGGCGAAAGGTTCGTACGAACTGATCCCCGGCCAGCGCGGCATCGTCGACCTGTCGGCGCATCTGAGCCGCGCCGATGGCACCGCGGTGTACCGCTACCTGCCGAGACACGTCAGCGACCATACGGTCGAGTGGGTACAGCGGGCCGCCGTCGCGGGTCGTTCCGACAATGTGCAGCTGGATCTGCACGGCGACCTGGCGGCGTTCCCGTTCGATCATGGCAACGGCGTGTTCCGCGTCGAGGCGCAGGTGAAGGATGCGGTGGTCGACTACGTGACGGGCTGGCCGCGCATCGAGGGCATCCAGGCGCGCCTGCTGTTCCTGGGCAGGACGATGGAGGTGACCTCCAGCCAGGCGCGAATATATGGCACGACCTTGTCCCCGGTGAAGGCGGTGATCCCGGATCTGCTGCATCACGACGAGCAACTGCGCGTCGATGGCGAGGCCAGCGGGTCGGTCCAGGACTTCATCCGCTTTGCCAATGCGAGTCCGGTTGGCGCGCGGCTGCGCGGCTTCACCGGCACGCTGGACGGCAGCGGGCCGATGAAACTCGCCCTCGGCCTGCAAATTCCGCTGCGCCGCAGCCACGACACCACGCTGGCCGGCCGGCTGTCATTCCAGGGGGATGCGCTGCTGCCGAGAGGCCTGGCGCGGCTCGACCAGGTGCGCGGCGACATCGATTTCACCGGTAGCAGCCTGAATGCGAAGAACATCGCCGCGCAGTTTCTCGGCGGCCCGCTGCGCGTCGACACGCAGACCCGCTCCGGCCAGGTGCAGATCCTGGCGCAGGGGCGCGCGACTGCTGCGGGCCTGACGTCCTGGCTCGGCGACACGTGGAAGCAACGGGTGTCGGGCCAGACGGCATGGCGCGGCCAGATCGACCTGGAGCCGGCCGGCGAGCGCATCCGCATCGAGTCCGATCTGGTCGGGCTGGGCAGCAGCCTGCCGGCACCGCTGGAAAAACCGGCTGCGCAGCCGCTGCCGCTGGTGGTGACCAGCCAGCCGCAAGCCGACGGCGCGTTGCACGAAGTGCAGCTCGGAAAAATCGTGGGCGCGGTCTGGCGCAGAACCGCGGGAGGCCGCCTGGACCGCGGCGAAATCCGCTTCGGCGGACGTGCCGTGATGCCCGGCGAGCCGGGACTGCGCTTGGCGGGCAGCGGGCGCGGCCTGGACGTCTCGGGCTGGATGGACCTGTTGCCCGGCGGCGAAGGAGGCGAGCCCTTGCCGCTCTCGGCGATCGACCTGAGCGTCGACGCCTTCGACCTGATGGGGCGGCGCTACCAGGACGTGCGCTTGCAGGGGCGCACCCGCGGCGGCCTGTTGCGCACCCAGGTGAGCGGCAACGGCCTGAACGGCGTTCTCAGCTACCGTCCCGCAGCAGAGGAGCCCGCCCGGGTGTCGGCGCAGTTCAGGCAGTTGACCATTCCGGCCAGATTGCCGCCGGCAGGCACCGAAACGGGCGTCACCAGGATGAAGGCTGCGGATTTCCCGATGCTGGACGTGACGGTGGAGGATTTTCGCCTGCAGGACCATGTCCTCGGCCGGCTCGAAGCCGTGGCGCACGGCACGTCGCAGGGGCTGGTGATTGACAGCCTGCAATTGACGCACCCCGACAGCGTGTTTCGCATGAGCGGCGTGTGGCGTGACAGCGGCGGAACGGGCGAAACGCGCGCCGACCTGAGCCTGAGCGTCTCCGATGCGGGCAGGCTGCTTGCGCGCTTCGGCTACCCCGATACCCTCAAGCGCGGCAGCGCCGAGATCCAGGGCAACGCCACCTGGGAGGGCTCGCCCGCCGATTTTGCACTTGCCACGCTGGCAGGGCAGCTCGATTTCAAGGCCAAAGGCGGGCAGTTCCTCAAGATCAATCCCGGCGCCGGCAAGCTGCTCGGCGTGTTGAGCCTGCAATCGCTGCCGCGCCGGCTGAACTTCGATTTCCGTGATATCTTCAATGAAGGCTATGCCTTCGACGACATCGGCGCCACGTTGCGCATTGCGCGCGGCGTGGTCTACAGCGACGATTTCAAGATGCGCGGGCCGGCCGCCAAGGTCAACATGTCCGGGCTGGCCGACCTCAATCAGGAAACCGTTCAGCTGCGGGTGAAAGTGATCCCGAAACTGTCCGAAGGCGTGGCCGTGGCCGGCGCCCTGCTCGGCGGGCCGCTGGCCGGGGTGGGTGCGCTGGCCGCGCAGAAGCTGCTGCGAGACCCGATCGAGGAAGTCATCAGCAAGGAGTACATGGTGACCGGCCCGTGGCAGTCACCCGATGTCCAGCGATTGTCCAAAGCGAAGGCAAAAACTGAAAATCAAGTGTCCGAACCCTGATTGTGGAACCCGACCATGACAACAAAAAAACCCGCTAAAACCACCGTTGCACGCTCCAAGGGTGCGCAAGTCAAGAAGCCGGCCCTGCAGGCGGGAACCGTTCGCGTCGCGGCCATCCAGATGGCATCCGGCCCGAATGTGTCCGCGAACCTGGCCGAGACCGAACGGCTGATCGAACTGGCCGTCGAGGGCGGCGCGCGCCTCGTCGTGCTGCCTGAGTTCTTCTGCATCATGGGGATGAAGGACGCCGATGTGGTCAAGGCGCGCGAGGC
>JAJXTE010000055.1 GCA_021784115.1 Pseudomonadota bacterium | reverse complement strand
CGACCAGCAGCATCGACTCGCGGTAGAACTCGAAGATGTTGAGCCTGAACGCCCCCGCGCGGTGACGCTTGTCGGGGGTGTCGCGCGCGACGGGGTCGACCCTGCGTCCGGCGCGGATCGCGGCATATGCCTGCGCATCGGTCGCATACTCGGCACCGCCCCCATCGGCGGTGAGCGAAGCCCAGCCCTCGTGGAACCACACCGGCACGGTGCTGTTGTAGTGGCCGATGCGCTGGCCCAGATGCAGGTGCGCGAGTTCGTGCGTCAGCAGGCCGGGCAGGCGGCTGCTTTCGCGGCCGTTCAGATTGGGCGACAGGATCAGGCGGTTGTCCGGGATGACCGCGGCGGACAGCCGGGGGGTGTAGACATAGCGGTTGAAACAGTCTTCGCTGCCGCAGACATATACGCGCGGCGAATAAAGAAACGGCAGGTAGTGCGCGGCCTCGACTTTCGCGATGGCGGCCGGCAGCGCGCCCGCCACGCGCACGCCGTAGGCTTCGTAGCCCGGCTCGACCCACACGCGTTGATCGCTCGCAAGTTGGACAAAGCCGTCGATCGGGCGCAGGGCGCGCGGATCGCTCACGGTGAGCGCGCAGCCCTGCAGGGTCGCCAGCAGGACGGCGACCAGGAGCCCTGTTTTCATGCGTCGAGAACCTGCCAGCGGCCGTCGACGAGCCCCTCCAGCGGCGGGTACTGTTTCTTGTACGCCATCTTGCGGCTCTCGGCGATCCAGTAACCCAGATAGAGATAGGGGAGTTCCAGCCGCCGCGCCAGCTCGATCTGCCACAGCACGCCGTAGACGCCGAGGCTGTCCTGCTCGCGCGCGGGGTCGAAGAAGGTGTAGACGGCGGAGATTCCGTCGTCGATCTGGTCGATCACCGAGATCATCACCAGATCGTCGCCGTCGCGGAACTCGACCATCACGCTGTCGACGTTGGACGACAGCAGGAACTGGGTGTACTGGTCGGGGCCGTCGCGGTCCATGCCGCCACCGGCATGGCGGCTGCCGAGATAACGGCGATACAACTCGTAATGGTCGTCCTTGAAATCGAGCGGCAGAAAACGGGCGGCCAGATGCCGGTTGCGCTTGAGGCAGCGGCGCTGCGTGCGGTTGGGCACGAAGCCTGCGACGTCAACCCGCACCGGCACGCAGGCGTGGCACTGCTCGCAGTGCGGGCGATAGGTGAACTGGCCGCTGCGGCGAAAGCCGGCGCGGATCAGCGCGCTGTAGGCATGGCTGTCAATCAGGTGGGTGGGCGTGGCGACCTGCGAGCGTGCGCGCCGACCGGGCAGGTAGCTGCAGTCGTAATGCGCGGTCAGGTAGAACTGGATGCGCTGGAACGGGGGTTCAGTCGGATGCATCGAATCGCCAGGGCCCGGGATGGTGCGGTAAGTTTACCAACTCCTCCAGCTGCGCTGTGAACGCCGCGCGCGGAATCGCGCGCGCCCCCAGGCTGGCCAGATGCGCGGTTTCCATCTGGCAGTCGATGAGGCCGAATTCCCAGCGCTGCAACTGCCACGCCAGCCTCACCAATGCGACCTTGGAGGCGTCGGGTTCGCGGCTGAACATCGATTCGCCGTAGAACATGCGGCCGATCGCCACGCCGTAGAGGCCACCGACCAGCCGGCCGTCGCGCCAGGTTTCCACCGAATGCGCATAGCCGGCCTCGAAAAGACGCGTGTAGGCCACCACCATCGCCGGCGAAATCCAGGTGCCCCCCGCCCCCTCCCGGGGTTCGGCACAGGCGCGCATGACCGCGGCGAAGGCGGTGTCGACGCGCAGCTCGAAGCCGGCGTTGCGCATGCGCCTGGCGAGCGAACGGGTGACACGCACCTCGCCCGGCACCAGCACCATGCGCGGGTCAGGGCTCCACCACAGGATGGGCTCGCCGGCATTGAACCAGGGGAAAATGCCGTGGCGATAGGCGTCGAGCAGACGCTCCACCGACAGGTCGCCGCCCATCGCCAAGAGGCCGTTGGGCTCGGCGAGCGCAGTCTCGACCGGGGGAAAGAAGGAGGGGTTCTTGAGACGTCCGCTCATGCCGTCATGGTAGCGGATACGAATCGGCTTGCATTCACGTGCGTCAGCATATTATGATATGCACATCTTCAATACTGCTATTCCCCTTTCGCCTCTGCTGCAAAGGCGTTCGGGGCTGAAGCCCACTCGCTTTTATAATGGCCGGTTTAGCGGCCTGGCGCCGAAGGAACCCTTCGGAGGCGCGTTCAGGCCGGAGACAGCGCAGTAACGAAGAATGGCTATAGCAAGCAGGACCTTGAAACTATCCGGATCGGCGCTGAAGTCACAAGCATCGGCGTCTGGCGTACCGACCAGGGCATCTACCCGCTGCCGTGGAATACGCGTAACCACTTCCGGTGCTGCAAACAAGTTGTGCTCGACGCCAGCGGTCTGCCCGATCTCTCTCCCGGGCGCGACTGACAGCGTTCTCCTAAGGGGTGTTTCGTGAGCATCTCTCCTGCGCTCACGGACGCCCCGTCTTTTTCGGGCTGCTTCCATTGCGGCCTGCCGGTGCCGGACGGCGCCCACTATCCCATCCAGTTCGAAGGCGAGACCAGGCAGGCCTGCTGCCGCGGCTGCCAGGCGGTGGCACAGACCATCCTCGACAGCGGCCAGGGCGCGTACTACCTGCACCGCACCGCGCTGCCGGCCACCCCCCAGCAGGCCGAGGCCGAACTGGCGCAACTGGGCCTCTACGACCTGCCGGAAATCCAGGAAAGCTTCGTGCGGGTGGAAACCGAGAACGTCCGCGAAGCCGCGCTGATCCTGGAAAACATCGTCTGCGCCGCCTGCATCTGGCTCAACGAGCGCCACATCGCCGCGCTGCCAGGCGTGCTGTCGGTGGAGATCAACTATGCCACCCGCCGCGCGCGGGTGCGCTGGGACAACAGCCGCATCCAGCTGTCGGCCATCCTCAAGGCCGTCTCCGACATCGGCTACGTCGCCCATCCGTTCGACCCCGGCCGTTCCGACGACATCTACAAGCGCGAGCGCAACACCGCGATCAAGCGGCTGGCGATCGCCGGGCTGGGCATGATGCAGGTGATGATGTACGCGCTGCCCGGCTACACCGCCACCGACATGAGCGCCGACATCCGGCTGCTGATGCGCTGGGCCAGCCTGATTCTGACCATCCCGGTGGTGGGGTATTCGGCGTGGCCGTTCTTCGTCGGTGCCTGGCGCGATCTCAAGCGCCGCATGCTGGGCATGGACGTGCCGGTGGCGCTGGGGGTGGGCACCGCCTTCGTCGCCAGCGTGTACGCCACGTTTTCGGGACACGGCGAGGTGTATTACGACTCGGTCACGATGTTCATCTTCCTGCTGCTGACCGGGCGCTTCCTCGAAATGAATGCGCGCCGCCGCGCCGGTGCCGCGGTCGAGGAACTGGTGAAGCTGATTCCCGCCGCCACCACGCGGCTGCCCAACTGGCCATTGCGTGACGAGGAGCAGGTGCCGGTTGCGCGCCTCACGGTAGGCGACCATGTGCTGGTGCGCCCCGGCGAGACGCTGCCCGCTGACGGCGTGGTGGTCGAGGGCGACAGTGCGGTGAGCGAGGCGATGTTGACGGGCGAATCGCTGCCGGTATCCAAGCACAAGGACGCGAAAGTGGTCGGCGGCAGCCTCAACCAGGCGAGCCCGCTGGTGGTGCGGGTGGAGAAGCTTGGCGCCGACACGCGGCTGGCCTCCATCGTGCGCCTGCTCGACCGTGCGCAGAGCGAGAAGCCGCGCATCGGCCAGCTGGCCGACCGCGCCGCCGCCTGGTTCGTCGGCCTGCTGCTGCTGATCACCGTTGCGGTCGGCCTCGCCTGGTACGTCATCGATCCGTCGAAAGTGCTGTGGATCGTGGTGTCGATCCTGGTCGTCACCTGCCCCTGCGCGCTGGGCCTCGCCACCCCCGCCGCGCTCACCACCGCGACCGGCCGGCTGACGCGCCTGGGCCTGCTGACCACGCGCGGCCACGCGCTGGAAACCCTGGCGCGCGCCACCGATCTGGTATTCGACAAGACCGGCACGCTGACCCATGGTCGCCTGAGTGTTCGCCGCGTGGTGCCCCTGGGCGGGTGCAGCGAGCGCGAAGTCGGCATGCTGGCCGCCGCACTCGAAGCCGGTTCGGAACACCCCATCGCAAAAGCGTTGCGCGAGGCGGTCACGCCAACCGCGACCGCCGCCCAGATCCGCAACACGCCGGGGCGCGGCGTCGAAGGCACGATCGGCGGCCGCACCTACCGCCTGGGTTCGCCACGATTCGCCGCGGCCAGCGATACGCCCCCCTCACCGCCCGCATCCGACGGGGGGGAAAGCTGGGTGGCGCTGGCCGACGAAACCGGACTGATCGCGTGGTTTGCGCTGGCCGACACGCCGCGGGCGGATGCCCCGGCCGCGCTCGCGGCGCTGCAGCGGCAGGGCCTGCGTCTGCACCTGCTGTCCGGCGACGCCGAGGCTGCGGTGATGCGCACCGCGCAGCAACTCGCCATTGACAACTGGCACGCCGGCGCGCTGCCGGAAGACAAGCTCGCCTACGTGAAAAAACTGCAGGCCGAAGGCCGCATCGTCGCCATGGTCGGTGATGGCATCAATGACGCGCCGGTGCTGGCTGGCGCGCAAGTCTCCATCGCGATGGGCGAAGGCGCCGACGTCGCCCAGGCCGCGGCCGACATGGTGATGCTCGGCAGCCGCCTCGGCACCCTGGCCGACGGTGTCGCGCTCGCCCGCAAGACCCAGCGCATCATCCGCGAGAACCTCGGCTGGGCGCTCGCCTACAACCTCGTCGCCATCCCCGCCGCCGCGCTGGGCCACGTCACGCCGTGGCTCGCCGGCATCGGCATGTCGGCCAGCTCGCTGCTGGTGGTGCTGAACGCCTTGCGGCTGTCCGATTTCAAGCACAACGCCGCCGCGGTCACGGCGCCATCCGACTCACCGCTTACCGCTCACCGCTAACGCCATGGACATCCTCATCCTGCTCATCCCGCTCAGCCTCGTGCTCGTCGGCGTCATCGCCTGGGTCCTGCTGTGGGCGGCAAAAAGCGGCCAGTTCGACGATCTCGAAGGTCCGGCCCACAGCGTGATCATGGACGACGACAAGCCACCCAGGCCGGATGACGCGCCCAAATCCTGAGCGCCACATCGCCTATGCTGCGAGCTGTCCCTCATCGACGGCCACCGCGACATGAATCCACCCATCCTTTGGTATTTCGCCGACCCGATGTGTTCGTGGTGCTGGGGCTTTTCCCCGGTGATCGAAACACTGCGCGACGCGTACCGCGAGCGCATGAAGATCGCGCTGGTGCTGGGCGGCCTGCGCCATGAGGCGACGCCGATGACCGCAGCGGGGCGCGAGGACATCCTGCATCACTGGGACGCGGTGCGCGCGGGCACCGGCCAGCCGTTCCGCTTCGACAACGCGCTGCCGTCAGGCTTCGTCTACGACACCGAACCCGCCTGCCGCGCGGTGGTGACGGTCGGCGGAATCGACCCCGCGCAGATATTTGCAATGTTCAAGGCGATCCAGACCGCGTTTTATGCCGAAGGTCACGACGTGACCCAGCCCGGCGTGCTGGCCGACGTGGCGGCCGGACTCGGCGTGGAGCGCGCGGCTTTTATGTGCGCCTTCGATAGCGACGAAACGCGCGCCCGCACCCAGGCGCATTTCAGGCAGGCGCGCCAGGCGGGCGTGCGCGGCTTTCCGACCCTGATCGTGCAGCAGGATGCGCAACTGCACACGGTCTGCAATGGCTGCCAGCCGCTGGACGCGGTGCGTGCGGCGCTCGACCGCTGCCTGAAAGCGGATGCGTAACGCCCCCGCACGCCGCTAGAATCTCCCCCTTATCTTCCAGGAGCCTTTTCCGATGACCCGCCCTTCCCTGATTTCCGCGACGCTGTTTATCGGTGCGATCCTGCTCGGCATGTCCGGCTGCGGCGCCAGCGAGCCCGGCAAGCAAACCGTCTCCACGGCGCCGGCGGCCAGCCAGCCGGCCAATCCGCGCGTACTGATCGAAACCAGCAAGGGCAACATCACGGTCGAGCTCTTCACCCGGAATGCACCGCAGTCGGTCGGGAATTTTCTCAACTACGTGAAGACGGGGTTTTACGACGGGCTGGTGTTCCATCGCGTGATCCCCGGCTTCATGATCCAGGGCGGCGGCATGACGCCCGACATGGAAGAAAAGCCCAAAAACGCGCCGATCCGGAACGAAGCCGACAACGGCCTGAAGAACCTGCGCGGCACCCTGGCGATGGCGCGCATGGCCAACCCCGACTCGGCCAGCTCGCAGTTCTTCATCAACGTGGCGGACAACGCCTTTCTCGACCATCGCGGCACGAGCTACGACACATGGGGCTATGCCGTGTTCGGCCAGGTGGTCGACGGCATGGACGTGGTCGACGCCATCGTCGCGGTGCCGCGCGGCGATCGCGGCCCCTACCAGGACGTCCCCGTCGCGCCGGTCGTGATGAAGCACGTCACCGTGCTGCCGGAAGCAGCGGCGACCGCCGCCGTCCACCCGCAGTAAGGCTCGCTCTGTCCTCCACGGCAAAACTCCTGCTGCTCGGACTGATGGCCCTGGCGGCGATCGCGCTGGGCCTGATGGCTGGCGCCCTGCCGGACGATCATGAGCTTGCAATGCAGATCCTCACCGAATTGCGCGGACCGCGCGTGGCCGCAGCGTTCGCCTGTGGCGGCCTGCTGGCGCTGGCGGGGGCACTGATGCAGACGCTGTTCCGCAACCCGCTGGCCGAACCGTATCTGCTCGGCGTTTCCGGCGGCGCCGGCCTGCTCGCGCTGCTCGGCATGGCCGCCGGGCTGGCGTGGCCGTGGGTGTCGGCGCTGGCGTTCGCCGGCAGCCTGCTCGCGCTGGTCCTCGCCGCCGCGCTCGGGGGGCGGCTGCTCGCGCGCGACCACACGCCGCTGCTGCTCGCCGGCGTAATGCTGGCGGCCGGCTTCGGTGCCCTGATCGCCCTGGTGTTGAGCGTGGCGCCGGCCGAGCGCCTCCCCGGCATGCTGTTCTTCCTGATGGGCGACCTGGCGTGGACCGATCAGCCGGCACTATTGTGGGCGGCATTGCTGCTGGCCGTCGCGGCAACGCTGGCCTTGTCCAGACGGCTCGACGTGCTGCAACTGTCGCCGCTGAAAGCCGCGTCGCTCGGCGTGCCGGTCGCGCCCACGCGCTGGATGCTGTTCACGCTGGCCGGTGCCTGCACCGCGCTGGTCGTGGCGCAGGCCGGCAGTATCGGCTTCGTCGGCCTGATGGTGCCGCATGCGCTGCGGAAAACAGGCTTCGCCGGTCACCGGGTCCTGCTGCCCGCCGCCGCGCTGGCCGGCGGCAGCCTGCTGGTGCTTGCAGACGCGCTGGCGCGCACCGTGATTGCGCCGCGCGAACTGCCGGTAGGCGTGCTGACCGCCCTGCTTGGGGTGCCGGTGATGCTGTGGCTACTGCGCAAACCATGAGCCTCGTCGCCGATCATCTCGGCCTGCAAGCCGGCACCCGCACGCTGGTCGAATCGCTCGACCTCGCGCTCGAACCCGGCGAGGTGCTCGGTGCCCTCGGCGCCAACGGCGCCGGCAAGTCGACGCTGCTTGCGGTGCTGGCGGGGCTTGCGCTCCCCGCGCGCGGACAGGTCACGCTCGACGGTCAGCCGCTCACCGACCTGCCGCCGCTCACCCGCGCGCAGCACATCGGCCTGCTGCCGCAGGGCGACGAAGGCGGCTTCTTCGGCAGCGTGGCCGACTTCGTTGCACTCGGCCATTTCCCCTTCGACGTTGCTCAGGGCAGGCTCTTCGACAATGCACCCGATCTCGCTCCGCACCTTGCCGCCTGGGAACTGACCGACCTCGCCCGCCGCCCGCTCGACACCCTCTCCGGCGGCGAGCGCCAGCGCGCGCGGCTGGCGCAGCTGGCCGCGCAACAGCCACGCATCGCCCTGCTCGACGAGCCGCTGACCCACCTCGACCCGGCGCACCAGGCCCGACTGCTGGCGTGGGCGCGGGGCGAGGCCGACGCCGGCCGCAGCGTGGTGCTGACCCTGCACGACCCCAACTGGGCCGCCTGCCACTGCGACCGCCTGCTGTTCCTGTACGGCGACGGACGCTGGCGGCTGGGCACGCCGGCGGACCTGCTCACCCCGGCGTCGCTCGAGGCGCTGTACGGCCCCGGTACGGCAGCACTATGGCAGAAGAGCGACCGCATCCAGCCTGTATAATCGCGATCTGGTCAGCCCTCCACCGCCCTCGCGCACCTCATGATTCGTCGCATCATCAACAAAGTATTTGGCCGCAAGCCGCGCGCCCCCGGTTCAGGCGCGCAGATTCTGCCGCTGGCCGCACACGGCATCCGCCGCGACCAGCTCGACGACTGCGCCCTCAAGGTCTGCGAAACCCTGGCGCAAGCGGGCTACAAGGGCTACCTCGTCGGCGGCGCGGTGCGCGACCTGCTGCTCGGCAAGACCCCGAAGGATTTCGACGTCGCCACCGACGCCACCCCGGAAGAAGTGCGGCGGCTGTTCCGCCGTTCGCGCATCATCGGACGGCGTTTCCAGATCGTGCACGTGATGTGCGGCCGCGAGACCATCGAGGTCACCACCTTCCGCTCCAACGGCCAGAAGGAAACGGAAGAGGAGGATGAACGGCCGACCGACGAACACGGCCGCCTGCTGTCCGACAACGTGTTCGGCAGCATGGCGGACGACGCCGCGCGCCGCGATTTCACCATCAACGCGCTGTATTACGACCCCGCGCGCGAGGAAGTGCACGACTATTTCGGCGGCGTGGCCGACTGCAAGAAGCGCGTGCTGCGCATGATCGGCGACCCCGACACCCGCTTCCGCGAAGATCCCGTGCGCATGCTGCGCGCCGCCCGCTTTGCCGCCAAGCTCGACTTCCACATCGACCCCGACACCCGCCGCCCGGTCGCCACGCTGGCGCCGCTGCTCGCCAACATCCCGCGCGCGCGCATCTTCGACGAGGCGCTGAAGCTGCTGCTGTCCGGCCACGCACTGCGCGGCGTCCACCAGCTGCGCGCCGAGGGCCTGCACCACGGCATGCTGCCGCTGCTGGACACGATCCTGGACGATTCCACCGGCGAGCGTTTCATCAACGCCGCGCTGAAAACCACCGACTCACGCATCGCGCAGGACAAGCCGGCCTCGCCGGCCTTCCTGTTCGGCACGCTGCTGTGGCCGCAGGTGCTGCAGCGCTGGCACGCACTCGAATCCGCGGGGGAAAAGCCGCAGCCCGCATTGTTCCTGGCGATGGACGAGGTGCTCGATGCGCAGCGCAGCCAGCTTGCCATTCCGCGCCGCTACGACGGCATGATGAAGGAAATCTGGGCACTGCAGCCGCGCTTCGAGCAGCGCGGCGGACAGCGCCCGTATCGCCTGCTGGAACATCCGCGCTTCCGCGCCGCCTACGATTTCCTGCTGCTGCGCGCCGAATCCGGCGAAGTCGCCACCGAACTCGGCGAATGGTGGACGCGCTTCCAGGAAGTCGATGAAGCCGGGCGGGCGGACATGCTGCAGGCCGACAGTTCGCCCAAGCCGCGCCGCAAGCGCAAACGCAAGAAGCCGGGCGAAGCCGCCGGCGGCGAGACGCAGCCCGCATGAACGTGATCGCGACGATCGGCCTCGGCGCCAACCTCAACGACCCGGCGGCGCAGGTGGAATACGCGCTCGCCGAACTCGACCGCCTGCCCGGCACCCGGCTGCTGGTACGTTCCTCGCTATATGCCTCGGCACCGGTGGGATACGTCGACCAGCCCGACTTCATCAACGCGGTGGCGCAGGTGGAGACCGAGCTCGCACCGCGCCCCCTGCTCGCCGCGCTGCTGGACATCGAACACCGCCACGGCCGCGAGCGCAGCTTCCGCAACGCGCCGCGCACGCTCGACCTCGACCTGCTGTTGTACGGGGCCGCGCATTTCCATGAAGACGGTCTGACGCTGCCGCATCCGCGCATGCACGAACGCGGTTTCGTGCTGCAGCCGCTGCTGGAAATCGCACCGGACACCGTGATCCCTGGCCGCGGACGTGCAGCCGACTGGCTGGCCGGCTGCGTCGATCAGAGCGTGGTTGTTGTCGCTTCAGCAGCTTTACGACCACGGCCTCCCCTTTGCGGGGGGAACGTTCCTCCTGTCCCCCCTGCTGCTGCCGTCAACGCATGAGTCCTGATCGTTACCGCTACATCGTCGTCGAAGGTCCGATCGGTGCCGGCAAGACCAGCCTCACCCACAAGCTGGCCGAACGCCTGGGTGCCGACACCTTGCTGGAAAACGCCAGCGACAACCCCTTTCTGCCGCGCTTCTACCAGGAGCCCCGACGTTACGCGCTGCCGACGCAGCTGCATTTCCTGTTCGACCGCGCGCGCCAGCTGCGCGATCTCGCGCAGGGCGACCTGTTCCACGCCGGCACGGTGTCGGATTTCCTGATCGACAAGGACATGCTGTTCGCGCGCCTGAACCTGGACGACGACGAGTTCGAGCTGTACCAGAAGGTGTACGCCGACCTCGCACCGCAGGCGGCGACACCCGACCTGGTGATCTATCTGCAGGCGCCGGTCGACGTGCTGCAGGAGCGCGTCAAGCGCCGCGGCGTGGACTTCGAGCGCGGCATGGATGCGGACTACCTGCAGCGCCTGGCCAACAGCTACAGCGAGTTTTTCCACCGCTACGAGGCCGCGCCGCTGCTCATCGTCAACACCAGCAACCTCAACTTCGCGCAGAGCGAAGCCGACTTCGAACTGCTGGTCGAACGCATCAGCAAGATGCGCGGGCCACGCGAATTCTTCAGCCGCGCGGTGTGACATGAGCGTCACCCTGTCCACCCTCAAGGCCATGCGCGAACGCGGCGAGAAGATTGCCGTGCTCACTTGCTACGACGCCAGCTTTGCGCGCGTGCTCGACGGCGCCGGCGTCGACGTGCTGCTGGTCGGCGATTCGCTCGGCATGGTGGTGCAGGGCCACGCCTCGACGCTTCCGGTGAAACTGGCGGAGATGACGTATCACACGCGCTGCGTCGCCGCCGGCACCCAACGCGCCTTCATCGTCGCCGACCTGCCTTTCGGCAGCTACCAGCCCTCGCCCGAGCGCGCATTCGCCGCCGCCGCGCGGCTGATGGCGGCGGGCGCACACATGGTCAAGCTGGAGGGCGGCGCGGTGATGGTCGACACCGTCGCCTTCCTCACCCAGCGCGGAATCCCGGTGTGCGCGCACGTCGGCCTGTTGCCGCAGTCAGTCAACCAGCTCGGCGGCTACAAGGTGCAGGGACGCGAAGACGCCGCCGCGGTGCAACTGATCGCGGACGCGCGCGCGCTGGAAGCCGCCGGCGCAAGCCTCATCGTGCTGGAGATGGTGCCGGCCGCGCGGGCGAAGGCGGTCACCGAGGCGCTCACGATTTCCACCATCGGCATCGGCGCGGGCGCCGACTGTTCCGGCCAGGTGCTGGTGCTGTACGACATGCTGGGCCTGGTTCCGCGCGCGCCAAAATTCTCGGAGAACTTTCTTGCCGGCGCCGACGGCATCGAGGCCGCCGTGCGGACCTACGTCGCGGCGGTGAAGGATGGCAGCTTCCCGGCCGCCGAGCACGCGTTCTGATGCAGGTCGTCCACACTGCCGCCGAACTGCGCGCCGCGCTCGCCGGGCGCTCCGGCACCGCCTTCGTGCCGACCATGGGCAATCTGCACGCCGGCCACGTATCGCTCGTCGAACTGGCGAAGCAGCATGGACAGCCGGTGGTGGCCAGCATTTTCGTCAACCCGCTGCAATTCGGCGCGGGTGAAGATTTCGAGCGCTATCCGCGCACGCTCGGCGCCGACTGCGAGGAACTCGCCGCCGCCGGCTGCGACGTGGTGTTCGCACCTGACGTCGCCGAGATGTATCCGGTTCCGCAGACCTTCGCGGTGCAGCCGCCCCACAGCCTGGCGACGGACCTGTGCGGCGCATTTCGCCCCGGCCATTTCAGTGGCGTCGCCACCGTGGTGCTCAAGCTGTTCAACCTGGTGCAACCGCGCGTCGCGGTGTTCGGCAGGAAGGATTTTCAGCAGCTGCTGGTGATCCGTGAACTGGTGCGTCAGTTCAATCTGCCGATCGACATTGTTTCGGGCGACACCCTGCGCGAGGCCGACGGGCTGGCGATGAGCTCGAGGAACGCCTACCTCGGCCCCTCGGAACGCATCCAGGCGGCGCAGCTGCAGCGCGAACTCGCTGCCATCGTCACGGCCGTGCAGGCGGGCGAGCGCGATTTCGAGACGCTCGCCGCCACGGCCGCCCGCCACCTGAAAATGGCGGGCTGGCGGGTCGATTACGTCGCGCTGCGCGACGCCGCGACGCTGCAGGCGCCCAGCCCCGACAGCACCCGGCTGGTGGTGCTGGGGGCTGCCTGGCTGGGGCAGACCCGGCTGATCGACAACCTCGATTTCGGCTTGGACAATCCGGCCTGAAGTCTTACCTGTGCCCTTTGGGTCATCAAAACCAAGGGGTATAATATGAGCCCTTTCTTATTGAGGGCACCGTCATGCAAAGAACGATGCTCAAGTCCAAGCTGCATCGGGCCACCGTCACGCACTCCGAGCTGCATTACGAAGGCTCGTGCGCGATCGACGAAACCCTGCTGGACGCGGCGAACATCCACGAGTACGAGCAGATCCAGATCTACAACGTCACAAACGGCGAGCGTTTCACGACGTATGCCATTCGTGCCGCGCGCGACTCCGGCATCATTTCGGTGAACGGCGCCGCTGCCCACAAGGCGAATCCGGGCGACCTCGTCATCATCGCCACCTACGCCGTCTACAACGAACTGGAACTGGCGCGCTACGAGCCCGAACTGGTCTACGTGGGTGCAGACAACCGCATCATGGACACCCGTCATGCGATTCCGGTGCAGGCTGCGTAAGCCCGTGTCCACCCAATGAAAAGGCCGGGGAAACCCGGCCTTTTCATTGCTTACCAGACGCCAGCTGGTAAAGCCCATTCCCTGATCCGGCCGCACCCGACGCTCGCGATCGGATTCATGGGTTGGATAAACAGGACTTTTGATGGCAGCAGCCGGCCTGTCGGGAACCGCGGGTTACGCGTCCTCGTGCTTCCGCTTCTGTGCCATCAATACCCCGACACAAGCAAATCCGGGCGTTTTTCGGACAGCGCCCAATCGGTCCCTTCGACTCAAGAAACGCCAGGGGCGGTAGCACAGTCTCCGCGCGGGGACCTCATGTCATGCCGAGGCGAAATGCACATGTCGAAACGCGTGCCTTCCGGGCATCGCGACAGGTTCCCAGGCAAGCAGGCCTTGTCGGGAATTTTTACACCCTCTAAACGCCCCGCCCTAATTGTCACTCATCAAAAAAACCTGCTGAACGGCGTCCAGCACGCGGAATTCCGCCGGGGGGTCGGGAGCGGGGGTGTCGGATAAGCTTACACCCACGATTGCGTGCCAAGACAATCTTAAACAGCCGCGTTCAATAACTTATTGATAAATAGCCTTCGTCCGCTTGGTCAACGGCAACAGGTATAAATCATGCTTATTTACGCCACATAACTATAAAAATGCTTCGTTTACGGAGCAAAGTACAAAAATACTAGTAAAAATTGACTACTTCCCCCGAGTCGGGG
>JAJXTE010000054.1 GCA_021784115.1 Pseudomonadota bacterium | reverse complement strand
ACATGCGCGGATTGCGCAGGTACTGGCGCACCAGCGTGTCCTGCAGGTCGCGCGATTTCTCGTCCAGCAGCATGAAGACCGCGAGGCGATCTTTCGTGAATTGCGTCGAATTTTCGTTAAAGCGCTTAAGCGCTCCGAGTATGTCTTCCTGGCATTTGAACGCGTCGCCGATGGGCAGGCTCTCGATCCAGCGGGACGCTGTCTTCGTATTGGCCAGCGGGTCGTCCGTTCGTTTGCCAAAAGGCGTCAGTTGGGCGAGGCGCGAAGTGAATTTGTCTGCCAGTGAAGTCATGGTGTGAAAACGATCCCAGGGTGACGAAGCGTGCTTTCAGGCATTTAACGGGTGTTTCAGCAAAATCTGTACCCGCTGTCAGGCCAGCCGGGCTTCCACCCATCCCTGCACCGAAGCCAGGGCAGCCGGCAACGGGCCCGGCTCGCTGCCGCCCGCCATCGCCATGTCCGGCTTGCCGCCGCCCTTGCCGCCGACCTGGGTGGCGACGAAATTCACCAGTTCTCCGGCCTTGATCCTGCCGGTGACGTCGGGCGTCACCGCGGCGATCAGGCTGACCTTGCCGTCGGCGACCGTGCCGAGCACCAGGGCGCAGGATTTCAGCTTGTCGCGCAGCTTGTCGGCGGTTTCGCGCAGTGCCTTGGCGTCGACGCCGTCGATCTGGGCCGCCAGCACCCGCACGCCCATGACGTCGACGGCCTGCTGCACCAGTTCGTCGCCCTGGCTTGCCGCCAGTTTGGACTTCAGGCGGTCGAGTTCCTTTTCCAGCGTGCGGCTGTGCTCCATCAGTTGCGCCACGCGCTCGGCGGCCTCCGCCGGGGTGGCCTTGACCAGTTGCGCGATTGTGCCGAGGGCCTGTTCGGTTTCGCCGAGGTAGGCGAGCACGCCGCTGCCGGTGGTTGCCTCCACCCGGCGAATGCCCGCCGCAACGCCGGTTTCCAGCAGGATCTTGAAGGCGCCGATGTCGCCGGTGCGCGCCACGTGGGTGCCGCCGCACAGTTCGCGCGAACTGCCGATGTCGAGCACGCGGACCTCGTCGCCGTACTTTTCCCCGAACAGCATCATCGCGCCGGTCTTCTGCGCCTCGTCGATCGGCATCACCCGTGCCTGCGTCGCGGTGTTGGCGAGGATTTCGGCGTTGACGCGCGCCTCCACCTCGCGGATCTGCGCTGCGGTCATCGGGCTCGGCTGCACGAAGTCGAAGCGGGTCTTGTCGCTGTCCACCAGTGAACCCTTCTGCTGCACATGTTCGCCCAGCACCTCGCGCAGCGCCTTGTGCATCAGGTGGGTGACGGAATGGTTGCGCATGGTGCGCGCGCGCGCGTCCTCGTCGACACGGGCGAGCACGGCGTCGCCGACCACCAGCGAGCCGGTCTTGACCACGCCGTGATGGCCGAATACCAGCGCCTGGATTCTCTGCGTGTCCTCGACTTCGAACACGCCCTGGGTGCTCTGCAGCACGCCGCGGTCGCCGACCTGGCCGCCGGATTCGGCATAGAAGGGCGTGTCGTCGAGCACCACGACGCCGAACTCGCCTTCCCTCAGTTCGTTGACGGCGCTGCCGTCCTTGTACAGCGCGAGGACCGTGCCATCGTGTGTCAGCGTGTCGTAGCCGTGGAACGTGGTTGGCGCACCCATGTACTCGAGGCCGGCACCGAGCTTGAATTTGCCGGCGGCGCGTGCCTGGTCCTTCTGTCTCTGCATCGCAGCGTCGAAGGCCGCAGTGTCGACGCTGACGCCGGCTTCGCGGCAGATGTCGGCCGTGAGGTCCAAAGGAAAGCCGTAGGTGTCGTGCAGCTTGAACGCGAGTTCGCCGTCGAAGCTGCCGCCAGCGGGGAGGGTCTTGAGGGTCGCTTCGAGGATGCCCATGCCGTGCTCGATGGTCTCGAAGAAGCGTTCCTCCTCCTGCCGCAGGATATCCATCACACGCGTCTGTGCCTTGACGAGCTCGGGGTAGGCCTCGCCCATCGCCGCGGCCAGGTCGGGCACGATGCGGTGGAAGAACGCCGCGCGTGCGCCCAGCTTGTAGCCGTGGCGGATCGCGCGGCGGATGATGCGGCGCAGCACATAGCCGCGGCCCTCGTTGCCGGGAATGACGCCGTCGACGATCAGGAAGGAGCAGGCGCGGATGTGGTCGGCGATGACCTTGAGCGAGTTGTTGGAGAGATCGCTCGTGTGCGTTTCACGCGCGGCGGCGGCGATCAGCGCCTGGAACAGGTCGATCTCGTAGTTGGAATGGACGTGCTGCATCACGGCGGAGATGCGCTCGAGGCCCATGCCGGTGTCGACGGAAGGTTTGGGCAGCGGATGCATCGTGCCGGACTCGTCGCGGTTGAACTGCATGAACACGTTGTTCCAGATCTCGATGTAGCGGTCGCCGTCCTCCTCGGGCGAGCCGGGCGGCCCGCCGTAAATGCCTTCGCCGTGGTCGTAGAAGATTTCGGTGCAGGGCCCGCAGGGGCCGGTGTCGCCCATTGCCCAGAAGTTGTCGGAGGCGTAGCGCGCGCCCTTGTTGTCCCCGATGCGGACGATGCGTTCCTTCGGTACGCCGATGTCGTTGTGCCAGATGTCGTAGGCCTCGTCGTCCTCGGCGTAGACCGTGACCCACAGTTTCTCGGTCGGCAGCTTGAGCACCGTGGTGAGGTATTCCCAGGCGTACTTGATCGCGTCCTGCTTGAAGTAGTCGCCGAAGCTGAAGTTGCCCAGCATCTCGAAGAAGGTATGGTGGCGCGCGGTGTAGCCGACGTTCTCGAGGTCGTTGTGCTTGCCGCCCGCGCGCACGCAGCGCTGCGACGACACCGCGCGGGTGTAGGCGCGCGTGTCCTGTCCGGTGAACACGTCCTTGAACTGCACCATGCCGGCGTTGGTGAACAGCAGGGTGGGGTCGTTGCCGGGTACCAGCGGGCTGGACGGCACGATGGTGTGGCCCTTGGAGGCAAAGAAGTCGAGGAAGCTCTGGCGGATGGCGCTGCTTTTCATGTTTTATAGGGGGTCGTACGTGAACGTCGGACAATAAGGCATTGTATCCGTTAAAGTTCCGGCCTTACAGGCAGCAGAGGCAGGGAAGATGAGCGACGAGGACGTCATCGCGGCGATGCGGCAATGGATCGAAAAGGCGGTGATCGGGCTGAACCTGTGTCCGTTCGCCAAGGCGGTCTACGCGAAAAACCAGGTGCGCTACGTGGTGAGCCACGCGCCGCATCTGGACGGCTTGCTGGAAGACCTCGACCGCGAGCTGGATTATCTGGCGGCTGCCGACCCCGGCGAGATTGACACGACGCTGCTGATCCATCCCGCGCTGCTGCCGGATTTCCTCGATTTCAACGATTTCATGCAGCTGGCCGATGCAGCCGTGGACGAGCACGGACTGGACGGCGTGATCCAGATCGCCAGCTTTCACCCGGCCTTCCAGTTCGAGGGGACCGACCCCGACGACATTGGCAACTACACCAACCGGGCCCCGTTTCCCACGCTGCACCTGCTTCGCGAGGCCAGCATCGCGCGGGCGGTGGCGGCATTTCCGGAGGCCGAGACCATTTACCAGCGCAACATCGAAACCCTGCGGAAACTGGGGCACGCCGGCTGGCAGGCCCTGTGGGGGACGGCGGAAAACTGAGGGCAACAAAAAAAGGGGCATGCGCCCCTTTTTTGAGTTGGGAGACCGCAGGCTCAGGACACCCCGCCCTTGTAGTCGGCGATCCCCGGGTTGGACTTGCCGACGCCGATGATCCTGGGTTCGTTCAACTTCAGGCCCTTGATCACCTTCTTGTCGCGCAGGTAGGTGGCGACGACCTCCCAGATCGGTTCGCCGGAGACACCCTCGGCGACCGGCGCCCAGCCGGCGACCTTGTAGGTCTTGTCGGCGTCCACCGGCTTGCCCTTGATGGTCATGTTGCTGATCCGTTTGCCGATGGTCTGGTTCGGGTTCACGGTGTATTCGATGCCGCCGACGCGCACCATGTCGCCGCCCTGCTGGTAGTACGGATCGGCGTTGAACAGGTTGTCGCAGACGTCTTCCATGATGGTCTTGATCATTTCCCCGGTCATGGTATTGAGCGTGGTTTCCGGGTAGGTGATCGCGGTCTGGTCCATCAGGCGCTCCATGGTGATGGGGTCGCCCGGCAGCAGCGTGGTGCCCCAGCGGAAGCCGGGCGAGAAGGCCGCGTCAGCGCCCTTGACCGCCATCAGCGCGTCGACCAGCAGCTGGTCCCAGGTACCGTTGAAGTTGCCGCGGCGATACAGGAAGTCGTCGGTGACGGCGAGCTTCTCGCTGAGCTTGCTTTCATAGGGCGCGCGCACTTTCTTGATGTACGCATCCATGCCGGGGTCGGCCGGCAGCAGGTTGGAGAACACCGGCAGCAGGCGGTACTTGTAGCTCTGGATCTTGCCGCCGCGCACGTCGAAGTCCATCACGCCGAGGAACTTGCCGTTGGAGCCGGCGTTGGTGACCAGCGTGATGCCCTTGGCGTTCTTGACCTGTACCGGCTGCGGCACGCCGTCGTGGGTGTGGCCGCCGAAGATGGCGTCGATGCCGGTGACGCGGCTGGCCATCTTGAGGTCCACGTCCATGCCGTTGTGCGACAGCACGACCACGACCTTGGCACCCTTGGCGCGCGCCTCGTCCACCCATTTCTGCATGCTGTCGTCGCGGATGCCGAAGCTCCAGTCCGGCACCATGTAGCGCGGGTTGGCAATCGGCGTGTAGGGAAAAGCCTGGCCGATCACGGCAACCTTGACGCCGTTCATTTCCTTCATCACGTAGGGCTTGAACACCTGGTCGCCGAAATCGTTGGTGACGATGTTCTGCGCGACCAAGTCCACGCCGGCATTCTTGAAGTCCTTGTTGACGATTTCCACCATGCGCTCGGCGCCGAAGGTCGCTTCCCAGTGCGGTGTCATCACGTCCACGCCCAGTTTGATACCGGCGTCGACCATGTCCTGCGCATCGGTCCACAACGAGGTGGCCGAACCCTGCCAGGTATCGCCACCGTCGAGCAGCAAGGAATCCGGGCGCTGCGCGCGCAGCTTGTCGACCAGGGTCTTCAGGTGGGCAAAGCCGCCGACCTTGCCGTAGACCTTGGCGGCCTCGGTGAAATCGAGGTAGGTGAATGCGTGGGCTTCGGCGCTGCCGGGCTTGATGCCATACTGCTTCAGCAGGTACTGGCCGACCAGGTGCGGCGGCTTGCCGAGCGCGCTGCCGATGCCCAGGTTGACGTTGGGTTCGCGGAACCAGATCGGCAGCAACTGGGCGTGGCAATCGGTGAAGTGCAGCAGCGAGACGTTTCCGTGGCGCGGCACATCGTAGAAATTGGACGGTGCATTTCCCGCGAGCGCGGACTTGCTGTCCAGGGCCATGCCGGAGGCTGCGGCGACGGCGAGTAGTTGCAGGAACTCGCGACGGTTCATGTGCATGGGATTTTCCTCAAAGATGTGAAGGGGACGCTGTTCGTATTGTCGGTTTACGAATCACCCGCGTAAATAGTAGCTCCCGCTCATGTTCAATGGGTCGGCCAAAATGAAAAAGCCCGGTTGCCCGGGCTTTTCCGTGTGCCAGCGCCGCTTACTTGCGGAACACCGACGCCTTCATCGGCAGACCGTTCGACATTGCGGAGTGGAAGTACTCCAGGTCGTTCATGACGGTACTGTCCTGTGCGGGCGGAACGGCACGGATCATCTTGAAGCAACCCGTGTAGCGGTTCTGCAGCGTCACCAGGGTGTCGCCGCCACGGAACACCGGCCAGTGCACGGCTTGACCGACAACCGGCGAGAGCAGTTCGGAGCGCAGGCGGGTACCGGCGTTCTGAACGTGGCAGGTGGCGCAGGCAAAGTTGAGTTGCCCGGTGCGACGGAAGAAGGTTTTCTTGCCCTCTTCGTACGCCGCCGTTGCCTTGGGGCCCTGGACCTTGATGTTCATGATCATGCCGTCGGACAAGCTCCGCATATAGGCGCTCAGGGCACCCATGGTCTTCGCGTCGCTGGTTTTCAAGGGGGCTTCGCCATTGGCCACCCGACAGTCGTTGACGACGTCTTCCAGCGTCACGACCTTGCCCTTGGCCTCGTCAAACATGGGGTAGGTGCCGGCGATCATCTTGCCGCCGTTGGGCAGGCAACTGGCATAGGTCTTGCCGTTCTTGAAGGGGGTTTCCCACATCTTGCGCCCGGCATCGATCTGCGAGTCGAAGGGGGGGAATTCCATGATGGCGTCGTATTGCGCCTTGCTGTCAGGATCGAATGCGAGCGCACCGTAGACATAGTCATCAACCTTGACGTTGGGGTACTTGGATGTGAAGTACCTGATGAGGTCCTGCTTGTCCTGTTCGGGCGAAGCGTGTGCCGTAGCGACACCCAGGGCCATGCCCAAACCAGCCATCCCCGTCAGCAGTTTCATAATGATTTGTTGTTTCATGCCGTCCTCCAGAAACCTGATGATTGAAGCGGAAGCGGGGCCCTCGCCCCGCTCGTGTGTTACCCGGCTCAGCCGATGGTGGCTTCGGCGCTGTTCTTGTCGCCCTTGTTGTCGGTCCAGTTGACGACGACCTTGTCGCCCGCCTTCGGTCCCTTGACCTTGAATCCCAGGTAGGGGTTCTTCGAGATGCCGCCGGACAGGCCGGCTTCCAGTACGCTCGCGCCGTTGACGGTGGCCGTCACGTCGGTGATGTAGTGGGCCGGGACGAGCTGGCCGGTCTTGGCGTCTTTACGCAGGCCGGTTTCCATCGGGTGGTTCATCAGCACTTTGACATCGGCAACATCGCCGGCCATCGTGGCTCGGATACGCATCGGTTCAGCCATTTGGCTTTCCTTTCCTAAAATTTACGCCCTTGACGGGGTATTCAATTCGACAATCTGGGTGGGCAAACGCGGGGGGATTAACCGCCGCAGCCGCCGATGGTGACCTTGACTTCCTTGGCGGCCGTGTAGGTCTTGCCGCCTGCTGTCACGACGGCGCGAACCAGCGAGGTCTGGCCCATCTTGATGCGGGTTGAAATATAACCCTCGGCACCGCCCTTCAGGCTGAAGTCGGCAACCAGAGGGGTTGCGTTCTTTTCGGCCATGATGGCGATGGCGGAGGTGCCGGCGATGCCGCTGGTCACTTCAACCGGCACCACAGCGCCGTTCTCGGCGATGTCCGGGGCCTTGATGGTGATGTCCTTGGAATCGATGGGACCGGATGCGCCCATGTTCTTCAGGGCGTCGCCGACACTCTTGGCCTCAAAGGCGCTGCGCGGGACGCCCGCGAGGGCCTGAGTCGGCTTCAGCAGGCCGGCGGCCACGGCCACGGCCACGGTGCCCGCGCCAGCGGCGCCTTTCAGTACGTTTCTACGAAGTGCATTCATTGGGCATATCTCCTGATTGAACTGATGCAACGGGTAATTTACAGACCGTAAACGAAGTCGGTCACTTTATCGATTTCCGCTTCCGTCAACACCCCGTGCTTGCCGAACGGAATCATGCTGCTGGAAGGATTGGCTACGGTTGCGTCCCAGATTTGGGCGCGCAGCTTGGCCTTGTCGGGATAACGCGCGCTCATGGCGATCAGGGGCGGGCCGATCAGGCCCGGGGATTCCGCATCGGGCACGGTCGGCATGGCATGGCAGGCCAGGCAGTTGCCCTTGGTCCTGTCAAAAGCAATCTGCTTGCCGGTGAGTTCCTTGGGGGCGTCGGCGGCGAGCGCATTGCCCGTCAGCGTGATAGCGCCCAAAGCGCATGCCGTCATTAGCTGATGCAACTTTCGCATGGTCATCCTCCTAATTTTTGACTTGATGGTGAAAGCGCCTGCCGCTTGGACGTGCCGCGCAGTGAACGCTATCCAGTAATGGATGAGACGAAGCATAGCGGTATTGCTTTTTGCCATGCAAGGCCATGCGGGAATTTTTACGGCCAAATCGCAGGGTAAATTCCTACCAGCGGCGCCAAATAAGGGTTTCTTGCCACGCGGGGCTATTTTTTGCGCTGCGATTTCTCGGCTTCCTGCCATTCGCGTCGCCGCGCTTCGGCCGCCGACATCTCGTGGAAGCTGCCATCTCCCGCCTTGAGGCCGAGGTTGATCTGTTCGATGGCGGCGACCAGATCGCCGCTCAATGCGGCCGCCTCGGCCTGGGCGCGATGGCTCAGCAGGCGGTGTCCGAGCTGGGCGTGGGTCTGGGCCGCCAGCCGCCACAGGCGGCGGTCGAGCGGATACAGCGCCAGTTGCCCGTCAACCCGCGCCAGCGCATCACGGTTGCGTCCGGCGGAGAGCAGGGCAGCGATGTAGCCATATTGCAACGGCCGGTAGCCGGGGTAGGCGTCGCTGGCAGCCTGGTAGCGCTGCAAGGCAAGCGCCAGGTTGCCGGCGGTGAATGCGGAATAGGCGGCCAGCTGCAGAATCATCGGATCACTGTTTTTGCCGGTCGGCAGTTTTTGCACTTCGGCTTCGGCCTCCCTGAACTCGCGTGCACGCAGCAACGCGCTGACCAGGCCGTAGCGGGCGGCGGTTTCGTTGCTGTAGCGTTTTTCCTTCAGGGTATTGCGTGCGGCGAGCACGGCGTCGGCCGGGGTGTTCTCCTGCGCACGCAGACGGGCGCGCACGAGCTGGAACTCGAGGCTATCCTGGACCTGATGATACTGGGCTGATTCGCTGCGCGCTTCCATGTCGGCGATGCGGTCGGTGGTCAGCGGGTGGGTACGCAGATAGGCCGGCGCGCTGCTGTCGTAAAACCGGTTGGCGCGCTGCAGGCGTTCGAAAAACGTGCTCATGGCGCGCGGATCGAAGCCAGCCCGGGTCAGCATTTCGTAGCCAAGACGATCGGCTTCGCGTTCATAGTCGCGGCTGTAATTGAGCTGGTTCTGGATCGAGTAGGCCTGGGTGGAGGCAATCGCGGCGCTCGCCACGTTGGGATTGGAGCGCGACGCCAGCAGCGCCAGCGCCAGGGCGGCCATGGTCGGCCAGTAGCTCTGGCTTTGTGCGGCGACCATGCGCGCGAGGTGGTCCTGCGTGACGTGGGCGATTTCGTGCGCGATCACGCTCGCCAGTTCGGATTCGCTCTGCGCCGCGAGCAGCAGGCCGGTGTGGACGCCGATGTTGCCGCCCGGCATGGCAAAGGCGTTGATGGTCGGGTCGTCGACCACGAAAAAGGTGAAGGTCCGCTGGTTGCGCGCGCTGACCGAGACCAGCTTGTAGCCAAGCTGGTTGAGGTAATTTTCGATTTCCGGGTCGTCCAGGTAGCGCGGATCGGCATACACGTCGCGCATGATGGTGCGCCCCAGCGTCTGCTCCTCCTGATCGGAAAAGTACTGACGCGACACCTCGCCCAGATCGGGCAAATCGGCGGCCAGCACCGGCTGGGTGGCGAGGATGAACGCGAGCAGGAAGCGCAGCATCAGCAGAAGTGTATTACGGCGGGCGACAGCATTTCGATTAGGATGCGCGGATTGACTACAAGGTTCCTGTATATGAGCGAGTTCACCCACTTTGATGAGCGCGGCCGTGCCGTCATGGTCGACGTGGCGGGCAAGGACGACAGCCGTCGCGTTGCCGTGGCAAGCGGACGCATCCACATGTTACCCGATACCCTGGCGCGAATTCTGGGCGGTCAGGCGGCCAAGGGCGACGTGCTCGGCATCGCGCGCATCGCGGCGATCCAGGCGACCAAGCGCACCGCCGAACTGATCCCGCTCTGCCACCCGATTGCATTGACCAGGGTGGGGGTCGAGTTCAGCCATGACGCAGCCGACTCGTGGATCGCCTGCACCGTGACCGCCGAGACCGTCGGCAAGACGGGGGTGGAAATGGAGGCGCTGACAGGTGTCAGTGTCGCGCTGCTGACGATCTACGACATGTGCAAGGCGGTCGACCGCGGCATGCGGATGGACGACATCCGGCTGCTTGAAAAACAGGGTGGGCGCTCCGGTCACTGGCGTGCGCCTTCCTCCGGGGCTGCCTAGTCCAATCGTCATCTTGTGCGCTGCGCGTGCTGCGGCAAGATGGGCGCGAGTTGTCGATTGAGCGAACGTATGCGTCTTTTCGGATGTTTTCTGTGGGGCCTGTGGCTGTGCGCGTGCGGTGCGCACGCCGGCATGCCGGACTATCAGGTGTTTCCGGCCGCGGGCGGGCGCCTGCTTCTGTGGGTGGCTTCCGAGCGCGGACGGACCGAACCGGAGCTTGCCGCCGCGCGGCAACTGGCCGCACGGGGCGTGGAAGTCTGGTCGCTCGATCCCGCCAACGCCTATTTCCTGCCCCAGGTGCCGAGCAGCATGGACGCGCTGCCGGCGCAGGACCTGGCAGCCTGGCTGCGTTCTGCGCAGGCGAGCGGCAAACAGGTGGTGGTTTTTGCGGTGGCGCGTGCGGCCGTGCCGGTGCTGCGGGCGGCTGCGTTGCTTGAGGCGGAGCGGCGGAGCCGGCTCTGCGTGGTGCTGATGCATCCGAATCTCTATACGACGGCGGAGCCTTTGGACGAGCCGGCGTATCTCGATCTGGGCGACCTGTCCGGTTTGCGCGTGCGCGTACTCCAGCCGCGCCGCTCGGCTGCTACGCCGTGGCTGCCGGGTCTGCTGGACCAGTTGGCGCGACACGGCGCGACCGTGAGCGACGCGATACTGGAGAAGCTGCGTGAAGGCTACTGGGCGCGCGAAACGCCGACCGATTTTGAAATCGCCGAAAGCCGCCGCATGGATGCCATGCTGCTGCACCAACTGGATATCTGGGGATGCACGTGAAACGAATCGTGATGGGACTGGCTGTCGGTCTGTTGTGGATCGCCGGCGCCGGCGCGGCCGGCTTCGAGACGCGCGCCGCCTCGCCGGCACCGGAGCTGAAGGCGCACGATCTGGCAGGTGCGTCCAAAACGCTGGCCGATTATCGCGGCAAGGTGGTGCTGCTCAACTTCTGGGCGACCTGGTGTCCGCCCTGTCAGCGTGAAATGCCGTCGCTGGAGCGTCTGCGGACCAAAATGGCCGGGCGGCCGCTGGAGATCGTCGCCATATCGAGCGCCGAAACGCCGGACGAGGTGAAGACCTATCTGACGAAAATGAAACTGGGCTTTCCTGTCCTGGTCGATGCCGACAGCAGCAACACGAGGCGCTGGAAGGTGTTCGCGCTGCCCACCACGTTCGTGCTGGATGCCCAGGGGCGGGTGCGCCATGTGCTGACCGGACCGGCCGAATGGGACGAGGGCGAGGCCCTGGCTGTGGCCGAGTCCATGCTGGCCGAGTTGCCGGCATCTGCGAAACAGACGAAATAAAGATGTTCAAGTCTTTAATTAATAAGGTCTTTTGATTGGTTGGCCTTATAGGGCTATCAGCCATTTTGCTTGCCATCGGCCGGGCAGGAAGTGCAAAATAACAATATATTCGGAATGTTTAATATATAGCCGTCCTCGCAGCATCCAGTGCTGATGCGCTGGCGCTGCTTCCAGCAGTCACCTAGTGTGTATATCCGGGTAGGAAATCGCGACTCCTGAAGAGGAGCCGCCGGGGACAATTTTGAATCCAGAGACCGCATGAACGCCAAGATCAAACTCGAAAATCACGACGCGCAGGAAATCAAGTACACCACGTGTTACATGTGTGCCTGCCGCTGCGGCATCAAGGTGACGCTGGAGGACAACAAGGTCCGCTTCATCCAGGGTAACCGCAACCATCCCACCAACCAGGGCGTGCTGTGCGCCAAGGGCTCGGCCGGGATCATGAAGCAGTACTCCACCGCCAAGCTGACCCAGCCCCTGATGCGCAAACCGGGCACCGAGCGCGGCGAAGGCATTTACGAGGCGATTTCCTGGGATCAGGCGCTCGACATCCTGACCGACCGGCTCGAGGAGATCCGCTCGACCGACCCGTCCAAGCTCGGTTTCTTCACCGGCCGCGACCAGATGCAGGCGCTGACCGGTCTGTGGGCGCAGCAGTTCGGCACCCCCAACTGGTCGGCGCACGGCGGCTTCTGCTCGGTCAACATGGCGGCGGCCGGTCTCTATTCCATCGGTTTCTCGTTCTGGGAATTCGGCGCCCCAGACTGGGATTACGCCAAGTACTTCCTGATGTGGGGGGTGGCGGAAGACCATTCCTCCAACCCGATCAAGATCGGCCTGGAAAAGCTCAAGCGCAAGGGCGGCAAGTTCGTCACCGTGAACCCGGTGCGCACCGGCTATTCGGCGATTGCCGACGAATGGCTGCCGATCAAGCCCGGCATGGACGGCCTGCTGGCCATGTCGATGGTGCACGTGCTCTTGAAGCACGAGCAGTTCGACTACGAATTCTTGGTGCGCTACACCAATGCCTCCTGGCTGGTGGTGCAGACCCCGGGACAGAAGGGCGACGGCCTGTTCCTGCGCGACGAGAACGACCACCCGCTGGTCTGGGACATCGACAAGGAAGCCTTCCGCAACGGCATTGACGGTGACATCGCTCCGGCCCTGTTCGGCGAATTCGTGGCGCCGGACGGCCGCCGCGTCAAGACCGTGATGTCGCTGATGGTCGAGCGCTACCTCGACGATCGCTACGCACCGGAAAACGTCGCGCTGGAATGCGGCCTGCCGGCCGAGAGCATCGAGCGCATTGCGCTGGAAATGGCGCACGTCGCGTTCCAGGAAACGGTCGAACTGCCGATCGAATGGACCGATGTGTGGGGGCGCAAGCACGACAAGGTCGTCGGCCGCCCGGTGGCGATGTACGCGATGCGCGGCATCTCCGCCCACTCCAACGGCTTCCATTCCTGCCGCGCGATCCACATGATCCAGATGCTGCTGGGCGCGCTCGACGCGCCGGGCAACTTCCGCGCTCGCGCGCCGTATCCGAAGCCCATTCCGCCGCACCAGTTGCCGGAAAACAACATCGACATCATCAACGCGCCGAACACGCCGCTGTCGCGTCCGCCGCTCGGCTTCCCGACGCGTCCGGAAGACCTGGTGGTCGACGAGTTCGGCAACCCGCTGCGCATCGACAAGGCGTATTCGTGGGAAGTGCCGATCGCGTCGCACGGCCTGATGCACATGGTGATCACCAACGCGACCAACCACGATCCCTACGCGCTCGACACGCTGATCCTGTTCATGGCCAACATGGCGTGGAACTCGACCATGAACACGTCGAACATCCAGGACATGCTGCGCTCGAAGGATCCGGAAGAGCCGGGTCAGTACAAGATCCCGTTCCTGGTGGTGATCGACGCCTTCCATTCGGAGATGACCAACTTCGCCGACCTGATCCTGCCGGACACGACGTATCTGGAGCGGCACGACTGCATTTCGCTGCTCGACCGGCCGATTTCGGAGCCGGATGCGGCGGCCGATGCGATCCGCTATCCGCTGGTCAAGCTCGACCGCGACGTGCGCCCGTGGCAGGAAGTCATGGTCGAACTGGCCTCGCGCCTGAAATTCCCGGCCTTCACCAAGCCGGACGGCACGCGCAAGTTCAAGGATTATCCCGACTTCATCGTCAACTTCGAACGTTCGCCGGGCGTAGGCTTCCTCGCCGGCTGGCGTGGCAAGGATGGCAGCAAGTCGCTGAAGGGCGAGCCGAACCCCAACCAGTGGGAAAAATACATCGAGAACCAGAGCTTCTTCGCGCACCACTGGCCCGACAACCAGAAGTACATGCGCTACGCCAACAAGGACTACCTCGAAGTGGCGGCGGACGTCGGCTTCGTCGGCAAGGTCGAGCCCATCATCATGCAGTTCTATTCCGAGCCGCTGC
>JAJXTE010000053.1 GCA_021784115.1 Pseudomonadota bacterium | reverse complement strand
GATCGCTGGCGGGTCCGTAGTCATGCGCCAGCACCCCAATGGCCAGCGTGCGCTCCGCATGGTCACCCGGTTCCCTGGCCTGAGCCGGCGCATTCAGGCCGATGATCAAGGCCAGGCCCAAGCCCAGCAGCCCGTCTGCGCGACGCGCAACAAATCGATATTCCATTCCGATCATCCTGTCCTGCCTGACTCATTTACATGACCGCCGAGTATCAGCCCGTTTGGCAAAACGATCCAGCCTCGAGCATTCGGGAGCGGGTCAGGCCTCTGCTTCCATTGAGCGGACATATTTTCCGTCGCGCGCCAGGCCGTTGAGGCGGCAGCGCTTGAGGAGCGCCTGCTGCGCGGCGGCGACGTTGCCTTCCTGGCCCTGCCAGGCGGCCAGCACCGGCGCCTGCAGCGCCCGGCCGTACGAAAAGCTGACCTGCCACGGCTGCGGCCCCATCGCGTTCATGGCGTTGAGGTGGTCGGTCGCGTCTTCCGCGCTCTGCCCGCCGGACAGGAACACGATCCCCGGCACCGCTGTCGGCACGTAGCGCCGCAGGCAGCGCAGCGTGGCCTCGGCGACTTCCTGCACGCCCGCCCGGCGTGGGCACTTTTTGCCGGCGATCACCATGTTCGGCTTCAGCAGCATGCCTTCGAACGCGACCCGGTGGGCATCGAGTTCGGCGAACACCATCTGCAGCGCCTGCGCCGTCACGAACTCGCAGCGCTCGATGCCGTGGGCGCCATCCATCAGCACTTCCGGTTCCACGATCGGCACCAGTCCGGCTTCCTGGCACAGCGCGGCGTAACGCGCCAGTGCGTGGGCATTGGCGCGGATTCCGAACGCCGAGGGGATATCACGTTCGTCGATCTCGATCACCGCCCGCCACTTGGCGAACTGCGCGCCCAGTTGCTTGTATTCGGCGAGCCGCTCGCGCAAGCCGTCCAGACCCTCGGTCACCTTGTCGCCCGGATGCAGCGCCAGCGCCTTGGCGCCCTGGTCGACCTTGATGCCCGGAATGATGCCCCGCCCCGCCAGCAGTGCAGGGAACGGGACGCCGTCGCGCGTGCTCTGGCGCAGGGTTTCATCGAACAGGATGACGCCGCCCACATAGGATGCGATGCCGTCGGCGGCAAACAGGATTTCGCGGTAGCGCCGGCGGTTCTCTTCGGTGGATTCCACCTGGATCGTGTCGAAGCGCTTCATGATGGTCGGGCTGCTTTCGTCTGCCGCCAGCACGCCTTTCTGCGGGGCAACGATGGCATTCGCCACGGACTTGAGTTCGTCGATATTCATGGAATGCGAGCCTCCGGTAGGGATGGACGGACACGGGGCATACGACGATGCTCCATCAGATACAGTCTAGACCCTGATTTTTGCGCTTCGTCCTTCGGCGGCGCGTCGAGCCGCCGGCCTCATCGGCCGTGCGCGCCAAGCTGGGGGATAATCGCCCCCCATGCCTGCAGCCAGCCACCCCCCTGCCATTTTCCTCATGGGCCCGACCGCTTCGGGCAAGACCGCGCTGGCGGTCAGCCTGGTCGAACGCTTTCCGCTCGAGATCATCAGCGTCGATTCGGCGCTGGTGTATCGCGGCATGGACGTCGGCACGGCCAAGCCCGATGCCGTCACGCTCGCGCGTGCGCCGCACCATCTGCTGGATATCCGCGACCCCACCGAAACCTATTCCGCCGCGACGTTCTGCGACGACGCAAGGCGCCTGATGGCCGACATCGTCGCGCGCGGCAAGGTGCCACTGCTGGTCGGCGGCACCATGCTGTATTTCCGCGCGCTGCTGCACGGACTGGACGACCTGCCGCGCGCCGATGCGGCGTTGCGCAAGACGCTGGAAGTGGAGGCGGCGGCGCGCGGCTGGCCCGCGCTGCATGCCGACCTGGAAGCGGTCGACCCGGAGACCGCCGCGCGGCTGGCGCCGAACGATTCGCAGCGCATCGGCCGCGCGCTGGAGATTTTCCGTCTCACCGGGAAGCCCATGTCGGCGCTGCTCGCACGCGCGCAGTCAGAGTTCCCCTATCGCGTGCTGCAGCTCGCTTTGGTTCCGTCCGACCGCGCTGTGCTGCACCAGCGCATCGCCCGGCGCTTCGACGCGATGCTCGCCGACGGCCTGATCGATGAAGTGAAAAGGCTGCGCCAGGCCTGCGCGCTCACGCCCGACCTGCCGTCCATGCGTGCGGTCGGTTATCGCCAGGCGTCGGCCCATCTGGATGGCGAAATCGACCTCGGCGAAGTGCGCGAGCAGGGCATCGCCGCCACCCGCCAGCTCGCCAAGCGCCAGCTCACCTGGCTGCGTTCATGGCCCGATGCGGTGATGCTGGATTGTCTGGCGGACGATCTGGAGGCGCAGGCGGCCGCGTTGGTCGCGCGTCATTTGAAAGCCTGAGCGGCCTTAGTCTTCGCGCGTCGACTCGACCCGGGCGCGGGCCTGCCCGCGATGGAAGCGGATGCCGAGGCGGTCGCCCGCCCTGAGCGTCGCGGAATCCTGCACCACCGCGCCGTTTTCCAGCTGCACGATGCTGTAGCCGCGCGCCAGCACGCCGTCCGGGTTGAGGTGGGTGAGGCTGCTGGCCAGCCGGGCCAGATTGAGCTGACGCTGTCCGAAACCGCCCTGAACGGCACGAAGGGCACGCAGGCCGAGCGCGTCCAGCCGCTGCTGTTCGCGCTGGATGACGTGGCGCGGGGTCACCAGCCGCTGACTCAACCGCGCGGTGCGCAGCTGTTCGGCTGCCAGGCGCGCGCCGCTCGCATGGCGCAGGCGCTGCGACAGCTGGTTCAGATCGGACTGCCGGCGCCGCAGCTGTTCGGCCGGGTGGACCAGCCGCCGCGCCAGGTAATCCAGCCGCTGCATTTCGGTCTGCTGCGTGCGGCCCAGGTGGTGCTGCAGCTGGCGCGCCCGTTGCTCCAGTTGCAGCAGGAGTTCGGTCCGAACCGGGCTGGCCAGTTCGGCCGCGGCCGTGGGCGTCGGCGCGCGCAGGTCGGCGGCGAAGTCGGCCAGGGTGAAGTCGGTCTCGTGGCCGATCCCGCTCACCACGGGCATCGGGCTCGCCGCAATCGCGCGCGCCACCGCCTCGTCGTTGAACGCCCACAGGTCCTCCAGCGAACCGCCGCCGCGGCACACCAGCAGCACGTCGCATTCGGCACGTTCGCCGGCCGTGCGGATCGCCGCGGCGATCAGCGCGCCGGCGCCCGCGCCTTGCACCGGGGTGGGGTAGAGGATCACCGGCAGGCCCGGCATGCGGCGCGCCAGCGCGGTCAGCACGTCGTGCAGCGCGGCCGCCTGCGGCGAGGTGACGATGCCGAGGCAGCGCGGAAAACGGGGCAGGGCGCGTTTTTTCGCCGGGTCGAACAGGCCTTCGGCGTCCAGCTTCGCCTTCAGCTTGAGGAAGGCTTCGTACAGCCGGCCGGCACCCGCGCGACGAATCGCCTCGGCGCCCAGCTGGAACTCGCCGCGCGCCTCGTACAGCGAGGGCAGGGCGCGGATTTCGACATGATCGCCGTTGGCCGGCGTGAAGTCGGCGAACTGGTTGCGACCGCGAAACATCACGCAGCGCACCTGCGCGGTGGCGTCCTTCAGGGAGAAATACCAGTGGCCGGAGGCGGCCCGGGTGAAGTTCGACACCTCGCCTTCGACCCACAGGAGCGGCAATTGCGACTCCAGCGCGCGGCGCGCCATGCGGTTGAGCTCGCTGACGGTAAGCACGGGCAGGGCTGGTGCGCTTTCGGAGGAATGGTCCAAAAATTCCATGTCGTGAAGGATAACGGGTTTGATCTCGGGCACAGTTCATGCACAGTCATCAAACGCTCATAAAAAAAACTTCAAAACCCTATTGACGGTAATTGTGTTTTTATAACTCATTGATTATAAATAGATAAGCGTGTTGTCTACTTTTTGGGCCAAACCGGTTTTTCCTTTGTGGGCGGGCGTTTAGGGACCCCGTCAGGGGTTTCCTCACAGACTTATCCACACCAATTGTGGAGAACTCGGCCGCACCGCAAAATATGCGGCCGCCAGCAATTCGTGCTTGCCGAAACCCACGCGTGGGCGCTACATTTCGCCTGTTGTTTTATTGGGAGTGGTATCCAGTGCTTGCCATCATTGAGGCGGCCGGTTGGCCGGTCTGGCCGTTGATATTGGCGTCGGTTCTCGCCGTAGCCATCATCATCGAGCGTTCCTACAGCTTGCGTACAAAGGAAGTGGCGCCCGCGGGCCTGCTGCTGGAGACGATCAAGGCCTATCAGGATCGTGGCGTGACGCAGGAGCTGGTCACGCGTCTGGCGGACGGCTCGCCGATGGGGCGGATCTTTGCGACCGCGCTGAAGAACGCCCACAACTCCCGCGAGATCATGAAGGAGTCCATCGAGGAATCCGGCCGCGCGGTGACCCACGAACTGGACCGTTTCCTGACCTCGCTCGGCACCATCGCAAGCATGGCGCCGCTGCTCGGACTCCTGGGGACGGTGATCGGCATGATCGAAATCTTTGGCGCGCAGACCGGCGGCGGCACCAACCCGGGCCAGCTGGCGCACGGCATTTCGATTGCCTTGTACAACACCGCCTTCGGCCTGATCGTGGCGATTCCGGCGATGATTTTCTACCGCTTCTTCCGCGCCAAGGTGGAATCGCTGGTGGTCGACATGGAGCAGCAGGCGATCAAGCTGGTCGAGATCGTCCACGGCGACCGGAAGTAAGTCATGAATTTTCGTAGAGGGCGCCGCGAAGACTATCCGGAAATCAACCTGATTCCGTTCATCGATATCCTGCTGGTCATCGTGATATTTCTCGCGGTGACCACGACCTACGCGCGCTTCGCCGAACTCAAGATCAATCTGCCGACCAGCAGCGCCGCCCAGACACCCAACCCGCCCAAGCAGATTGAAGTCGCCGTGGCCGAGGACGGCCGCTATCAGATCGACAACACGCCGGTGGGCGATCCATCGATCGACGGGCTGGCTGCCGCACTGAAGAAAGCTGCCGGCGGCGAGAACGAGCCCGTGGTGGTGATCAACGCCGATGCGCGGGCCACCCATCAGTCCGTGGTGAACGTGATGGAAGCGGCGCGCCGGGAAGGTCTGACCCGCATCACCTTCGCCACCCAAACCAACCCCTAAGCGGGTCCGCGTGTTTTCCATTCAGCATCTCTGGGCGCGCACCGGCGTGCTCACGGTGCCGCTGCTGCCGCTCGCCCTGCTGTTCGCTGCCCTATCCGCGTTGCGCCGCCAGGCATACCGACGAGGTTGGCTGCGCGTGGTGTCGGTCGGCGTGCCGGTGATCGTGGTCGGCAACATCACTGCCGGCGGCAGCGGCAAGACCCCGCTGGTGATCTGGCTGGTGATCTGGCTGCGCAGCCAGGGCTATCGTCCCGGGGTGATCAGCCGCGGCTATGGGGGAACGGCGCGCGGCTGCGTCGACGTCCAGGCTGACAGCCTGCCGGCGGTGGTGGGGGACGAACCCGCGCTGATCCGGCTCAAGACCGACGCACCGGTGGTGGTCGGGCGCGACCGGGTGGCAGCGGCGCGCATGCTGCTCGAACGCCATCCGGGCGTGGACGTGATCGTGTCCGACGACGGCTTGCAGCACTATCGCCTCCATCGCGACATCGAAGTCGCCGTCATCGATGCGGCGACCGGCCTGGGAAATGGCTGGCCGTTACCGGCGGGTCCGCTGCGCGAACCGCCCGGCCGGCTGGGCAGCGTGGATGCGGTCGTCCAGGTGGTACGCGGGGCCGCCCAGCCGCGCACGTATCCGTCGGGCCCTTCCTGGCGTGCTGATTACACCGCTGGCCGGGCCCACCGGCTGCGCGCACCGCAGGACGAGCAGGCGCTTTCTGACCTGCCGCCGTGCGACTGGCTTGCCGTGACCGGCATCGGCCGGCCGCAGGGCTTCTTTTCCATGCTTGCCGCGAATGGCATTCGCTATCGTCCGCGCGCCTTTCCTGATCACCACGTTTTCCGACCAACGGACCTGCCAGCCGGCGGGGCGGTGCTGATGACCGAAAAAGACGCGGTAAAATGCCAGTCGTTTGCAGGAGAAGACTGGTGGGCGGTGGAACTGGACGTCGCCCCGGAAAGCGGATTCGTTCGCTGGTTGGGCGCACGCCTAAAACAATAAAAATGTTCGCGCGTGCGTATCGAGGGAGGGTTGGGCATGAAAAGTTCTGACTGGAGCGATCGTCGTCACCCCTGCCATTGGGAAGCCGAAAGCGATGACGCAGGCTACTGGGTGCCCGATCGCTCGGAAATCGTCACGCAGTTTTTCACCCGCTACCTGTTTTTCTCGCTGGCGGTCATTTATTTCTCCACGCTCGAAAGCGTCCGCCCGGTGCTGTTCAGCATCGAGCAGTTGCTGGTCGCCCTGGGCGTTTATTTTTTCGTCAACAGCTGGTTCTTCCGGCAGGCGCTGCAGGGCGTCACGCTCGCGAAAATCCGCAGCGCCATGAGCGCCGATCTGATCATCGTCACGCTCTGCGTGATGCACGACCCCAATCCGATCCCGCCGTCTGCGCTGGCGTTCCTGATGGTGCTGCTAGGCAACGGCATGCGTTACGGCATGCGCCTGTTTGCCGAAGTACTGGGCGGCGCGTTTCTCGGCATGGCGATCGCCTTCGCTTTCCGCTATCGCGTGGGCGGGTTCGATGTCAGTGCAGGCGACGTGTTTTTCGGCGTGTTCTGGGTCACCCTGGCCTTGTACGCCTACATCCTGATGGGGCGCATCGAGGAGCAGCGCCGTCAGCTCGACTACCGCAGCCGTTTTGATACGCTGACCGGACTCCTCAACCGTCACGGCCTCCTGGCCGCCGCAGACAGCATCTTCGACAAGGCCGATGCGAGCACGCCGGCCACCGTGTTGTTCGCCGATCTGAACCAGTTCAAGATGGTCAATGATCGCTATGGGCATGGGGTCGGCGACCGCGTGCTGGCCGAGTTTGCGCAGATATTCAACGAGTCCGCCGAAATGGGCGTATGCGGACGCTGGGGCGGCGACGAATTCGTCGCCATCCTGCCGCAGCGCGACGCCGCCGCCATCCACCAGATTTTCGAGCGCATCGAGGCCCGTACCGAGGCCTGGAGCGCCAGCAACGGCCTGCCGATGGCGGTGAGCCTGGGCGTCAGCCAGGCGCCGCGCGACGGCAACGACCTGGTGACGCTGCTGTCGGTCGCCGATATCCATCTTTATCAGAGCAAGTCTCAGCAGCCCGAAATGGCCGAGGCGCCCGCGTTTTACAGGACCCGTATCGATGAACCCGAAGCTACTTGAAATCCTCGTCTGCCCAGTCTGCAAGGGGCCGCTCGACTGGAAAAAATCCGCGCATGAACTGGTGTGCCGGGCGTGTCGCCTCGCCTATCCCATCCGCGACGATATTCCGGTGATGCTTCCGGAAGAGGCGCGTGCGCTGTCGCCAGACGAAATCCAGAGCAAGGCTTGAGGCTGACCCGTGCATTTCCGCGTCGTCATCCCCGCGCGTTACGCGTCGAGCCGTCTGCCGGGCAAGCCGCTGGCGGATATCGGCGGGCGGCCCATGGTGCTGCGCGTGCTGGAACGCGCCCTGCAGGCGGGCGCCGAATCGGTGGTGGTCGCGACCGATGACGCGCGCGTGCAGCAGGCCGTCGAAGCAGCCGGCTATCAGGCCCTGATGACCTCGCCGGCGCACCAGTCCGGCACCGAGCGCCTGGTCGAGGTGGCCGAAACGCTGCGCTGGCCGGACGACACGCTGGTGGTCAACGTGCAGGGCGACGAACCCCTGATCGACCCGGCGCTGATCCGCGAAGCCGCGCGGCAACTGGTGCTGCACGACGACGCGGTGATGGCCACGCTGGCGCACCCGATCCACGACCACGCCGACTTCGTCAATCCCAACGTCGTCAAGGTCGTGCCCGACGAAGCCGGCTATGCGCTGTACTTCAGCCGCGCGCCCATTCCCTGGCCGCGCGACGCCTTCGCCGCGCAGCAGCCGATGCCGCACGAGTTCGGCGCGTTGCGCCACATCGGCCTATACGCCTACCGCGCCGGCTTCCTGCGTACCTATGCGAGCCTCGCCAGTTCCCCGCTGGAGCGCTGCGAAATGCTCGAACAGTTGCGCGTGCTGTGGCACGGCTACCGCATCAGCCTAGGCATTACGCCCGTCGCGCCCGCTCCGGGCGTCGATACCCCCGAGGACCTGGCGCGCGTCCGCAGCCTTTTTCAGGCTGCATAGCAGCCTCTTGAATCCCCCAATAAAAAATTTTGAGTGTTGTTCGAATCGCGCTTGCCTTAGGCTAGTGCGGTTTTGACACATCCATAATCGAGGGAGACACGCAATGCGTTTGATTCTGTTGGGCGGCCCCGGCGCCGGCAAGGGCACCCAGGCCAATTACATCAAGGAAAAATACGGCATTCCCCAGATATCCACCGGCGACATGCTGCGTGCGCAGATCAAGGCCGGGACCGAACTGGGCATGAAGGCCAAGGCCATCATGGACGCCGGCGGCCTGGTCTCCGACGACATTATCATCGGCATGGTCAAGGCCCGCCTGACCGAGGCCGACTGCAAGAACGGCTACCTGTTCGACGGCTTCCCGCGCACCATCCCGCAGGCCGAGGCGATGAAGGCCGCCGGCGTGCCGATCGACTATGTGGTCGAGATCGACGTTGCCGACGAAGAGATCGTCAAGCGCATGTCCGGCCGCCGCGTGCATGTGGCGTCCGGCCGCACCTACCACGTCGTGTTCAATCCGCCCAAGGTGGCCGGCAAGGACGACGTCACCGGCGAAGACCTGATCCAGCGCGACGACGACCAGGAAGAAACCGTGAAGAAGCGCCTCGACGTCTACCACGCGCAGACCGAACCTCTGGTGAAGTACTACGGCGACTGGGCCGCGCGCGGCGAACCCGGCGCACCCAAGTACGTCAAGGTCGCCGGCGTCGGCAAGGTCGAAGGCATCCGCGATTCGATCTTCAAAGCACTCGGCTAAGGCGACGATGCCGCAACAGATTCACCCGCTGACCGACACCGAACGCTGGATCGTCTCCGGCGCGGTGAAGGAACGCTACGGCAGGGACGTCGAAATCCAGGACGTTGAAACCGAAATCCGCCTGCATATCGACGACCGCGAACTGACGCTGTGCCCGGGCTTCTACTGGAACGAACACGGATGCCATTTCGTGCTGTCGAAGACCGGCGACTCGCGCTACCGCAGCATGTTCTTCTATCGCATCCGCGACCGCTTCAGCACCGGACGCGAGGAATACGACGACATCGGCGACTGCGTTACCACGCTGCTGAAAATGCAGGCCGACGAGGAAGCCAAGCGTCTGGCCGAGGGCGAAGCGTCCGGCAACAGTTGAGTAATCCAAGCCAGCTTCGCCGCGGGCTTTTTGTTTTGTCAGACCCGCCCCGGGTTTCATCAAGAAAAAGAGGAGAAGCACCAACATGGCGAAAAAAATGAACGCCTTCTACGCGCAGTCCGGCGGCGTCACCGCCGTCATCAACGCCTCGGCCTGCGGCGTGATCGAAACCGCGCGCAAGCACAAGGACAAGATCGGCAAGGTCTACGCCGGCCGCAACGGCATCATCGGTGCGCTCACCGAAGACCTGATCGACACCACCAAGGAGTCCGCCACCGCCATCGCCGCGCTGCGCAACACGCCGTCGGGCGCCTTCGGTTCCTGCCGCTTCAAGCTGAAGTCGCTTGAAGCCAACAAGCGCGAATACGAGCGCCTGATCGAAGTGTTCAAGGCGCACAACATCGGCTACTTCTTCTACAACGGCGGCGGCGATTCGGCCGACACCTGCTTCAAGGTCAGCCAGCTGTCCGAGCAGATGGGGTACCCGATCCAGGCGATCCACGTGCCCAAGACGGTCGACAACGACCTGCCGATCACCGACTGCTGCCCCGGCTTCGGCTCGGTCGCCAAGTACATCGCCGTGTCCACGCTGGAAGCCAGCTACGACGTGCGCTCGATGGCCAAGACCTCGACCAAGGTGTTCGTGATCGAGGTCATGGGCCGCCACGCCGGCTGGATCGCCGCCGCCGGCGGACTGGTCGAGGACCACGGTATCCCGGTCGTCATCCTGTTCCCGGAAATCGAGTTCGACCAGAAGAAATTCCTCGCCCGTGTCGACAAGCTGGTGAAGGAGCACGGCTACTGCACGGTGGTCGTCTCGGAAGGCTGCCACTACCCGGACGGCAAGTTCCTTGCCGAGCAGGGCACGCGCGACGCCTTCGGCCACGCGCAGCTCGGCGGCGCCGCCCCGGTTGTCGCCAACATGATCAAGGACGCGCTCGGCCACAAGTTCCACTGGGCCGTCGCCGACTACCTGCAGCGCGCCGCGCGCCACATCGCTTCCAAGACCGACGTCAAGCAGGCCTACGAACTCGGCAAGAAAGCCGTCGAACTCGCGGTCAAGGGCCACAATTCGGTGATGCCCACTGTCGACCGCCTGTCCGACAAGCCCTACAAGTACAAGATCGGCATGGCGCCGCTCTCGAAAGTGGCGAACGTCGAGAAGTTCATGCCGCGCGACTTCATCACCAAGGACGGCTTCGGCATCACCGACAAGTGCAAGCGCTATCTGACGCCGCTGATCCAGGGCGAGGACTATCCGAAATACAAGGACGGCCTGCCGGTGTACGTGACGCTGAAGAACATCGCGGTGGCGAAGAAGCTGCCCACGTTCAAACTCTGATAGGGATCAGGATTCAGGGGCCGGGGATCAGGGATCCCCACCCCTGACCCCTGGAGAAAATGACACTCGACCGCGCCAAACAACTGTTGAAAGTCCAGGCCGATTTCGGCGGCTTCTACAACGGCAATTCAGCCAAGCTGATTCTGTCCGAAGTGCAGCGCGAGCATGGGCAGGACGCGGTCGATCAACTGATACGGGAATTGGAACTCGACCGGATATTCGGGTTCGAGCCGGGCACGCGGTTCGAGGGTGGCCTGGCGATGGGCAAGGAGACGTAAGCGGGGACGGTAGCGAAAGCTGCCGTTTTTTTTTGGGGTTAGAGGAGATAAAGATCATGAACGAAGGTTTGTTGTTTGCCCTCGTGGCAGCGGTGCTCGCACTGCTCTACGGGACCATATCGATCAAGTGGATACTGGGACTTCCCACCGGCAACGACCGCATGCGGGAAATCTCGGCGGCCGTGCAGGAAGGCGCCTCCGCCTACCTGAACCGCCAGTACACCACCATCGGGATCGTCGGCGTGATCCTGCTGATCGCAATTTTCCTCTCCCTCGGCTGGCAAACCGCCGTCGGCTTCGCGCTCGGCGCCTTCCTTTCCGGCCTCACCGGCTACATCGGCATGAATGTCTCGGTGCGCGCCAACGTGCGAACCGCACAGGCCGCCTCGCAAGGCCTCAACGCCGCGTTGAACGTCGCCTTCAAGGGCGGCGCCATCACCGGCATGCTGGTGGTGGGCCTGGGTCTGCTCGGCGTGGCCGGCTACTACGCCGTGCTCACCCTGGTGCTGGGCGAAAGCACCGAAGCCGCGACGCACGCACTGGTCGGCCTGGCCTTCGGCGGTTCGCTGATTTCCATCTTCGCCCGTCTCGGCGGCGGCATCTTCACCAAGGGCGCTGACGTCGGCGCCGACCTGGTGGGCAAGGTCGAAGCCGGCATCCCCGAGGACGACCCGCGCAACCCCGCGGTGATCGCCGACAACGTGGGCGACAACGTCGGCGACTGCGCCGGCATGGCCGCCGACCTGTTCGAAACCTACGCCGTGACCATCATCGCCACCATGCTGCTGGGTGGCCTCCTGATCACCGGCTCGCCCGAAGCGGTGATCTATCCGCTGGTGCTGGGCGGCTTCTCCATCATCGCCTCCATCGTCGGCACGTATTTCGTCAAGGCGCGTGAAGGCGGCAAGATCATGAACGCGCTGTATCGCGGCCTGATCGTGTCGGGCGTGCTGGCTGCGGTCGCGTTCTATCCCATCACCAACTGGATGATGGGGGAGGGCGTGATGATCAACGGCACGCTGGTGACGTCGATGAACCTGTATTTCGCCACCCTGATCGGCCTGGCGCTGACCGCCGCCATGGTGTGGATCACCGAGTACTACACTGCGACCGAGTTCAGCCCGGTGCGCCACATTGCGCAGGCCTCCACCACCGGCCACGGCACCAACGTCATCGCCGGCCTGGGCGTGTCGATGAAGTCCACCGCGGCGCCGGTTCTGGCCGTCTGCGCCGCCATCTGGGGCGCGTATGAACTGGCCGGCCTGTACGGCATCGCCATTGCCGCCACCTCGATGCTGTCGATGGCCGGCATCATCGTCGCGCTCGACGCCTACGGACCGATCACCGACAACGCCGGCGGCATCGCCGAAATGGCCGGTCTGCCGGACAGCATCCGCAACATCACCGACCCGCTCGACGCGGTCGGCAACACGACCAAGGCCGTCACCAAGGGCTATGCGATCGGCTCCGCCGGCCTGGCTGCGCTGGTGCTGTTCGCCGACTACACCCATGCGCTGACCTCGCATGGAAACGCCGCGCTGAGCTTCGACCTGTCGAACCATATGGTCATCATCGGCCTCTTCATCGGCGGCATGGTGCCCTACCTGTTCGGGGCAATGGGCATGGAGGCGGTCGGCCGCGCCGCCGGTTCCGTGGTGGTGGAAGTGCGCCGCCAGTTCAAGGAAATCCCCGGCATCATGGAAGGCACCGGCAAGCCCGAATACGGCACCTGCGTCGACATGCTGACCAAGGCCGCGATCAAGGAGATGATCCTGCCCTCGCTGCTGCCGGTCGCGGTTCCCGTCATCGTCGGCCTCACCCTCGGCGCCCAGGCCCTGGGCGGCGTGCTGGTCGGCACCATCATCACCGGCATCTTCGTGGCGATTTCCATGACCACCGGCGGCGGCGCGTGGGACAACGCCAAGAAATACATCGAGGAGGGCAACTACGGCGGCAAGGGATCAGAAGCACACAAGGCAGCCGTTACGGGCGATACCGTCGGCGATCCCTACAAGGACACCGCCGGCCCCGCGGTCAACCCGCTCATCAAGATCATCAACATCGTGGCGCTGCTGATCGTGCCGCTGATTAGCTGATCACGGGCACGCACGACGGACCAGGGGCCGTCGTGCGCCTGGAACGACACGGGGCATTCTGCATTCTGGGCGGGTCTTGGGGGGTTCCCTGTTCGCGATCCCGGCCGCGACGATTGTTTTCGGTCGGAATGGCACGGTCGATGCCCAAGTGCAGCCTGCGTTTCCAGGAGACGGCGGTCACGTGCGAGTGAAGTCCGGCTCACACCGGCTTGTTCGCCAGCGCATCCCAGCCGGCCTGGATGCCGGTGCCCAGGGAACCGTCCGGTTTGAGCGGGTGATATTCCACTTCGATCCCTGCGAAATGCAAGCTGATCTGATCGGCAGGCAGGGATTTGGCGGTCGCCTCGCCTGCAGTCTGATAGGACGTAACCAATACATCGGACAGCGTCCACCTGAGGAAATCGGATTGCGTGTTGCCCGTGTGGCGCACACTGAGAACGGCGCGCTTGATATGGGTGCCGGCGGCGCACGCGAGAAAGAGCTTGGGCGAGGCCTGATTGACGTGCATGCAGAAGTGAAAATCCTGCATCTCGATTTTGCCGATGCTGCCGCCCCCGCCTGCACCAACGCCGGAGCCCGCCAGCATGTGCGATTCGCCCCAGTCATAGGATAGAAGCTCGATCTCGTGCCTGTGTCCGGCGTCGCTCGATTCACCCTCGATGCCGTCCAGGTTCAGAAACATCAGGATAGCCATTGGGTAGTCTCCTCTTGCCAGCCGGCCGTGCGGGTGTTCCTTCAATCAAGGCTTATTTCGAACGCCGAGCGCGGGGTTTTTTGCGCTTGCCCGGAACCGGCTGGCTGCCCCATGGCACCGGCATTTTCACAATTTGCTGCGGACCGAGCAGGCACGGCGTCTGTTCGTATTTGAGCTGTTTGAGGCGTGCGCTCACCGCCGTCACCAGTTCGGTGAAGGATGGATTCTTCCGGGTTGCACGGCTGGAACGCAGGG
>JAJXTE010000052.1 GCA_021784115.1 Pseudomonadota bacterium | reverse complement strand
TTCGGCCGCGGCCATCACGCCCAGCCGCGCCACCGCCTCGGCATCGAGCGAAGGTGCGCGGTAGGCCGCGTACATCGCGCCCAGTGCATAGGGGCTGCCGCTGCCGTAGGCATAGAACTTCGAAAACTCCTGCACCGTGCGGTGCGCCGCCACGCCGAAGATGCCGCGCGGGTTGGCGATCAGCACGTCCATGCGGCTGGACTCCAGGTCTTCTTCCTTGTCCTCGCCTGTCTGCAAATAATACTGTTCCTTGAGAACGCCGTGCAGGGCATTCCACACGCTGAAGATGCTGGCCACCGAATCCAGCTGCGGCGGCACTTCCAGCGAGGAAAAGTAATCGGCCAGGATCAGCTTGAAGGTCGCCGAGCCGGTGATCGCGACGTAGCTGTCGCCGACGCGGATGATCTTCTCGTGATTCGCCACGTAGTCGGCGGATTCCTTGCCGCCGCCCCACTTCGTCAGCGTGTCCGCCGCAATCGCGATGCGGCCATCCTTCCTGACGACGGTGACGGTGGTCATGATTCAGCGCTCAGCCGAAATGGCAGACGTAGTGATACGGCTCGCCCGACACCTCGATGTCGAAGCTGGAATTGCCCGGCACCTTGAACGACTGCCCGGCACCGTAGGTCTTCCACTCGCTCTCGCCGGCCAGCTTGACGCGGCATGTGCCCGCCACGGTTTCCATGATTTCCGGCGCGCCGGTGTTGAACGTGAGCGTGGCCGGCAGGATCACGCCGACCGATTTTTTGGTGCCGTCGGCCAGCGTGATGCTGTGCGACACGCACTTGCCGTCGAAATAGACGTTGGCCTTGGAAACAACCGATACATTGTCGAACTGGGACATGCTTATTTCTTCCTCTTGGCGTCGAGTTTGGCCGCGATGCGCATGCGCAGCGCGTTGAGCTTGATGAAGCCGCCTGCATCCTTCTGGTCGTAGGCACCGGCGTCGTCCTCGAAGGTGGCGATGGTCGAGTCGAACAGCGAATCGGACTTCGAGTCGCGACCGACGACGGTGACGTTGCCCTTGTAGAGCTTCAGCCGCACCGTGCCGTTGACGTGCTGCTGGGTGTGGTCGATCAGCGTCTGCAGCGCCACACGCTCGGGCGCCCACCAGTAACCGTTGTAGATCAGGCTGGCGTAGCGCGGCATCAAATCATCCTTCAGATGCGCGACCTCGCGGTCGAGCGTGATCGATTCGATCGCGCGGTGCCCCTTAAGCAGGATGGTGCCTCCGGGGGTTTCGTAGCAGCCGCGCGATTTCATGCCGACGTAGCGGTTTTCCACCAGGTCGAGCCGGCCGATGCCGTGCTTGCCGCCGATCGCATTCAGTTTGGCCAGCACCTCGTGCGCGCGCATGCCGACGCCGTTGATCGCCACCACGTCGCCCTGCCTGTAGTCGAGGGTGAGGTACTCGGACTGATCGGGCGCCTTCTCCGGCGACACGGTCCAGCGCCACATGTCCTCCTCGGCTTCCGCGTTCGGATCTTCCAGGTGGCGGCCTTCGTACGAGATGTGCAGCAGGTTGGCGTCCATCGAGTACGGCGAACCGCCCTGGCGGTGCTTCATGTCGATGGGGATGCCGTGGGTCTCGGCGTAGGCGAGCAGCTTCTCGCGCGAGAGCAGATCCCACTCGCGCCAGGGCGCGATCACCTTGACGTCGGGCTTCAGCGCATAGGCGCCGAGCTCGAAGCGCACCTGGTCGTTGCCCTTGCCGGTGGCGCCGTGGCAGATCGCGTCGGCGCCGGTCTCGTTGACGATCTCGATCAGGCGCTTGGCGATCAGCGGGCGCGCGATCGAGGTACCGAGCAGGTATTCGCCTTCGTACACGGTGTTGGCGCGGAACATCGGGAAGACGAAATCGCGCACGAACTCCTCGCGCAGGTCGTCGATGTAGATCTGCTCGGGCTTGATGCCGAACTGCAGCGCCTTGGCGCGCGCCGGCTCGAGTTCCTCGCCCTGCCCCAGATCGGCGGTGAAGGTCACCACTTCGCATTGGTAGGTGTCCTGCAGCCATTTCAGGATGACCGAGGTGTCGAGACCGCCGGAATAGGCCAGTACAACTTTCTTGATGTCGCTCATGGTGGTTGGATTCAGTGGGTGGTGCCGGATGTGTTCTTGTCGATGATCTCGATCTGGCCGGGGAAACCGCCGATCTTCAGGATGTCCAGGTTGGTCGCGAGGCTCGCCTTCTCGATTTCGATGCCGACGACGCGGCCGTCTTCCGACAGGTTGAGGACGATGCCCTCGTGCGCTTCCCACGACTGCGCGGGGTTTTCCGGACTGATTTCGACATAGAGCGAATCCATGTCCTTGAAGTAGGCAATGTTCATGTTCAGCTTTCCACTTTTCCGAGTAACAGGTATTCCATCAAGGCCTTCTGCACGTGCAGGCGGTTCTCTGCCTCGTCCCACACCACCGACTGCGGGCCGTCTATCACCTCGGCGGTGACTTCCTCGCCGCGGTGCGCCGGCAGGCAGTGCATGAAGACGGCATCGGATTTCGCGGCAGCCATCATCTCGGCATCCACCTGCCAGTCGGCGAAAGCTTTCAGGCGCTCGTCGTTTTCCGCTTCCCAGCCCATGCTGGTCCACACGTCGGTGGTGACCAGATCGGCGCCGCGGCAGGCGTCCATCGGATCGGCAAAGCTCTCGTAGTTGTCGGTCCCGTAGAGATTTGCGCGTTCGGGCTCGACCTCGTAGCCGGGCGGGGTCGACACGTGCACGTTGAAGTCGAGCACTTCGGCCGCCTGCAGCCAGGTGTTGCACATGTTGTTGGAGTCGCCGATCCACGCCACCGTCTTGCCCTGGATCGAGCCGCGATGCTCGATGAAGGTGAAGATGTCGGCGAGGATCTGGCACGGGTGGTATTCGTTGGTCAGCCCGTTGATCACCGGCACCCGCGAGTGGCTGGCAAAACGCTCGATGATCTCCTGCTCGAAGGTGCGAATCATCACGATGTCGACCATGCGCGAGATGACCTCGCCGGCGTCTTCCACCGGCTCGCCGCGCCCCAGCTGGGTATCGCGGGTGTTGAGGTAGATCGCCGAACCGCCGAGCTGGTGCATGCCTGCCTCGAACGACAGCCGGGTGCGGGTCGAGCTTTTCTCGAAAATCATCGCCAGCGTCCGGTCGACCAGGGGGTGATACGGCTGGTAGCGCTTGAAGCGCGACTTGATCAGCCGCGTGCGTTCGAACAGATACAGCAGTTCGTCGCGCGACAGATCCTTGAATTGCAGAAAATGCTTCAGCATCACGCGGCCTGCTGCAGATAGTTTCTGACCACGCCGGACACCGCCGCGACCAGCGCATCGACCTCGGCCGCGCCGTAGATGAGCGGCGGAACCAGGCGGATCACCGAATCGGCGGTGACGTTGATCAGCACCCCGGCGTCGCGCGCCACGGCAACCAGCTCGCCGCAGGGGCGATCGAGTTCGATACCGATCATCATGCCTTCGCCGCGGATGTCGACCACGCCGTGCACGCCATTCAGCGCGCTGCGCAGGCCGGCACGGATCGCTTCACCGCGCAGCTTCGCGTTATCCAGCAGGCGCTCTTCCTCGATGGCGGCCAGCGTTGCCAGTGCCGCGGCGCACGCCAGCGGGTTGCCACCGAAGGTCGAGCCATGATTGCCCGGCTGGAAAACCTCCGCCGCGGCGCCGCGCGCCAGGCACGCGCCGATCGGCATGCCACCGCCCAGCCCCTTGGCCAACGCCATCACGTCCGGCATCACGCCGGAATGCTGGAAGCCGAACCAGGTGCCGGTGCGGCCGATGCCGGTCTGCACCTCGTCCAGCATCAGCAGCCAGCCGTGGACATCGCAAAGCTGCCGCAGTTCGACGAGGTAGTCGGAGGGCAGCACATTGATGCCGCCTTCGCCCTGCACCGTTTCGAGCAGCACGGCGACCACGCTCTTGTTGTGCTCGGCGACATGGCGGATCGCCTCCAGATCATTGAAGGGCACCCGCGCGAAGCCCGTCAGCAGCGGCTCGAAGCCTGCCTGGATCTTGCGGCTGCCGGTCGCGGTCAGCGTCGCCATGGTGCGGCCATGGAAGGCCTTTTCCATCACGATGATGGTCGGCACCTCGATGCCCTTGCCATGGCCATACAGGCGCGCCAGCTTGATCGCCGCCTCGTTGGCCTCGCAGCCCGAGTTGCAGAAGAACGCACGCTCCATGCCCGACAGCGCGCACAGCCGGTCGGCCAGCTCCTCCTGGCGCGGCACGCGATACAGGTTGGATGAATGGATCAGCGTCGCGGCCTGGTCGGCGATCGCTTTCACCAGCTTGGGATGGGCATGCCCGAGCGCGTTCACCGCCACGCCGGCGACCGCATCGAGATACCGCTTGCCGGCGTCGTCCCACAGATAGGCGCCCTCGCCGCGCACGAAGGCGACGGGCTGGCGGTTATAGGTGTTCATCAAATGTGTTGTCATGGCAGTCCTCAGCCAGGCTGTCCTGAAATAGCTGCTCAACCTGAATGAAACAGCGAAATAAAAAACGGCGGCCAGAGCCGCCGTGCTTGTCATGCAGCGCCTTGATTATAGGCCGAAAAGCGCCCGGTGAGACCACCCGCCCGCCATGAAGAACAGCATGGGAATCGACAGCATGGTATTGGTGCGGGATGCCAGGAACGCCACCCGGCGCGCCTTGTTCTTCTCGTCGTCGGTGGCCGAAACCATGCCAAGTATCTTCTTCTGGTTCGGCCAGATCAGCACCCAGACGTTGAACAGCATGATGGTACCCAGCCAGGCGCCGATGCCGATCCCGCCCATGCCGTTGCGCAGCAGGAAGGCATCAACGAAATACGGGCCCAACAAGGCGGCGCCGGCGAGCCAGGTCACCACCGCCGCCCAGCGGAAGAACAGCAGGGCGCGTGGCGCGACGTGCTTGGTGATGCCGGCTGCGGTGCCATCGGCGGCAGCATTCTTCAGTGCCGCCACCTGTACGAAATTGAAGTAATACAGCAAACCGATCCACATCACGCCTGCCATGAAATGGATCCAGCGGGCCAGCGCAGCAACGATATTGATATTTTCCATTGCCTAATCTCCCTCAGCCCAAAAAGTTTCTGGCAAAGACGTAAAGCACGGCGGTCAGCACGACGCCGGCGATGACAGTTCCCCACAGCGAATCCAGCGGGTTTTTCATGGTTTCCTCCTCTTTATGAATTGTTGACCAATTTGGTCAGGTAAGACCCGCGCCAGTATCTTCAAAATGCCACCATCACGCAAGCCTGCCGCCGCTTCCCGGTTTTGCCTGCATGCTAAAATTCGACAACTCCTTATGCCGCCCGCCCCCCATGGATGACGCCACCGCCAACGCCCCTTTCATCATTCGCGGGATCACCAGCAAGGGCTCGCGGTTCCGCCCGAGCGACTGGGCCGACCGCCTGGCGGGTGCATTCGCCGTCGTCGACCCCAACAACCGCACCAACTATTCGCCCTATGTGCAGCCCACCACGCTGGACGGCATTCGCTGCGTGGTGGTGGATAAAAAGCTCAAGGCGAGCGATCCCAACGCCTACCGTTTCTTGCAGTCGTTTGCCGAAAGCAACGAACTGCTCACCGAGAACGCCGACTGAACGACATCGGCGGGACCGGAAATGAAAAAACGCCGCTGATTGCGGCGTTTTTTTGTGGTGCGGGTTGTTGCCCTTGAGCGTCCGACGCTCAGGCCATGCTCTTGACCGCCTGCGACAGACGGCTCTTGTGGCGCGCGGCCTTGTTCTTGTGAACGATCTGCTTGTCGGCGATGCTGTCGATCACGCTCATGGAAGCCTGGAACACCTGCTGCGCAGCGGCCTTGTCGCCCGCTTCGATGGCTTTGCGCACCTTCTTGATCGCGGTGCGGAGTTCGGAACGCTGGCTCATGTTGCTGTCGCGCTGGGCGCTGGCTTGACGTGCGCGCTTGCGCGCCTGGGCGGAGTTCGCCATATATTCTGCTCCTGTAGGCCACGCCCTTTCTATTGGGCGAGGCAAATAATCTAATCTGAACTGCCCTGTTGACCACCGGGCAGATTCACCAAAGCCCGCGATTGTACGGGACAACGCGTCAAAAAATCAAGCCTGCCGCAATCGGAGTTGCAGCGCGACCGCGCGACCCGCACAATGCGCGCAAAACCCGGCCCGCCCATGAACCTCCTCAAAGCCCTCGCTGCGGTCAGCAGCATGACCCTGCTCTCCCGCATTATGGGATTCGTGCGCGACACCATCATCGCGCGCGTGTTCGGCGCCGGGATGCTCACCGACGCCTTCTTCGTCGCCTTCAAGATTCCCAACCTGCTGCGGCGGCTGTTTGCCGAAGGCGCGTTTTCGCAGGCCTTCGTGCCCATCCTCGCGGAATACAAAAGCCGCAAGGGGCATGATGCCACCCATACCCTGGTCAACCAGGTCGGCACCGCGCTCACGCTGACGCTGGTCGTGGTCGCCCTGCTGGGCATCGTGGGGGCGCCCTGGGTGGCCTACGTCAGCGCGCCGGGGTTCCGGGCCGACCCGGAAAAATTCGCGCTCACCGTCACGCTGCTGCGCATTACCTTCCCCTACATCGTGTTCATTTCGCTGGTGGCGCTGGCGGCCGGCGTGCTCAACACCTACAGCAAGTTCTCGGTACCCGCGTTTGCGCCGGTACTGCTCAACGTGGCCATGATCAGCGCGGCGCTGTGGCTCGCGCCCTATTTCGACCCGCCGGTGCTGGCGCTGGGCTGGGGCGTGGCGCTGGGCGGCGTGCTTCAGCTTGCATGGATGCTGCCGCACATGATGAGAATCGGCATGCTGCCGCGCCCCACGCGGCACATCAACGATCCCGGCGTGCACCGGATTCTGCAGTTGATGGCGCCCGCCACGCTGGGGGTGTCGGTGGCGCAGATCAGCCTGCTCATCAACACGATCTTCGCGTCCTTCCTCGCCACCGGCAGCGTGTCATGGCTGTATTACGCCGACCGCCTGATGGAATTCCCGACCGGCATGCTGGGGGTGGCGCTGGGCACCATCCTCCTGCCCAGCCTGGCCAGGCATTACGCCGACGACTCCCCGGCCGAATATTCGAAGCTGCTCGACTGGGGGCTGCGGCTGACCCTGCTGCTCGCGCTGCCTTCCGCGGCGGCGCTGGCGGTGCTGGCGGTGCCGCTCATCACCACCCTGTTCCGCTACGGTGCGTTCGACGCCCACGACGTCGCCATGACCCAGCAGGCGCTGGTGGCCTACAGCCTCGGGCTGGTCGGGCTGATCCTGGTCAAGGTTCTGGCGCCCGGGTTTTACGCGCGGCAGAACATCCGCACGCCGGTCAAGGTCGCCATTTTCACCCTCGTCGCCACCCAGTTGATGAACCTCGTCTTCATCGGCCCGCTGGGCCACGCCGGCCTGGCGCTGTCGATCGGGCTGGCCGCCTGCCTCAACGCCGGCATGCTGCTGCATCTGCTGAAGAAGCACCGGGTCTACCAGCCGCAACCGGGCTGGACCGCTTATTTCCTGCGGGTGCTGCTGGCGGTGTCGCTGATGGCTGTCATGCTCTACTTCGCCATGGGCGAGGAACAGTGGTGGCTGGCTGCCCGCTCCTACGAGCGGCTGGTCCGGCTGGCGCTGCTGGTCGGCGGCGGCATCGCGCTGTATTTCGCGGCACTGGGCCTGATGGGCTTCCGTCCCCGGCAGTTCGTGCGCAAGGCAGCCGAATAAGTCGCTGAATCGGCTAGAATTAGTCCTTTTCGCGCCGGTTCCCCTTTCGCTTCACGCCATGCGCATCACCCACGGTTTTCGTCCTCTCGGCACGCCCCACGCGGTCACCATCGGCAACTTCGACGGCCTGCACCTCGGGCACCAGGCCATGCTCGCCCGCCTGCAGGACGTGGGGCGGGCGCGCGGCCTGCCGACCTGCGTGCTGAGCTTCGAACCGCATCCGCGCGAGTTCTTCGCCCCCGAGCAGGCACCCGCGCGGCTGTCGAGCCTGCGCGAAAAGGCCGAATGCCTGCAACGCCTGGGGATCGACCGGCTGCACGTGTTCCGTTTCGACCGCGCATTCTCGGCACTCACGGCCGAAGCCTTCATCGAACAGGTGCTCGGCGACACCCTCCAGGCAAAATACGTCCTGGTGGGCGACGATTTCCGCTACGGTGCCAAGCGTGCGGGCGATTTCGCCCTGCTGAAAAAAGCGGGCGAGACGCTCGGCTTCGACGCCGAGTTTCTGCCCACGGTTGAGGTCGCGGGCGAGCGATCCTCGTCCACCGCAGTGCGGCAGGCGCTCGCGGCCGGTGAACTCGAGCATGCGGCGCGCCTGCTCGGTCGCCCCTACAGCATCTCCGGGCGCGTGGTGCACGGCGACAAGCTGGGGCGCGACATCGGCTTTCCCACCGCCAACATCCAGCTCAAGCACAACCGGCCGCCGCTGATGGGCATCTTCGCGGTCGAACTGTACGGCCTCAACGGCTCGCCGCTGCCGGGCGTGGCGAGCCTGGGCAAGCGCCCCACCGTCAAGGGTGCAGATGCCGTGCCCGTGCTCGAAGTACACCTGTTCGATTTCAAGGCCGAGATCTACGGCCGTCGCGTGCGCGTGGACTTCCTGCACAAGCTGCGCGACGAAGAAAAATACCCCGACCTCGACAGCCTGGTCGCGCAGATCCGCTGCGATGTCGACAACGCCAAAGCCTTCCTGGCCAAGCTTAAATAAACCCAGACGCCATGCCTGATTACAAGACCACGCTCAACCTGCCCGACACCCCCTTCCCAATGCGCGGCGATCTCGCCAAGCGCGAACCCGGCTGGGTCAAAAGCTGGCAGGAGAAAAAGCGCTACGAGGCGATTCGCAAGGCCGCCGCCGGCCGCCCCAAATTCATCCTGCACGACGGCCCGCCCTACGCCAACGGCGACATTCACATCGGCCATGCGGTCAACAAGATCCTCAAGGACATCATCGTCAAGGCCAAGACCTTGAGCGGCTTCGACGCGCCCTACGTGCCGGGCTGGGACTGCCACGGCCTGCCGATCGAGCTGCAGGTCGAGAAAACACACGGCAAGGACATCCCCCCGGCGAAGTTCCGCGAACTGTGCCGTGCCTACGCCGCCGAGCAGATCGAGCGCCAGAAGGCCGACTTCATCCGCCTCGGCGTACTGGGCGACTGGGACCATCCCTACCGCACCATGGACTTCAAGTTCGAGGCCGACAGCCTGCGCGTGCTGGGGCAGATCCAGCAGGCGGGCTACCTCTACCAGGGCGCCAAGCCCGTGCACTGGTGCGTCGACTGCGGCTCGGCGCTGGCCGAAGCCGAAGTCGAGTACGAGGACAAGACCTCGCCCGCGATCGACGTCGGCTTCGCCGTGGCCGACCATGCCGACCTTGCCAGGCGCTTCGACATTGCGGCGATCGACGCGCCGATCCAGATTGTCATCTGGACCACGACGCCGTGGACGCTGCCGGCCAACCAGGCGGTGGCGCTGCATCCCGATTTTCAGTACGCCCTGGTGCGCACGGCCAAGGGCCTCCTGATCCTCGCCGACAGCCTGCGCGAAGCCGCGCTGACTCGGTATGGCCTCGCTGAAGGCGCCGAGGTCATCGCGCACACCACCGGCCAGGCGCTCGAAGGCGTGCTGCTGTGGCACCCGTTCCAGGAACGTCAGGTGCCGGTGATCGTGGGAGACCACGTCACCGCCGACGCCGGCACCGGCGCCGTGCACACCGCGCCCGGCCACGGCCTCGACGACTACGTGGTGGGCAGCCGCTACGGTCTGAAGGTCGATAACCCGGTCGGCGACGACGGTCGTTTCTACGGCAGCGTGCCGCTGGTCGGCGGCATGAGCATCTGGCAGGCGAATCCGCTGATCGTGGAAACGCTGGAAGCGAGCGGCAGCCTGCTGGCGCACGAGAAGCTGCTGCACAGCTACCCGCACTGCTGGCGCCACAAGACGCCGACCATTTTCCGCGCCACGCGGCAGTGGTTCATCGGCATGGATGACGTAGAGCGGGGAACGGAGAGCGGAGAGCGGACAACCCTGCGCGAGCAGGCGATGGCAGCTGTTGACCACACCCGGTTCTTCCCCTCCTGGGGCCGCGCGCGGCTGGAAGCGATGATCGGGAACCGCCCCGACTGGTGCGTCTCGCGCCAGCGCAACTGGGGGGTGCCGATGCCCTTCTTCACCCACAAGGAAACCGGCGAGCTGCACCCGCGCACGGCGGAGCTGCTGGAAATCGTGGCCAGACGCGTCGAAGCGGCGGGCATCGAAGCATGGTTTGCGCTCGACCCGGCCGATCTGCTGGGTGACGACGCTGCACACTACGACAAGACCGGCCACACGCTCGATGTGTGGTTCGATTCCGGCGTCACCCACGCCTGCGTGCTGAAGCGCCGCCCCGAGCTCGCGCACCCGGCCGACCTCTACCTGGAAGGCTCGGACCAGCATCGCGGCTGGTTCCAGTCGTCGCTTCTCACCGGCTGCGCGACGGACGGCCACGCGCCCTACAAAGCCCTGCTCACCCACGGCTTCGTAGTCGACGGCAAGGGCCACAAGATGAGCAAGTCGAAGGGCAACGTCATCGCGCCGCAGAAGGTGATGGACCAGTTCGGCGCCGACATCCTGCGGCTGTGGGTCGCGACCACCGACTATTCCGGCGAACTCACCATCTCGGACGAGATCCTGAAACGCGTGGTGGAGAGCTATCGAAGGATTCGCAACACGCTGAAATTCCTGCTCGCCAACCTGTCGGACTTCGACCCGCAAGCACACGCGCTGCCGGTGGCTGACTGGCTGGAAATCGACCGCTATGCACTGGCATTGACCCGAGAATTGCAAGGCGAACTGCAGGCGCACTACGACGCCTACGAATTCCACTTCATCGTGCAAAAGCTGCAAAGCTTCTGCTCGGAAGACCTCGGCGGCTTCTATCTCGACATCCTGAAGGATCGCCTCTATACCAGCGGCGCCGACAGCCGCGACCGCCGCGCCGCGCAGAACGCGCTGCACCATCTGACCCACGCGCTCACGTGCTGGATGGCGCCGATCCTGTCGTTCACCGGCGAGGAAGTATGGGCGCAGCTGGCAGGCGAGGATGGCTCGGTGTTCCTGCACAGCTGGCACGACCTGCCGGTGCAGGCCGGCGAGGCCGATCTGCTCGAACGCTGGAGCCGCATCCGCGCGGTGCGCGCCGACGTGCAGAAGGAGCTCGAGACCGTGCGCGTCGCTGGCGGCATCGGCTCCTCGCTGCAGGCTGAAGTGACGCTGCACGCCAGCCCCGGCACGCAGGCCCTGCTGGCGCCGCTGGGCGACGACCTGCGCTTCGTGCTGATCACCTCGCAGGCGCGCGTCGTTGGGGCCGACGCCGACCGCGTCGACGTCACCCCGAGCGCGGCCAAGAAATGCGAGCGCTGCTGGCACTACCGCGCCGACGTCGACGCAAACGCCGGCCATCCCGGCCTGTGCGGACGCTGCGTCAGCAATCTGTATGGCGACGGCGAGGTGCGCAGGCATGCGTGATCTCCTGAATCCCGCGATGCGCAAGTGGCTGGGCCTGGCGCTCGCCGTCATCGTGATCGACCATCTGACCAAATGGTGGGTGTCCGCCACGCTCGACTACCAGGAATTCATTCCGGTGCTGCCGTTCTTCTCGCTGGTGCGGGTGCACAATACCGGCGCGGCGTTCAGCTTCCTGGCCGATGCCGGCGGCTGGCAGCGCTGGTTCTTCATCGCCGTGGGCATCGTCGCCACCGTGATCATCGTGCGCCTGCTGAAGCGCCACGACCGCGATCCCCGCCTGGCTTTTCCGTTGGCACTGGTGCTCGGCGGCGCGCTCGGCAACGTCATCGACCGCGTGGTGCTCGGCCATGTCGTCGACTTCCTGTACTTCCACTACAAGAGCTTTGCCTGGCCGGCCTTCAACGTGGCGGATTCCGCCATCACCGTCGGCGCCGCCCTGCTGATCTGGGACAGCCTGCGCGGCAAGCGCGCCGTGGCCAGCAAGCCATGAACGCCCGTGCGGTCGCGGCAGGCGATACGGTCCTGCTCCGCTATGCGCTGCGCCCGCGAGGGGGCGACGATATCGTCTCCAACTTCGACGATGCCGAACCGGAAACCGTGACGCTCGGCGCTGGCACCCTGGCACCGACGCTGGAGCAATGGCTGTTCGATCTCGTCCCCGGCGAGCGCCACGTGTTCCTGCTCGATCCCTGGCAGGCCTTCGGCACCAGCCAGCCCGACCTGGTCCAGACCCTCCCCAAAACCGATCTTCCTGCCGAAATGGAATTCACGGTCGACCAGCTGGTCGAATTCGCCATGCCCAACGGCCAGACGCTGGCCGGCCGCATCCTGAAGATCGGTGACGACGCGGTGAAGATCGACTTCAATCATCCGCTCGCCGATCTGTCTGTAGAGTTTGAGGTTGAGATTGTGCGTATTCTGCCCTCTCCCCAACCCTCTCCCACCAGTGGGCGAGGGAGCGAAGGTGATGCGCAAACCGATTAACGAAATCGTCCACATCCTGTGATCCTGGAACGCCCATGACCTCCACCATCCTGCTCGCCAATCCGCGCGGCTTCTGCGCCGGCGTCGATCGTGCCATCGCCATCGTCGAGCGCGCGCTGGAAAAGTTCGGCGCGCCGATCTATGTGCGCCACGAAGTCGTCCACAACACCTTCGTCGTCAACGACCTCAAGGCCAAGGGCGCGATATTCGTCGAAGAACTCGCTGAAGTACCCGCCGGCGCCACCGTCATCTTCAGCGCGCACGGCGTGTCGCAAGCGGTGCGCGCCGAAGCGGCCGCGCGCGGTTTGAACGTGTTTGACGCCACGTGCCCGCTGGTCACCAAGGTGCACGTCGAAGTCAGCAAGATGCGCGACAAGGGGCTCGAGATCGTGATGATCGGCCACAAGGGGCACCCCGAGGTCGAGGGCACCCTGGGCCAGTCGCAGGGGGGGATGTACCTGGTGGAAACGCCCGAAGATGTCGCCACCCTGCGCGTGGCCGACCCCGACAAGCTTGCCTACGTCACCCAGACCACGCTGTCGGTGGATGACGCCGCGCGGGTGGTCGACGCCCTGCGCGCACGCTTCCCCCACATCACCGGCCCGAAAAAGGACGACATCTGCTACGCCACGCAGAACCGCCAGGACGCCGTGAAGGCGCTGGCGCCGCAATGCGACGTGGTCATCGTGGTGGGATCGCCGACGAGCTCGAACTCGAACCGGTTGCGCGAAGTTGCGCAGAACCTGGGCGTGCCCGCCTACATGGTGGACAACGCCGCGGAAATCCACGCCGAGTGGGTCGCGGGGAAAAGCCGGGTCGGCCTCACCGCAGGCGCATCGGCGCCGGAAATCCTGGTGCGCGAGGTGATCGAACGCCTGGGCGAACTTGGCATCGGCTCGGTAGCGAATCTCGATGGCGCACGGGAGAGCGTTGCGTTTGCCCTGCCTAAAGGGCTGGCCTGAGCCCCTCGTTCACGGGCAGGCGGCGACTGTTGTCCTGACGGTGCGCGGCCGGCCGGTGCTGCTGACGATGACCTGCCTTGCCATTCCCGACGCGTCAGACTCATTGCACAACGTGAAGGTGCCGACCTGAAGGACACCCGAAATCAGTCGGGTCGCACCACTTGGCGTGTAGGCGATGTTGTTGCTAATCCATCGGTTACCCGTCAGCCTGAATCCCGCTGGAAACGCCTGCCTCGTCAGGATCACCGCCTCGCCCTCATCCAGCGCCGCATTGTCGTTAACGTCATGGAACATCAGCCAACCCTGGTGCCAGCCGCCGCGGGCGGCACAGGATGTTCCCGTTTCCGAGATGCACATCACCACGCGCGAATTGCCCTTGATCGCCTCGCTGCGTGCGAGGTGCAGCGACGCGACCAGTTCGTTGGTGGCACTCGATAGACGGCTTGACTGGACCAGAGCGGCAAAGGCGGGAACGCCGATCGCCAGCAGAATCCCGGCAATGGCAAGGACGACCATCAACTCCAGCAGGGTTGCACCCGATTGTTTCATCACCCTCCCCCCTTATTTCTTGTTGGGGCTAGGGTGCCAAGACGGATC
>JAJXTE010000051.1 GCA_021784115.1 Pseudomonadota bacterium | reverse complement strand
AGCCGCTGCTGCGGCCGGGCGAGAGCTTCGAGTACACCAGCGGCACCGCGATGGCGACGCCGGTCGGCACCATGCACGGCACCTACCAGATGGTGGCGGAGGACGGCAACAAGTTCGACGCCGAGATCCCCCTGTTCACGTTGTCGATGCCGCGCGTCCTGCACTAACGCCGGTTTTCCCGAAAAAGAAAACCCCGCCTTGCGACGGGGCCATTTTTCCTGAAGCCGTCTTGATCAATCCATGTTGTAGTACTCGGTTCCAAGCTGATAAATCAGATTGGGCAGCAGGCGAGTGTCGTACGGCAGTTCCTGGTGATAGCGCCAGCCGTTCTTGTCCGCATCGGTCAATACGCCGTCATGGTTGAGGTCGACCGGGGCATTCCCGATGATCGGAACGAGGGGCGTATTGGGATCCCCATCATCAGGCTGATATCCGACTACCTGGGGCGCGTTCAGGTAGAGGCCAACAAATCCTTCCCAGATGTTGCGCACGTTGGTGTAGCCCGCATCGGCCAGGAGATGGGCCGCGCCGACGCTGCGATGACCGGTGCGACAGAGGGTGTAGATCGGCGTGTCCTTGTTCGGAATAATGCTTTCGACATACGCCACGAAATCATTGCCAGGCTGCGGGACCTGGCTGATGGTCGACTTGCAGGCACCATCCGGCCAGCGTCCCGTGGCGCCACATGTTGCATAAATGAAAGGATAGGGAACGTTGTAGGCGTGCTCTGGATGGCCGGCCCTGTATTCCGGCGCGCTGCGCACGTCGATGATTACGGGTTGCTGCGAGGGACTGCCCCACTTCCCGCGCTTGGCAACGGTGTCGGCGAAGGCGCGCGCAGGACTCGCCTCCGATTTGTAATTACCGCATACTGGATTGTTGTAGCCATACTGGCTTTCGTTAAAGCTTTCGTTAAAGCAGGGTGTCGGATCGGCGGCCCAGGCTGACGCAGAGAAAATTGCGCCGAGCGCAGGAATGGCCATGGCGAAAATGGTCGGTTTAATGCGAATGTTCATGTCTTCCCCTCTTTTTAATTAAAGTTTTACCGGCCCCGGCCGTATTAGTTTGGTTAATCCGAGGTCCAGAAAATCATTAAAGGCCATTTTCAGGCCGAGGTTGCTGACACGTTAGTACCATTCCGATGGAATACATGCGTCCAGATGTCCTGTCTACTCTTTCATCGTCCACCACACGATCAACACGAGCAGCCCCAGTGCTATCCCGGCTTCCAGCATCAGCCAGCCCAATCCTTGGGTTTCCATTAAATCCGTCTCTCCATTGTTATACTCGACGCGTGTTTTCGATGTGAGCCATCTTCACCCGTGATGTTGTTACGCGCAAGTCCGTGGCTGTTCGCTCTGTTGTTGTCAGCCTGCGCGATGCAACCGCCCGCAGGACCACCTGCGCCCCTCCCCACGCCCGCACCGCAACCCGCACCCCAGCCTGCCCCACCGCCCGCGCCCATCCCCACGCCGGCGGTGAGCTACCCCACGCTCAAACCGGCGGACTGGGCAGCAGTGGCCTTCTGGCAAAACGACATGGTCAGCGAAGCCTGGACTGCCTTCCTGCGCAGTTGCGCCACGCTCGGCAAGCGCACAGCGTGGCAGGCGGTCTGCAGCGATGCGGCCGCAATGTCCACTCCCGACGACGCGGCCGTGCGCGCCTTTTTCGAGCGGTGGTTCCAGCCCTGGCAGGCCACGCAGGAAGACGGCAGCCCAGATGGCCTCATCACCGGCTACTACGAACCACTGCTGAAGGGCGACCGCGTACGCACCGCGCGCGCGCGCTACCCGCTCTACGCCGCGCCCGATGACCTCATCACCGTGGACCTGGCGAGCGTCTATCCGGAGCTGAAAAACCTGCGCCTGCGCGGGCGACTGGCTGGCAACAAGCTGGTGCCCTACCCCACTCGCAAGGAGATCGAGTCGGCGGCCGCCAACGGCAATGGCAACGGCTTCAAGGGCAAGCCCATTGCCTGGGCCGAAGACCCGGTCGACCGTTTCTTCCTGCAGATCCAGGGGTCGGGCCGAATCGAACTCCCCGATGGTTCGCACATGCGCGTTGGCTATGCGGACCAGAACGGCTATCCCTACCAGTCGATCGGCAAGCTGCTGGTCGAACGCGGCGAACTCAAGCTCGAGCAGGCTTCGATGCAGGGCATCAAGGATTGGGGCGCGAAGCATCCCGACAAGCTGCCGGAGCTGCTCGCCAGCAATCCGAGCTTCGTCTTCTTTCGCGAACTGCCAGACGGCCTGCCCGGCCCGCTGGGTTCGCTCGGCGTGCCGCTGACCGGCGGCCGCTCGATCGCGGTCGACCCGAAATTCATTCCGCTCGGCGCACCGGTGTTCCTCGCCACCACCCAGCCCAACTCGACGCAGCCGCTGAACCGGCTGGTGATGGCGCAGGACAGCGGCGGCGCGATCCGCGGCGGCGTGCGCGCCGATTTCTTCTGGGGCTTCGGCAACGAGGCGGGGGAACTCGCAGGCCGCATGAAACAGCGCGGCCGCATGTGGGTATTGCTGCCCAAGACCATGCCGGTCATCACATCCCGACCCGTCTCGCCGAATCCGAAAGACTAACGACCGAAGGCGTCGCGCCCTAGTGCAACAAGTCCGACAGCTCCTCGGCGTGCGCTTCCTCGACCGCCAGGATGCCTTCCAGCATGGCGCGTGTCGTCGGATCGTGTTGCGCAAAATACCGCACCATTTCCCGATAGCTCTCGATCGCGATCCGTTCGGCCACGAGATTTTCACGGATCATCGTGTCGAGCGTGTCGCTGGTGGTGTATTCGGCATGCGACAGCTTCGCAAGCTTGTCCGGATTGAACTCCGGCGTGCCGCCCAGCTGCACGATGCGCCTGGCGATCAGGTCGGCATGCGCCAGTTCTTCGTTGGAATGCACCAGGAATTCCTGCGCAATCGGATCGGAGTTGATCCCCTTCGCGACGAAGGAATGCTGACGATACCGCAAGGTGCAGACAAGCTCGGTGGCAAGCGCATCGTTCAGTACCTTGACCGCCGCCTTCGCGTTCAGGCTGTAGTCGTCGGTGACGGCGCCGTCCTCGATGTGCTTGCGGGCCCGCGCCCGGAGCGTTTTCACGTCCGACAGGAAGCCGGCGGGATCGGGGGTTTCGTCGCGCCGGGCCGGGCGGCTCGTTATAGGAGAGGCTGCTCTCATTGGAAAACTCCTGCGTCAGTAAGGGAACGATCGTTACATCTTCTGCTGCACGTCCTTCGCCGTGTCCTGGACTTTTTCCCCACCCCGCTCGAGGTCCTTGCCGGCCCCCTCCACCGTATTGCAACCCGCGAGGATGACAAAAACGGACGACATTAAGAGTGCAAAAAGCGCTTTCATGATGGTCTCCTTGAAGTCAATGAATGAACCTGCTGTATTCGTCAGAATCCGGGGTTGAGGTGATTCGTTGCCGGTCTGTATAAACAGGATAGGGCGCCGTGGGGCGACGTTCTGTCGGATGCGGCGGATTGACCTGTCGGAGAATTCCTGCAATAAGCAATGGAGAGACAACACTGGAGCGAAGCCAGATGACGCCGAACACGCCGCTTCCTGACCCGCCCGCTGAAACGTCGCGCGCGAACGACACATTCCGGCGCAGCATGCATGTTTATCTCGCCGTCGGCATGGCACTCGTGATCGGCCTGCTGGTCGCGAGCTACATGCAGGCCTCGGCTGGGCTCGACGCGCTTAAGCAGTTCGGCATTACGAACCAGCGCGCCGACCATCTGGACCGCCTGTACCAGCTGCTGGTCGAGGCGCAATCGTCGATCCGCGGGTACGCGCTCACCCACGACCAGCGCTATCTGGATGCCTATCGCGCGAACGTTCCCAGGATTCACGATAGCCTGCAGACCATCCGGCGGGATCAGCACGGCGCCCCCAGCGCTGCGGCAGCAGAACTCCTCGAGGATGCGCAAGTCCTCGCTGCGCGGCTCGAAATGACGTCCCGCCATGTGGAAGGCGGTGCGGCGCTGGACAGAGGCTGGTTTGACCAAGGCAGCCTGGCAATGGACACCTACCGTCGCCGGCACAATCTGATGAAGGTCGACCTGTTCACCGGAAATCTGAATAACGTGGAACAGTCGATAAGCGGATTCGAAAACGCGCGCGTCAGTTCCGTGGCGCTTGCGGTCGCAGCGCTAGTGCTGCTGATTCTGGTGATCAATCAGAAGCAGAGGAGACAGGGTCTGCTGGAAAAGATCCAGCGCCTGCTCGAAGCGGAAAACGAGCGCCTCGAAAGCGAAGTCCGCAAGCGCACCGAGGAACTAACCAATCTGGCGACTTACCTGACTGAGGTGCGGGAGAAAGAGAAGCTGAACCTGGCGCGCGAGATGCACGATGAACTCGGCGCGCTGCTCACCGCGGCCAAGCTCGATGCGGACTGGATCGAACGCAAACTGCCGCCCGATACACAGGCGCTGGTTGCACAACGCCTGCGTCGCCTGCGCCAGAACCTGATCAGCGGGATCACGCTGAAGCGCCGCATCACCAACAACTTGCGACCGGCGCTGCTGTATGACCTGGGACTGATCGAGGCACTGAGGGCCCTAATCGACGAATTCCGGCAGGGCGAGGAGATCGAAGTCGACGTCGACCTTCCGGAGACCGTGTCCGACCTCCCTGACGATGTCGCGCTCAGTCTCTTCCGCATCGTCCAGGAGGCGCTCACCAACATTCGCAAGTACGCCCACGCCCGGCACGTCCGGGTGTCGCTACGCATTAACCCAAACACCATCGAACTGGCGGTCGAGGACGACGGCGTCGGATTCGACCCCGGCTCCCCCAAACTCGCCCGCCACGGGCTGGCCGGGATCAAGCACCGGGTCTTCACCCATGGAGGACAGCTCGACATTCGCGCGGCTCCGGGCGCAGGTGTGACGATCCAGGCGGTGCTGCCGGCCTGACTCCATGTTTCAACAGCCGGTCAGGACAGGGGGGGTTTCTGCGCCGCGGCGTCGTTGACGTAATCGATAAGCTGGTTGATCTGCATGGACTTGTCGAAGAAGGCATCCATGCCGAAGCGTTCGCAGCGCTGGCGCATGGTGGCATGCGCATAGTTGGTCAACACCGCCTTGCGCGGGCTGCCATAGTGGCTCGAATCGTTCTGGATCGCCTCCAGTACGCCGATGCCGCTGCCCTGCTTGAGTTCGATATCGATGATCACCAGGTCGACCGGCGACTCCGCCAGTTGGCGCAACGCGTCGGCTTCGCCGTCTGCGCAGCCCGTGTATTCCACCCCGTCGAGTTCACTCAGCATGCCGCCGAGGAGTTCCTGCAACAGACGCGAATCCTCGATGAGGAAAACTTTCAACATAGAAGCCCCAGAGGAGGTCCCGTTAACGGCTGCCGGGCGTGACCTTGCCTTAGTCGTTGATGAGTCCGTGTCGTAATGCATACGTTGCCAATTCCGCGTTGCTGGCGACATTGAGTTTCTCAGTCAGCCTGGAACGGTAGGTGCTGATGGTCTTGACGCTGAGATGCAGCTGCTCGGCAATGTCCGAGACCGATTCGCCGCGGGCCAGTCGCAGAAAAACCTGCAGTTCACGGTCCGACAGCCCCTCGTGCGGCTCGCCGCTTCGCTCGCCGCTCATTTCATCGGCAAGCAGTTCAGCCGTGCGCGGCGACACATACCGGCGGCCGAGCGATACGGTGCGAATCGCCCGCAACAGTTCGCCCTGTTCGCAGTCCTTGCACACGTAGCCATTGGCGCCGTTCTTGATCATGGCGAGTGCATAGCTCTCCTCGGGAAAACCGCTCAGAATGAGCACCTTGAGGTCGGGATGGCGCTGCCGCACGGTACGCAGGATGTCGACCCCGCTCTTGCCGGGCAGGGAAATGTCGAGCAGCAGCACGTCGCATGGGGACGTGCGCAATTGCGCAAGCGCGTCGTCGCCGGTCGCCGCCTCGAAGCTGATGCTGATCGCGGAGTCTTCGCTCAGCAGTTCGCGAAAACCGGTTCGGACAATCTGATGGTCGTCCACAATCGCAACCTGGATCATTGCATGCTCCCGTTCGGTAGGACTCCGGCAGGCTCGTGCCCGACCATGTCAGCGGCCGCGCATGAGGTTAACGACGAAGGTGGCGAGCGCCATGATCAAAAACACGACAAAAAGGATCTTGGCGATGCCGGCCGCGCCTGCCGCCAGCCCGGTAAAGCCGAACACCGCAGCAATGATGGCGATGATAAAAAATACCAGGGCGTAATACAACATGAGCTTCTCCTAGGGTTTGCCCGCCTGAGAAATCAATCGGGAATGGGGGATAACTTCGGGAACACTTCCTTGACAAGCTTAAGGTCCGGCTGTGTCTGCACCATCGGCGCCCACTGATAGGGCTGTCAGACGATGCTGACACGGGAAAGGTATCGGGAGGCGCTTACCTGAGTGTTCCCGCCGCAAACAGGCCCAGTACCAGGAACAGTACGAAGAGGGCCACCGCGATGTAGAACAGGATTTTGGCGACGGCGGCGGCGCCAGCGGCAATGCCGGTAAAACCAAACAGGGCGGCAACCAGCGACACCACGAAAAAGATCAGAGCCCATTTAAGCATGATGATTCCTCCTGACAGGGACGTTGTGGGAAATGCGCGGGGACATCCCCCGCACAGGACAGACGCCGCTCGCCAAGATCCTGGGCGAGCGGCGGGAAAACGACGGCGCCATGCCGGCGTCGCGAACGATCCAGCCCCGCGCAGCAGACGGACGGCCCGGATGGCATCGGCGCGCACGCGGAACCATCGAACGCAGCCTGCGCCGCAGCAGGTGCCGCGCGGCAGGGTGCGGTCGGAGCGGGGGAATAGTCGTCAGCATCTCGGGTCTCGATTCGGATCCGCAATCGGATGCTTCATCCTGGACCGGCCGGCACGCGGTTTCTGTCGGAAAGTGCTGCGATCGAGGCCGGCCAAACGGCGCATTCTCGTGTAAGGCTTGTCCGACGCAGGCTGGTGGTGTCGGATGCCACCTACATCCCGCCACAGCATCGACGGACATGCGGACGCGGCGGCATCTCATTCAGTTTTGAATGCCGGACGCCTAGGATTGGGTTCAGGCTCGCAGATTCGCTGCCGGTCCAATCAATCCTCTCGCAATCATTACAGGAGCGCCTCATGGAATCGACATCCCTGAACACCACCCCCCCGGCATCGCAAACCAGCGCCGGCAATAGCCCGGTTGCCGAACATGCCCGCCGCTCACTCGATGAGGCGCGCGCCGGCGCGGCAGAGCTTGCGGCACGCAGCAGTGACAACCTTCGCGTCGGGGCGGCACGGGCTCGCGATGCGATCAGCCAGACCACCGACCAGGCCGCACAGTATGTGCAGGCACAACCGCTGAAATCCCTGCTGATGGCGGCGGCCGCGGGCGCAGCCATCGCGATGCTGGCCGGCGCAGTTGGCAAGCGCCACGGGCACTCAACGTGATCCGCGCAGCCGAGGGATCCGGGAGCTGAGCGGTGTGGCCGCCTCTGCTCCGTGTCGTGCTCGACGAGCCCGGCCTTCTGATCGGGCACGCCACCGCCTATGCCGCACTGATCAAACAGGACGCCGCGGGGTGGCGGGCGCGACTGGCCCGACGGCTCGCCTTTTTGCTCTTGCTCGTGGCGGGCGTGTCGCTGGCGCTGCTGCTTGCAGGGGTCGCGCTGATGTTAAACGCGGTCACCCATGTCTCGCACTGGCTCCTGTGGATCGTGCCTGCGGTGCCGCTGGGCGTCGCGGCGATCGCGCTCTGGTGCCTGTGGCGCGACGCACCGGCACCCCGAGCGTTCGCCCAGGTCCGGACGCAAGTGGCTGCAGATTTTGACCTGTTTGGCTGGAAGGAAACGCTACGATGAATACTGAGCGTGACATGCACCCCGCGACTGAAGAAGCCGGCGCCGCCGCACCTGTCGACGCCGAAACCCGGCTGGCGCTCAATCGCGACGTCGTGCGACACCGGCTCGCCCAGGCGCAGGCGGACCGGCGATCCGGGGTGTCGGACACCCTCAACGAACTTGCCGGCGCGGCTCTTCCGATTGCGCGCGAGACCGTTCGCCAGCATCCGTACACAAGCCTCGCCGGCGCAGCACTGGCCGGGGCGCTTCTGGTGCGGCTGGAGCCCTGGCGCCGGCTGGCCGGATCGGTCCTGGCCGGCTGGCTGACACGTCAGGCACTCGCGGTGTCGGGCCCGGCGCGCGGCCGCGCGCTCGACTGGCTGATGGCAGCGGCCCGGGCCAGACGCAAATCGAATCCACCCGTTTGATACGACCAGACCAAGGGACATGAAAAATGCGGAACGCTTCCCTGCCTGCAGACGCCGACACGGCAGGCAACCCGACACAGACCATTGCGCGCGTGCTGAAACAGCTTGCGGCAAGCGCAACGCTATCCCTTTCTGCGTGCGTCACATTGCACGAGACGCCCCCTGCGAACATGCCGTCCGCGCCGCCCGCCAAGACAGTTGAATTCGACACGGCGAACGGACCGGTCTCCGCGCAGAAAAGCGGCCAGATCATCCAGTCGCTCAAAAGCGAAACCGGCGACACCGATATCCTGAAAAAGCATCTGGCACTCGAAGAGGCCATCAACCGGGACAGCCCGCTCGTCCTTGGCAACAAACTCACCCTGCTCCAGGATGGCCCTGCCACGTATAAAGCGATGTTTGCGGCAATCCGCGCCGCAAAGGACACCATCAACCTGGAAACCTACATCTTTGAAGACGGCGAGATCGGTACCGAATTTGCCGATATGCTGCTGGCCAAACAGGCGTCCGGAGTCCAGGTCAACGTCATCTACGACAGCGTCGGCTGCCTGGACACGCCCAAGGAATTTTTCGAACGACTGCGCAACAGCGGCATGCAGGTGCTCGAATTCAATCCGATCAATCCTGCGAACGTCCACAAGAAGAAGTGGTTGCTGAACAACCGCGACCACCGCAAGCTGCTGGTGGTGGATGGCCGTACGGCCTTCCTTGGCGGCATCAATATCAGCGAGGCATACTCGAGCGGCTCGAGCGCGAAGCCCGTCAAGAAGAAGGACGGAAAGACCGAGACCGGCTGGCGGGACACGCAGCTGCAGATCGAAGGCCCGGTGGTCGCCGAACTGCAGAAGGATTTCATGGACACCTGGGCCCGTCAAAAGGGGCCGGTGCTGCCGCGGCGGAACTATTTCCCCAAGCTGGCCACCCGCGGCAACGAAATCGTGCGCGCCATCGCCAGCGAATCGGAGGAACCCGCCAGCCCGATCTATCTGACCCTGCTCTCGGCCATCGATCACGCCGAGCGCTCCGTTCACCTGACCAATGCCTATTTCGTGCCCGACCCGCAACTGATCAACGCCCTGACCGGCGCGGCACGCCGCGGGGTGGACGTGCAACTCATCCTGCCGGGAAAAACAGATTCCTGGGCGGTGTTTCATGCCGGGCGCTCGCATTATGCCGAACTGCTGCGCGCAGGCGTCCGGATCTACGAGCGGCGCGACGCCGTGTTGCACGCCAAGACCGCGACGATCGACGGCGTGTGGGCGACCATAGGTTCGACCAATCTCGACTGGCGAAGCTATTTGCATAACGACGAGATCAACGCCGTGATACTGGGGCCGGAATTCTCGCGCCAAATGGAGGCCATGTTCGCCAAGGATCGCGCAGCGGCCAAGGCAATCGACCCCGGCCAATGGCAACGCCGCTCCCCGCTTTTGCACGTGGAGGAGTGGCTGGCGCGGCGTTTCGAATACTGGCTATAGCGCGGACGGCTGCGCCCGTGCTGCCGTGCAGGTTCAGAACGATTCGGCGGTGCCTGTGGCGCATCGTCTTCCATTGCCGCAATCAGACACAAAGGAGCCTGGGATGAATACGCTTATCGTCGGCCGCTTCGATCAGTTGTCCGATGCACAAAGCAGTTCGCGAGAATTGTGGCGTGCCGGTTTTCTGTCGCGGGAGATGAGTCTGCTTTATGTCAATCCGCACGGGCAGCACGACATCCATCCGGCGGGAGGCGACGAAGATGAGTCCCCGGGCACGCACGAAGCCGGTTTCGGCGCAGTACGCGGCGCCGTCGGCGGCGTCGGCGCGGGCGCGCTCGTCGGTGTGGTGACGCTTCCCGCGCTCGGCGCTGCCGGCCCCTTGCTGGGAGCGGCCGTGGGCGCGTACGCCGGCGCACTGGTGGGCGCGCTGAAAAACATGGAGAAACCGGACGAGCATCCGGGCCGGGCCGAGATGCCGGACGATCCGATCGCCGCCGGGGTACCCCGCACGCCTGGCGTCCTGCTGGCCGTCGCGGCCGAGACGCCTGCCAAGCGGGCCCGTGCGATCGAGATCCTGGGCCAATGCGCACAGGAAGTGGAAGAGGCCCGGGGCACGCTGCGAGATGGCGACTGGGTGGATTTCGATCCGCTCATAGCGGGCACCGTGGTGAGGTGAGATCGACAGCGTCGTATTCGCGCTGCAATCGGATGCAGCCTCCGGGTCGGCTGCGTTCGGATATTTCCTACATCCCGCCTGACACCCGGCCGACTGCCGGCCCCGGTGAGTTCATCTAGTCTTATCAAGACACACTGCACCGGGAGCCACCATGCCATTGCCGTTCAATATCGATGGGTTGTCATGAGGACGTGTCGTTCGCTTCGCCTCTGCGCGTCCCCCGCGACCTCCTGGGCGGACTCCCTCCGCATCCTCGCGACTATCGTCGTGATCGCCTGGGCCACGATGCGCGCGCCACCGGTGCACGCCGACCGCCTTGCCGGCGCTGCGCTCGCGCAAAAGGGATCCAAAGCCGTACCCGCCTGCATGGTCTGTCACGGCGCAAACGGCGAGGGCCAGACGGCATCCGGATTTCCTCGCCTGGCAGGCCAGCCTGAGGCCTATCTTCTGAAACAGCTGCAGGCGTTTGCCGGGGGGCAACGCAAAAACCCACAGATGGCGCCGATCGCCGGCGCGCTCGATGCCCGGCAGATGCGCGATGCGGCCGAGTACTACGCCAGCCTACCCGGCTGGCAGCCACACGGGCAAACACCCTCCGCGTCGCCCCAGTATGAACTGGGCCGCAGGCTGTCCACCGCGGGGAACTGGAGCAAGGAGGTGCCCGCGTGCTTTGCCTGCCACGGACCGGGCGGCGCAGGTGTTCCGCCCCATTTTCCGGCACTCGCGGGCCAACCGAGTGCCTACACCCGCAGACAGATGAAGGCGTGGCAAACGGCCGGGCGCACCAACGACCCGCAAGGGCTGATGAAATCCGTCGCCGAAAAAATGACCGACGCGGAATTCGATGCCGTCAGCCTGTATCTCGAAAACCCGTCGCTGGACGGAAAGGGGAAATGAACATGTCGCACCGGCTGAAGCACTGGTTCGAGAGCCAGAAACAAACCCGGAAATTTCACCCGACGTGGATCGCGCTGGGGGTGGTTGCCACGCTCGCGGTCGCCGGCATCATATGGATCCCCGCCGAGCTGGTGTCCAAGGCCGAGGCACCGCCCGTTCCGACCGCACACCCGCCGCCGCCTGCGACGGGCAACAAAGGGATGCGCCCTGCGGACATGCCAACGGTCATCGAGCAAACGCCGAGTCCGGCCACGCTGCGCGGGGCAAAAACAATCCGGGTCGATTTCTCTCCGCCGGCCGATGACGCCATGCCCACCGATGAGTTCGGCGACGCGGTCCGGTTCGGAAAGAGCATTTTCACCGACACCCAGACCTATGCGCGCGGATACGTCGGCAACAAGCTCAACTGCGTGAACTGTCACCTCGATGCCGGCCGCAAGCCGGACTCCGCGCCCCTGTGGGCCGCGTATGTCATGTACCCTGCCTATCGCGACAAGAACAAGCACGTGAACAGCTACGAAGAACGGCTGGCGGGCTGCTTTCGCTTCAGCATGAACGGCAAGGCCCCGGCGCCCGACAGCAAGGAAATGATCGCGCTGATCAGTTACAGCTACTGGCTGGCCAGGGGCGCGCCAACCGGCATCGAGCTCAAGGGCCGCGGCTATCCCAAGCTGCCCGACCCGCCGCAACCGCCCGATGCGGCGCGCGGCAAGCGGGTTTTCGAAGCCAACTGTGCGCTGTGCCACGGAGCCGACGGGCAGGGAACCGCGATGAACGGGCGCTATGTGTTCCCGCCGCTGTGGGGAAACCACTCGTTCAATGGCGGCGCCGGGATGTCGCAGATCAAGAACGCCGCCGCGTTCATTCATGCCAACATGCCGCTCGGCAAGGGCAACACGCTGAGCGCGCAGGAAGCCTGGGACGTGGCCCAATTCATGAACAGTCACCCGCGCCCGCCCGATCCCCGGCTCGCCAAATCCTCCTAGCACGCCCTCAGTTGAATAGGCATCGTCCGACACGACGTTGGGCGAGAGGCGATTGCAGGGACGCCCGGCGCGTCGTCCAATACAGAGACCTCGACAGACTGACGCCTGCGGGTTGCCGCTTTTTTAATGTTCAACGCATGTCTCCCTATCGGAAGGAAAAAATCATGGCCACAGCAACGCAGAAAGACGCGTGCGATTTTCTTGACGCCGACCACAAGGCCGTCAAGAAACTGTTTACGGAATACGAGGAACTGGCCGAAGCGCGCGGCAGTTCCGGGGAGAAGAAACGTCAGCTGGCGGAAAGAATCTGCCGCGAAGTCACGGTGCACGCGCAACTGGAGGAAGAGATCTTCTATCCGGCGGTGCGCAAGGCGATCAAGGAAGATCTCATGATGGACGAAGCCGACGTCGAGCACGCCAGCGCCAAGGAACTGATCGCCCAGATCCAGGACATGACGCCGGGCGACACGCTCTATGACGCCAAGGTGATGGTGCTGGGCGAATACATCGACCACCACGTCAAGGAGGAACGCAACGAAATGTTTCCGAAGGCGCGCGCGTCCAAGGTTGACCTGGTGAAGATGCGCGCCACCTTGCAAGGCCGCAAGGAGGAACTGATGGCCGACGCCGAGGCGTTCGCCGGATGAGCACATCCGTTTCGCCGGGATGTCGGACGGGGCGGGCGCTGACGGCCCGATTGCAGCGACGCCCGCCCCGGCCTCCGCATGGCCCCCGCATCGGCGGGCTTAGCGCATCGAGGAGCGCTTGATCACGCTGACGTGGCCATCGCCTTCGAGGTAGCACCGCTTCACCTCGTCCAGGTTGGTGATTCCCTGCTCGCGCAACTGCGCCATCAACTCGTCGTCACGGATCAGTTCCCGTCGCATATTTTTTTCAGCATGCGCCCATCCCTGACCCGCAGCAGCGGGGCGGGGCGAAGCAGGCGCTCGACGGCTGCGAACCGGTAACCGAGCCAGTCCAGAAAGTAATCCCAAAAAGGCGATGGTCGAACGCTTCGCGCGTCAGCATCGTCGGCGCCTGGCCGGTACGAATTGTTGTCATGGAAGCGCTTTGGCCTCGTGGCTCAGGACCGCCACGCCCGGCCCCGCCAGGCCGGATCGGCCCGCGGAAAGCCCGTTCCACTCGCTCGTCGCGGTACGCAGCAGCGAACCGCCCGGATCAGTGAAACCAGTCGTCCCGGGCCTTGTCCTGCCAGTCCTTGATCTGAGTTTCAGCATCGTCCTTCGACACGCCATAGCGTTCCTGGATCTTCCCGGTGAGCTGTTCGCGGCGGCCGCTGATTGCGTCGAAGTCGTCATCCGTGAGCTTGCCCCACTGTTCCTTGAACTTGCCTTTGATCTGCTTCCAGTTGCCTTCGATAATGTCCCAGTTCATGGTTCACTCCTTTGAAAATGGTTGAGTACGGACATTCGCGCACGGAAAAGCCGGTGCGCCGCCATTCCGTTACGGCTTGATGACGATGTCGTTCTTGACCGACTTCACGTTCGGCACGTTACGGGCGATCGATTCGGCCGTGGTCCGCTCCGTCGCGCTCTTGGCAAAGCCGGACAGCTGGACGACGCCATTGAGGGTCTCCACGCTGATCGCCATGGCACTCACCACCGGGCTCTCCGCGAAACGGGCTTTCACCTGGGTCGTGATGGTCGAATCGTCGACATACTGGCCCACGGTGGATTGATCGCGGGTCACGGCACAGCCGCCCACGCCCAGCACGCTGGCCGCCA
>JAJXTE010000150.1 GCA_021784115.1 Pseudomonadota bacterium | reverse complement strand
AACGATACGCTCACCTTAATTTTTCGGAATTTTTGACATGCCAACGATTAACCAGCTGATCCGCAAGCCGCGCCAGGCGCCGGTGGAAAAGAGCAAGGTTCCGGCCTTGAAGGCCTGCCCGCAACGCCGCGGCGTGTGCACCCGCGTGTACACCACGACGCCCAAAAAACCGAACTCCGCCTTGCGTAAGGTGTGCAAGGTCAAGCTCACCAGCGGCTTCGAGGTCATCAGCTACATCGGCGGCGAAGGCCACAACCTGCAGGAGCACTCGGTTGTGCTGGTGCGCGGCGGCCGGGTCAAGGATTTGCCGGGTGTGCGTTACCACACCGTGCGCGGCAGCCTGGATACCGCTGGCGTGAAGGATCGCAAACAGTCGCGTTCGAAGTACGGCGCCAAACGCCCGAAGAAAGCTTAACTAGATAGAGAGACAGGAATATGCCCCGTCGTCGCGAAGTCCCCAAACGTGAAATCCTGCCTGATCCGAAATTCGGCAATCAGGAAGTTTCCAAATTCATGAACGTCGTCATGTCCAGCGGCAAGAAGTCGGTCGCCGAGCGCATCGTCTACGGCGCGTTCGCGCAGATCACCAGCAAGTCCGGCAAGGACCCGCTGGAAGTATTCAGCACCGCGCTGAACAACGCCCGTCCGTTGGTCGAGGTGAAGAGCCGTCGCGTCGGCGGCGCCAACTACCAGGTTCCGGTCGAGGTGCGTTCAAGCCGTCGTACGGCGCTGGCGATGCGTTGGCTGAAGGATGCTGCGCGCAAGCGCGGCGAGAAATCCATGGGCGCCCGTCTGGCGGGCGAGTTGCTGGATGCGGCAGAAGGCCGTGGCGGCGCAGTGAAGAAGCGTGAGGAAGTGCACCGTATGGCTGAAGCCAACAAGGCCTTCTCGCATTTCCGCTTCTAAACGCAATATATTTAGTTAGGTATATAACGTGGCACGCACGACTCCCATTGAGCGCTATCGCAATATCGGCATTTCGGCCCATATTGACGCCGGCAAGACCACCACCACCGAGCGCATCCTGTTTTACACGGGTGTGTCGCACAAGATCGGCGAAGTGCATGATGGCGCGGCCACCATGGACTGGATGGAGCAGGAGCGTGAGCGCGGTATTACCATTACCTCGGCGGCCACCACCTGTTTCTGGAAGGGGATGGACGGCAAGTTTCCCGAGCACCGCATCAACATCATCGACACCCCGGGGCACGTCGACTTCACCATCGAGGTGGAGCGCTCCATGCGGGTGCTGGACGGTGCGTGCATGGTCTACTGTGCGGTGGGTGGCGTGCAGCCGCAGTCCGAAACCGTGTGGCGTCAGGCCAACAAGTACGGCGTGCCTCGTCTGGCGTTCGTCAACAAGATGGATCGCTCGGGTGCCGACTTCTTCAAGGTTTACGACCAGATGCGCACGCGTCTGAAAGCCAACCCGGTGCCGATCCAGGTGCCCATCGGTGCTGAAGACAACTTCGAGGGCGTGGTCGACCTCGTCAAGATGAAGGCGATTTACTGGGATGATGCCAGCCAGGGCATGAAGTTCGACCTGCGTGACATACCGGCCAATCTGCTCGACACATGCAAGAAATGGCGTGAGGCCATGGTCGAGGCGGCCGCCGAATCGTCCGAGGAGATGATGAACAAGTACCTCGAAGAGGGGGATCTCTCCGAGGCGGACATCATTGCCGGCTTGCGCGCGCGTACCATCGCCAGCGAAATCGTGCCGATGATGTGCGGCACCGCATTCAAGAACAAGGGCGTTCAGGCCATGCTCGACAAGGTGATCGAGCTGATGCCGGCGCCGACCGATATCCCCCCCGTGACGGGCGAGCTCGACAATGGTGAGCAGGGCGAGCGCCGTGCGGCCGACGATGAAAAGTTCTCGGCCCTGGCGTTCAAGGTCGCGACCGACCCGTATGTCGGTCAACTGATTTTCTTCCGCGTCTATTCCGGCGTGGTGAATTCGGGCGACACGATCTACAACCCGGTCAAGGGTCGCAAGGAGCGGATCGGCCGCATCCTGCAGATGCACGCCAACCAGCGCGAGGAAATCAAGGAAGTGCGCGCGGGTGACATCGCCGCGGCGGTCGGCCTGAAGGATGTCACCACGGGCGATACGCTGTGCGATGTGGGCAGCCCGATCACGCTCGAGCGCATGGAATTCCCGGAGCCGGTGATTCACGTTGCGGTCGAGCCGAAAACCAAGGCTGACCAGGAAAAAATGGGTATCGCGCTGGGCCGTCTGGCGCAGGAAGACCCTTCGTTCCGCGTGCGCACGGATGAAGAATCCGGCCAGACCATCATTTCGGGCATGGGCGAACTTCACCTCGAGATTCTGGTGGATCGCATGAAGCGCGAGTTTGGCGTCGAGGCCAACGTCGGTGCGCCGCAGGTGGCGTACCGTGAGGCGATCCGCAAGGAAGTCGAGCAGGAAGGCAAGCACGCCAAGCAGTCGGGCGGCAAGGGTCAATACGGCCACGTCTGGATCAAGATGGGGCCGAACGAAGCTGGCAAGGGCTTTGAGTTCATCGATGCCATCAAGGGTGGGACGGTGCCCCGCGAATTTATCCCGGCGGTCGAAAAGGGCCTGAAAGAGGCGCTGAACAACGGCGTGCTGGCCGGCTTCCCGGTGGTGGACGTGAAGGTCACCCTGTTTGACGGGTCTTACCATGACGTCGACTCGTCGGAGCTGGCGTTCAAACTGGCAGCCATTCTGGCTTTCAAGGACGGGATGCGCAAGGCGAGCCCTGTCCTGCTGGAGCCGATGATGGCGGTCGAGGTGGAAACGCCGGAAGACTACATGGGCGATGTCATGGGCGACCTGAACCGTCGTCGCGGCATCATCCAGGGCATGGAAGACGCGGCCGGGGTCAAGCTGGTCAAGGCCGAGGTGCCGCTGGCCGAGATGTTCGGCTATTCGACCGATCTGCGCTCGATGTCGCAGGGCCGCGCGACCTACTCGATGGAGTTCAAGCACTACTCCGAAGCGCCGAAAAGCGTCGCTGAAGCGATCATCGCCAAGAAATAATTTTGATCTTATAGGGTACTGAAAAATGGCTAAGGAAAAATTCGAGCGGACCAAACCGCACGTAAACGTTGGCACCATTGGACACGTTGACCACGGCAAGACCACCTTGACCGCGGCGATCACCACCATTCTGTCGAAGAAATTTGGCGG
>JAJXTE010000149.1 GCA_021784115.1 Pseudomonadota bacterium | reverse complement strand
TTCAGCATCTTCAAGCGCAGCCACGACGCGCGCAAGAAGCATGCGCTGCTGCTGGTGTATGCGGTGGATGTGGAGGTGAGGAACGAGGCGGCGCTGCTGAAGAAATTCCGCAACGACCGCCATCTCGTGCCGACGCCCGACATGCAATACCGCTTCGTCGGCCACGCGCCGGTGGACCTGAGCGAGCGCCCGATCGTCGTCGGCTTCGGCCCCTGCGGCATCTTCGCCGCGCTCGTGCTGGCACAGATGGGCTTCAAGCCGATCGTGCTCGAGCGCGGCAAGGCGGTGCGCGAGCGCACCCAGGACACCTGGGGGCTATGGCGCAAGCACGTGCTCGACCCCGAATCCAACGTGCAGTTCGGCGAGGGCGGGGCGGGGACGTTCTCCGACGGCAAGCTCTACAGCCAGATCAAGGACCCCCGGTACCTGGGGCGCAAGGTGCTGACCGAGTTCGTCAAGGCGGGCGCGCCCGAAGAGATCTTGTACGTGTCGAAGCCGCACATCGGCACCTTCCGCCTGGTCGGCATGGTCGAAACCATGCGCCATGAGATCGAGGTGCTGGGCGGCGAGATCCGCTTCCAGCAGCGCGTCACCGACGTGGTGATCAAGGGTGGCCGTATCGAAGGCGTGACGCTCGCCGGGGGCGAGACATTGCGCAGCCATCACGTCATCCTCGCGCTCGGCCACAGCGCCAGGGATACGTTCGAAATGCTGCACACACGCGGCGTCTACATGGAAGCCAAGCCGTTCTCCATCGGCTTTCGCATCGAGCATCCGCAGTCGCTGATCGACAAGGCCCGATTGGGGCCGAACGCCGGCAACCCGCTGCTGGGTGCCGCGGACTACAAACTGGTGCACCATGCGAAGAACGGCCGCGCGGTGTACAGCTTCTGCATGTGCCCCGGCGGCACGGTCGTCGCGGCGACCTCGGAACCGGGGCGCGTGGTCACCAACGGCATGAGCCAGTATTCGCGCAACGAGCGCAACGCCAACGCAGGCATCGTGGTGGGCATTACGCCGGAGGACTTCCCGGGCAAGGATCCGCTCGCCGGGATCGAATTGCAGCGAAAGCTGGAGGCGCGCGCGTTCGAACTCGGCGGCGGCAATTACGACGCGCCGGCGCAGCGGGTCGGCGACTTCCTCGAGGGCAAGCCGTCGACGCAACTCGGCAGCGTCGAGCCCTCGTACAAGCCCGGCGTGCGCCTGACCGACCTCGCCTCCGCGCTGCCGGACTACGCCATCGAGGCGATCCGCGAGGCGCTGCCGGCGTTCGACCAGCAGATCAAGGGCTTCGCGATGAAGGACGCAGTGCTCACCGGTGTCGAGACGCGCACCTCGTCGCCGCTGCGCATCACGCGCGGCGACGATTTCCAGAGCGTGAACGTCAAGGGGCTTTATCCGGCTGGCGAGGGCGCGGGCTACGCGGGCGGCATCCTCTCCGCCGGAGTGGACGGCATCAAGGTTGCCGAGGCGGTAGCGCGCGACGTGCTCGGGCTTCCAGCCGCGGACTCGGGCAGCAAGGCCGGGCCGGCCTGCGACTACTGAGTTTCGTCGCGCCGGGGCGACGCCCTTGCCGCGACAAGGCCAGCCGGGCACCTACACCGTATTTGCTGATTCATCAAAATTCTAGTTGCTTTCGTTTCCATATTTCAAATAGCATTGAAATATGGAAACGAAAGCCGTAGTCACCGCCCTCGCTGCCCTCGCCCAGGACTCCCGCCTGGCCATCTTCCGGGCGCTGGTCCAGGCCGGTCCGGCCGGACTTGCCGCCGGCAAGATCAGCGAACTGACAGGCATCGCGCCGTCCTCACTGTCGTTCCACCTGAAGGAACTGTCGCACGCCGACATGGTGGATGCGCAGCAGGCGGGGCGCTTCGTCATCTACACCGCAAATTTCACGACCATGAATGCGCTGCTCGGTTTTCTCACCGAAAACTGCTGCGGCGGCAATCCCTGCTCGCCGGTCTGCACGCCGGCCTGCGAAACCGAAAAGGAACCCTCATGAAACGCCTCCACGTACACGTCGCGGTCGACGATCTGGCCGCCAGCATCAAGTTCTATTCAACGATGTTCGCCGCCGAGCCGACCGTCACCAAGGACGACTACGCGAAGTGGATGCTCGACGATCCGCGCGTCAACTTCGCGATCTCGGCGCGCGGCGCGTCGGCAGGCCTCAACCACCTGGGTGTGCAGGTCGAAAGCGCCGAGGAACTGGCCGAGATGAACGCGCGCCTGCAAACGCTCGAGGGCGAAGTGATCGAGGAAATGGGCACCGCCTGCTGCTACGCCAAGTCGGACAAGTACTGGGCGACCGACCCCACCGGCATCGCCTGGGAGACCTACCACACGCTCGACAGCGTTCCCGTGTTCGGCGGGCAGGAAGCGAGCGGCTGCTGCGTGCCTGAGCCAACCGTCGCCAAGGTGTCGAACTGCATCCCGGTCAAGGCCCAGCCGGCCGCGGGTGGCTGTTGCTGAATTTCATTTCAATTCCTCGAGGATCCATCGTGACCAATCCCTACACCGTGCTGGTGCTGTGCACCGGAAATTCCTGTCGTTCGCAGATGGCCGAAGTGCTGCTGAACCATGATCTCGGCGGCCAGGTGCGTGCGCTCTCCGCCGGCACCCGTCCGCAGCCCAAGGTGGCCGACGGCGCGATCGCGGCGCTGAAGCAGGCCGGTCTCGATACCGACGGCCTGCACCCGAAGGACATCGACATGGTGATGAACGAGGACATCGACCTGGTGGTGACGGTGTGCGACAACGCGAAGGAAGCCTGCCCGATCTTCCCGAAGCCGATCCCTGCGATCCACCTGCCGTTCCACGACCCGCACGGCGAGCCGCTGGAGAGCTTCCTCGCGGTGCGCGACGACATCCGCACCCGCCTCGTTGCCGCAGTGCGCGAGAAGCTCGGCCTGCGCGGCCTGAGTTCTGTGTCGACAGAATTGGAATGAAACCATGAGCGCACAGTGCGAAGTCACCGCCAAGCGCGCTGCCGGCGCGCCGATGAGCGTGTTCGAGCGCTGGCTCACCCTGTGGGTGGCGCTGTGCATCGTCGCCGGCGTGCTGCTGGGCCAGTTGCTGCCGGCGCCGTTCCAGGCGCTCGGACGCATGAACGTGGCGCAGGTCAACCTCCCGGTCGGCCTGCTGATCTGGGTGATGATCATCCCGATGCTGATGAAGATCGACTTCGGCGCCCTGCA
>JAJXTE010000050.1 GCA_021784115.1 Pseudomonadota bacterium | reverse complement strand
ATCGGCGGGGTGGCGGCGTTCGATGCCGACGAGGGCGGCGTGGTGTCCGCCGGCGGGGTGGGTTTCGACATTTCCTGTGGTGTGCGCACCCTGCATACCGGGCTCAAGGCAGCGGACATTGCGCCGCTCAAGCAGCGGCTCGCCGACCGCTTGTTCGCCCATATTCCGGCGGGGGTCGGCAGCACCGGCCAATTGCGCCTGAACCCGAACGAAATGGATGCGATGCTGCGCGGCGGCGCGCGCTGGGCGGCGGAGCGGGGTTACGGCAGCGCGGCCGATCTCGATCGCATCGAGGAGCAGGGCTGCATGGCCGGCGCCGAACCGGATCAGGTTTCCGATCACGCCAAGCGCCGCCAGCGTGACGAAATCGGGACGCTGGGTTCCGGCAACCATTACCTCGAACTGCAGGAAATTGTAGAAATCTACGACACGAAGGCGGCCGACCGTTTCAAGCTCCTCCAGGGCGAGGTGGTGGTCAGCATTCACTGCGGATCGCGCGGGCTGGGGCACCAGATCGGCACCGAATTCCTCAGGCAGATGGTGGTCGCCGCCCCCGGTCATGGCATCGAGCTGCCCGACCGCGAGCTCGCCTGCGCCCCCATAAAATCGCCGCTCGGCCAGGCTTATCTCGGCGCCATGCGCGCGGCGATCAATTGCGCCCTGGCCAACCGTCAGGTCATCACCCATCTCACGCGCCAGGTGTTCGCCGACCTGTGGCCCGGCACCCACCTCACCCTGATTTACGACGTATCGCACAACACCTGCAAGCAGGAGCCCCACACGGTCGATGGCCAGACGCGCCGCCTGTTCGTGCACCGCAAGGGTGCGACGCGCGCCTTCGGCCCTGGCCATCCGGCGCTGCCCGGTGATTTGCGCGACATTGGCCAGCCGGTGCTGATCGGCGGCAGCATGGGCACGGCGTCCTACATACTCGTCGGCACCGAGACGGGCATGACGCGCGCCTTCAGTTCCGCCTGCCACGGCGCCGGGCGTTCCATGAGCCGCCACCAGGCCACTCGCCAGTGGCACGGCCGCGCGCTGGTGGACGAGCTCGCCAGTCAGGGCATCCTGATCCGCAGTCCCTCGCTGCGCGGCGTCGCGGAAGAGGCGCCGGGCGCCTACAAGGACGTCAGCGCCGTGGTCGAGGCGGCCGACCATGCCGGGCTGGCGCGCAAGGTGGCCAAGCTGAAGCCGCTGGTCTGCATCAAGGGCTGAACATGTCCCGGTGCGGTGCGCGGGTTGGAACTGTGTGCCGTCATGCGCGTCTCACTTACTCGAGCATCTTGTTGCGTTCGGTCATGCGGCGCGGCAAGATGAATCGCATTCAGACAACGGAGTGAAGCATGCCTTACAGCGAACAGACGGTGCAGTCGGTGCGTCCCTGGTCGGACAAGACCTTCAGCTTCACGCTGAGCCGTCCGCACGACTTTGCATTCGAGAACGGCGAATTCGTCACCATCGGCTTGAAGCGCGAGGGCAAGCTGGTGGCGCGCGCATACTCCATCGTGTCCACCGCCGACCACGACCATCTGGAATTTCTCAGCATCCACGTCCCGGACGGGCCGCTGACCAGCCAGCTGGTCCACATCCGCCCAGGCGACAGCGTGTGGGTCAACAGCAAGGCCACCGGCTCGCTCACGCTCAACCACGTATTGCCCGGACGCGTCCTGTACATGCTTGCCACCGGCACCGGGCTGGCCCCGTTCATGAGCCTGATCCGCGACCCTGAACTCTATGCCCGCTACGAAAACGTGGTGCTGGTCCATTCGGTTCGTGCAGTGGCCGAGCTTGCCTATCGCGCCGAGATCGACGCGATGGACAACGCGCAGCTCCATTACGTGCCGACGGTGACGCGCGAGCCTTTTCCCACCCCGGAACGCGGCGGCGACCTGTTCCGTTCGGGTGCGTTGTCGCAGCGCCTCGGACTGCCTGCGCCCGATCCCGAACGGGACCGCGTGATGATCTGCGGCAACCCGGCCATGACGCGCGAGCTGACCCATTATCTCAAGGACGCAGGCTGGACGCTCACCAACCATCGCGGCATCGGGAATTTCACCACCGAAGTTGCATTTGTCGTGCACCACGAATAATCTGCCGCCTTCGCCGATTCCCGCCATCGCCTCTGCTACATGGACGCACAACCGCACAGCCGCGCGGCGCTGACCCTTGCCGCGCTCGGTGTCGTCTATGGCGATATCGGAACCAGCCCGCTGTACGCCCTAAAGGAGACCCTGAATCCGGACCACGGCATTCCCGCCGGTCCGGAGACCGTTCTGGGTGCGGCGTCGGCGATTTTCTGGGCGCTGGTGCTGGTGGTGTCGCTGAAATACGTATTGCTGGTATTGCGTGCCGACAATCACGGCGAAGGCGGAATCATGGCGCTGCTTGCGCTTGCCAAGCAGGCGGTGGCGCAACGGCCGCGTGCGCTCCGTACCGTTGCGCTGGCTGGCATGGCGGGCACGGCGCTGTTCTACGGCGATGCCGTGCTGACGCCGGCGATTTCGGTGCTGTCGGCAGTCGAAGGCCTGTCGGTCGGCACCCACGTGTTTGAGCCCTATGTGATGCCGCTTGCGATCGTCGTGCTCACCGGGCTTTTCGTCATGCAGCAGCACGGCACGGCCAGTGTGGGCGCGTGGTTTGGGCCAGTTGCGGTGGTTTGGTTTGCCGCGCTGGCCGCGGGTGGCGTCTACCAGATTGTCCAGCATCCGCAAGTGCTCGCTGCGCTCTATCCGGATCATGCGTGGTGGTTTGTCACCCAGCACGGCTTTGCGTCGTTCGTGGTGCTGGGAGCGGTGCTGCTGGCGTTTACCGGTGCCGAGGCGCTGTATGCCGACATGGGACATTTCGGCCGCGCGCCGATCCGGCTGGCCTGGTACGGCCTGGTGTTTCCCGCACTGGTTCTGAATTACCTGGGGCAGGGCGCGCTGCTGTCGCGCGTGCCGGCGGCCCTGAACAATCCCTTTTTCCTGCTTTACCCCAAATGGGCACTGTATCCCATGGTGCTGCTGGCCACTGCCGCCACCGTGATCGCTGCCCAGGCCACGCTGACCGGCGCATTCTCGCTCACGCGCCAGGCCATCCAGCTGGGCTACCTGCCGCGCATGCAGGTGGTGCAGACCTCGTCCAGGGCGTTCGGGCAAATTTACATTCCGGTCGTCAACTGGCTGTTGTTCGTGCTGGTCGTGGCGGTGGTCGCGGGCTTTGGCCAGTCGAGCGATCTCGCTGCTGCCTACGGTCTTGCCGTGACCGGCACCATGCTGGTGACCACCCTTCTCACCTTCTTTGTCATCCATTACGGCTGGGGATACGGCCTGGCGGGCAGCCTCGCGGCGACCGGCCTGTTCCTGCTGATCGATGCCGCATTTTTTTCCTCCAGCCTGCTGAAAATCGCGGAAGGCGGCTGGTTCCCGCTCGCGCTCGGCAGCCTGGTCTTCGTCGTCATGCGGACGTGGGTGCGGGGCCGGCGCAGCCTTCTCGCACGCATCGGCGTGGCGGATATTCCGCTGAAGGATTTCCTCGCCGGCCTGATGGCGCACCCGCCGATGCGCGTGCCGGGCACCGCGGTATTCCTCAACGCCAGCGCGAATACCGTACCGCACGCCCTGCTGCACAACCTGAATCACAATCGGGTGCTGCATGAACGGCTGGTGTTTCTCACCGTCAGGATCAAGACCGAACCGTGGGTGCCGTTCGAGAACCGCATGCGGGTCGAGCCCTTGAGTAACGAAGCCTATGCCGTCACGCTCACCTTCGGTTTCAAGAACCGGCCCGACGTGCCCGCTGCGCTCGAGGGGCTGGGGCCGCAGTTCGGTCTGGAATTCGAGCCGATGCAGACCTCGTATTTCCTGAGCCGCGAAACCGTGGTGCCCAGCCCGGCCGTGGAAAGCGGGCTGTCGAGCTGGCGCGAACAACTGTTCCGCTGGCTGTCGCGCAATGCCGGCAGTGCGGTGGAATACTTCAATCTGCCTGCAAACCGGGTGATCGAGCTTGGCTCGCGGGTGGAAATCTAGCCGGCCCGTCCCGTTTCAGGGGTAGGCCAGCTCAGGGAGCGGAACTCAGTCATCGTCATAGTCATCGTCGTGATGGCGGTGCTCGCGGCGATGTTCCCACCGCTCGTGTCGCCAGCCGCCCCATCCGCCGCGGCGGCCCCAGCCCCTATCGTCCCAGCCGCGTCCATAATCGCGGTAATAGACCCGCTCGACCCGGTAGGGCGGCGGCAGCACGATGGTGGGGCCGGGGTAGTATGAGGTGGTCGTCCAGTAACGGGCGCCGCCGGATTCGTACAGGACCCGGAACCCGTCCCGCTCGCGCGTGCCGAACGAAATGACGAAATGCGGCTCGACCGACACCACACGGCCGTAGCCATAATCGCCATCATGGGCGAAGCTGGCGCCGGAGGCGGCGAGCAGGGCGGTTGCCAATAGCAGTTTGCTTAACATGGTGATACTCCTTTCAGGCTTGAGATGGACGCACGGGTAGGTCAATCGTCCCCGTTGTCGTCGGGGGCGCTCCAACGCACATCGCGGGGATCATCGTTCACCGAAAAATTCCCGTTGAGGGTTAGCCATTTGCCGGGGTTGTACGGCAGCTGGGTGTCGTACACGCGTCCCTGGAAGCGGTAACGCACGTCGTAGCCGCTGACCACTTGGCGGTAATCATCGTGGATGCGGCAACGCTCGACCTGACGCGGGCGTGTTTCTTCGTAGCGCGTGCCGCCGCCATTCCAGCGGTCGCCCACCACGGCGCCGGTGGCCGCGCCCACAGCGGCGGCGGCGACCCGTCCGTCGCCCTTGCCTACGGTAGAGCCGAGGAGGCCGCCGGCGATGGCGCCGAGAATGGCGCCGCCGCCGTTGCCGTCGCGGTAGCTGCGGCTTTCATAGCCGACGGTTTCGGTCCAGCATTCACGGCGCGGTTCGTTGACCGTGTCGTAAATCGGTGTGCTTGAGATCACGCGAGCGCGGGTGACAAAGCCATCCGGGTCGTAACGCCGGGGGTCGGCCTGCGCCGCGCCGCTGGCGGCAAGCAGGGTGGCGACCAAGGTCATGTTCAAGAGGCGTGTTTTCATGCTTACTCTCCTTGCTACAGTGAATTCAGTGCGGGCTTATGCCCCGCTGAGGTTCAGCGACGACCGCGGGTGCGGTTGTCCTCGTCAAATCGTTGCTGCTGGCGACGTTCGTAGCCGTAACCGTAGCCTTGCGGATCCTCGCGATGGGCGTCGCGCCTGGTAGCGCGACGCTCGTCTTGCCCCTCGTCGCGGCGCGTATCGCGCTGATCCTGGCGAATTTCCTCGGTACGGTCGCGCTTGGCCATGATGAACGCACCATCCATGAAATCCGGTGCAGCGTGAACCGGGGCGGCCAGTGCCAGTCCCAGTGCTGCCAATCCGAAAACTCCAAGGTGCCGTGTATTCATCGCTGTCTCCATTTCGGTGGACGCATTGCCCTGCTTCCACGCTTCGCAGTTTGGTTGAGGAAAGTAAGCGCACTGTTTCACGCAAGGGCGATTTTGTAACAGTGTGTAACGGAGGCATAGCGCGCTGTCCCTACTGTTATATTTGCCGCATGGAACAAGACACCATTTACGTGACCGACGACGACCCCGGCATCCGCGAACTGGTGGCGGAATACCTGACGAACCATGGCTACGCGGTCGAGACGGCGGAAGACGCGGTCGCGCTGGATCGCTTGCTGGCTGCCCGGTTGCCCGACCTGTTGGTGCTCGACTGGATGATGCCGGGTGAGGATGGCCTGTCTGTCGCGCGCCGGTTGCGCGTACAGCCAGGCTTTCCCCCCATCATCATGCTGTCGGCAAAGGGAGAGGACATCGACCGCATCATCGGCCTCGAGGTCGGCGCCGATGATTACCTCCCCAAGCCATTCAACCCGCGTGAGCTGCTGGCCCGCATCCGCGCTGTGCTGCGGCGGCAGAATGGCGCTGCCGCACCGGCAACCGCGGCAACTGCCCGGCTCGTGCGCTTTGGCCCATTCAGCGTCAACCTCGAAGCCCGCACGCTCAGCCGCGACGACGCCGAAATCACGCTCACGAGTGGTGAATACGAATTGCTGGAGATCTTCGTTACCCACGCCAACCGCGCGCTGTCGCGCGACTGGTTGATGGACCAGCTGCGTGGCTTCGAGCGCGATCCGTTCGACCGTAGCATCGACGTGCGGGTCAACCGCCTGCGCAAGAAAATCGAGGACGACCCGGCCAATCCGGCCTATATCCGCACCCAGCGCGGGCAGGGATATCTATTCGTCCCGCAGGGGAAAGGGTGAGGCACCTCACCCGTTCCCTGTTTGCCCGCACCGCGCTGACGCTGGCGCTCGCGTTCGTCGTGTTCCAGGCGGCCGCATTCTGGGTGGTGTATCGCACCCTGATCGTGCCGGTGGCGGAGCGCTCGGCCGACGATCTTGCCGGCCTGATCGTGCTGTCGGCGCAAACCTGGGTGGAACTGCCACCCGAGACCCGCGCAGCATTCGAACGCGAACTGGCGCGCCGCCACGGCCTCCGCCTGACCACCGCGGATGTGGGGGCCACCGCGGACGCACCACATTTCGCGTTTCGTACCCAGATCGAAGCCGCGCTGAGCCGTCGCGTAGGTGAAGACGTCAGCTTGCACGGCGCGCCGGGCGCTGCGGCCGCCTGGCTGGATATTCCGGTTGGCGGCCATGACCTGCACGTCGGCTTCTTCCCTCGCCGCTATGCCGTCAAACCACCTCTGGCGGCGATCGCGGTCGTCGCCCTGGGCACGTTTCTCAGCCTGATGACCGCCCTGTTCCTGGTGCGCCGCCTCACCGTGCCGCTGGCGCGCGCGGCGGCGGCAGCCAGCCAGGTCGGGGCGGGCGAACTGCCCGAGCCCTTGCCGGAAACCGGCCCCGCCGAACTCGCCGAGCTTGCCCGTCGTTTCAACACCATGGCGGGTGAGGTGCGCGCCCTGCTGGATAACCGAACGACCCTGCTGGCGGGCGTCTCGCACGATCTGCGCACGCCCATGACGCGGCTGCAGCTCCATCTGGAAATGTTGCGCGACGCCCCCAGCCCCGCGCGCATCGACCGCGCGGTGGCTGACCTGGCCGACATGAACAAGCTGATTACAGGCTATCTGGAAATCGCACGCACGACCCAGGCCGAACCGCGGGTCCGTTTTGACCTTGCAGGTTTGCTGGAAGAGGCGGCTGTCGATGCGAACCTGTCGTGGTCGGGCGCGGCGCCGTGCATGATCGAGGCCGGTCACCTGGCGGTGCGGCAGATCGTATTGAACCTGATCCAGAACGCGCAGCGCCATGGCGGCGGGACACCGGTCGAGCTGGTGCTGGAATGCACGGACAAACGGGCGCGGGTAATCGTGCGCGATATGGGCGCGGGGATTCCGGATGATCAGCTGGAAAAGGTGTTCAGGCCGTTCTATCGGCTGGAAGCGTCGCGTTCGCAGGCTACCGGGGGAACCGGACTGGGGCTGGCAATCGTGCGCCAGCTGGCGGAAACAAACGGCTTGAAGGTGGCGCTCCAGAATCGACCGCAGGGCGGACTGGAGGCGGTGCTTGAGATTCGCCGCTAAGGCGTCAGGCCCAGTGGGGAGTGGTGCGGCGCTGCACCCGGAATTCGATGAACAGCAGCGTCAGGCTGAACATCGACATGCGGCCGGTGCTGCCACTGAAGAAGCCCAGCGGCGAGCGGGTCAGGCTGAGGCTCACGCTGGTGGCGCGACCTACTTGCATCAGATAGCCGGCTGACGGGCGAACACGGAAAACTGCACGAACAGCAGCGACAGGCTGGTGAGGCTCATGCGCTCGGTCTGGCCGTGAAACCAGGCGAACGGCGAGGAGCTGAGTTCGAGAACGAGTTGGTTTTGGCCGAATTGCAGTTTCATGATGCGCTCCTTGGTGAGGGGGTTGCCTGAATACTTGCAACGCCTGTGCCACCCCGGCACGCGCCAGCATGGTAGAAAAAATATTAAATAAAACAGTGTGTTGCGATATTCGTTCGGCGGGTCTCGGTTGGCGCCCTGGCGCCACCTGACGGAAAACCGTCATCCTGTGACGAAGCGTTAAACAGCCGGCCGGCCACAGGGGGGCGGGGGCAACAGGGTAGAATCCGGCTTTCGATTCAGGCGGTGCGTTTCATGCGCCCCGCATCTTCTGCATGATCATCCTCAAGAATCTCAGCCTCAGGCGCAGCGCCAAGGTCCTGCTCGACAACGCCTCGGTGTCGATCAACCCCGGCGAAAAGGTCGGCCTCGTCGGGCGCAACGGTGCCGGCAAGTCCAGCCTGTTCGCGCTGCTGAACGGCACCCTGCACGAGGACAAGGGTGACTTTTCCATGCCGTCGCAGTGGCGCATGGCGCAGGTGGCGCAGGACATGCCGGAGACGAGCGACTCCGCGACCGATTTCGTCATCGCCGGCGACACGCTGCTGGCGGCGGCGCAGGCCGAGGTCACCGCGGCCGAGGCCGGCGACGACGGCGAGCGCATGGCGCACGCCTACATGGCGCTGCACGACGCCGGCGCGCACGACGCGCAGTCGCGCGCGCAGGCGCTGATCCTCGGTCTGGGCTTCCAGGTTCGCGAACTCGATCGGCCGGTCAACAGCTTTTCCGGCGGCTGGCGCATGCGCCTGCAACTCGCCCGCGCGCTGATGTGTCCGTCCGACCTGCTGCTGCTCGACGAACCCACCAACCACCTCGATCTCGATGCCCTGGTATGGCTGGAGGCGTGGCTGAAGAAATACCCCGGCACCCTGCTGGTCATCAGCCATGACCGCGAGTTTCTCGATGCGGTGACCAACGTCACCCTGCATATCGAAAATGGCCAGCTCACCCGCTACGGCGGCAACTACAGTACGTTCGAGGACATGCGCGCCGAGCAGATGGCACTGCAGCAGGCGGCGTTCGCCCGCCAGCAGGACAAGATCGCCCACCTGCAGGAATTCATCAACCGCTTCAAGGCCAAGGCCAGCAAGGCCAGGCAGGCGCAAAGCCGGGTCAAGGCGCTCGACCGCATGGAAAAGCTGGCACCCCTGTTGGCCACCGCGGACTTCACCTTCGAGTTCAAGGAGCCGCTCAACCTGCCCAACCCCATGCTGACGATCGACGACGCCAGCTTCGGCTACCCGCCGCCCGCGGATGCCCCCGCAGGCACGCCGCCAACGGTGATCGTGCAGCACGTCAGCAAGTCGGTCTTCGCCGGGCAGCGCATCGGCATCCTCGGCGCCAACGGCCAGGGCAAGTCGACGCTGGTGAAGACCATCGCGCGTACCCTGCCGGTCGTCGCCGGGGCTGTCACCGAGGGCAAGGGTCTCAACATCGGCTACTTCGCGCAGCAGGAACTCGACGTCCTGCGCCCGGCCGACACGCCGCTCGAGCACATGATCCGCCTCGCCCGCGACACCATCGCGAACGGCGGCGCCGGCCAGTTCAGCAGCCGCGAGCAGGACCTGCGCAACTTCCTCGGCACCTTCAATTTCAGCGGCGACATGGTCAAGCAGGCGGTCGGCACCATGAGCGGCGGCGAAAAGGCGCGACTGGTGCTGTGCATGATCGTGTGGCAGCGCCCGAACCTGCTGCTGCTCGACGAGCCGACCAACCACCTCGACCTGGCCACCCGCGAAGCGCTGGCGATGGCCTTGAACGAATTCGAAGGCACCCTCATGCTGGTCAGCCACGACCGCGCCCTGCTGCGGTCCGTGTGCGACGAATTCTGGCTGGTCACGCGCGGTGGCGTCGAGCCGTTCGATGGCGATCTGGACGACTACCAGCGTTATTTGCTGGAGGAGGGCAAGCGCGTGCGCGAAAGCCTGAAGGAAGCGGGCAAGGCCGCGGAATTTCCCAAGCCGGAACCTGCGCCGGTGGCGGCCAAGCGCGCTGCGCCTTCAGGCAAGCTCAAGCCGCTGAAGCAGTCACTGGAAAAGCTCGACAAGAGCCTGGCCGCGCTGCACGCGGAAAAAGCCGCGCTGGAGGCGCGTCTGGCCGGGACGCTGTCGGTCGACGAAATCAGCGAGGCCGGCAGCCGGCTTCAGCACGTCAACGACGAACTCGAACGCGAGGAGGAGAAATGGCTGGACTTGTCCGGACAAATCGAAGCGCTGGAGGCAGCGCCCGCCTGAGTACCTTGGGTTTTGCCGGCTTCTCGCCTATGGTGTGGACAATTGCCCGCGCACCCAAATTCGGGGGATGCACCATGCCGCCACACGATGCAGCCGCACGTGGCCAGACCTTCTGGTACAGGCGGCATGCCTGGCCGGTCCGTCTCATGCACTGGATCAACGTGCTTGCTTTTTTCGTGTTGCTGCCGAGCGGGCTGCAGATCTTCAATGCGCATCCTGCACTGTACTGGGGAAAGTCTTCCTATACCGGCCGTCCGCCGATTGTGCACATGGGCGCACGCCTGGATGAACAGGGAAAACCGGTGGGCGTCACGCGCATGTTCGGGCATGAGTTCAACACCACCGGCGTGCTGGGCCTGTCGTCCGGCATGGACGGGCGATCGGTGCAACGCGGCTTTCCTGAATGGCTCACCCTTCCCGGGCAGCAATGGCTGGCGATGGGCCGGCGCTGGCATTTCTTCGTCGCCTGGGTGCTCGTCATCAACGGATTCGCATACATGGCCTACACGCTGGCCAGCCGCCACCTGACGCGCGATCTCATTCCCGGCCGCAGCGACTGGCGTTCGATTGGTCGGTCGATCAGGGATCACCTGCTATTGCGCCACCCACGGGGCGAGGCCGCCCGACGCTACAACGTGCTGCAGAAGCTCGCGTATCTCAGCGTGATATTCGTGCTGTTTCCACTGCTGATCCTGATGGGCTGGGCCATGTCGCCGGGGCTGGATTCCCTGTTCGCCGGCTGGGTCGATTGGTTCGGCGGCCGGCAATCGGCGCGCACGATTCACTTCGTTCTCGCATGGGCGCTGGTGGCGTTTGTTTTCATCCACGTGTTGGAGGTCGTCGTCACGGGTTTCTGGAACAACCTGCGTTCGATGATCACCGGCCGCTATCGGATTCCTGCCGACGAGGTGGAGCATGAGTAGCCAAGAGAATGGCCGCAGACGGTTCCTGCGGCGCACGCTGGCTGCCGGCAGCGTCCTGCTGCTGACGGGATGCGAGCGGCTGTCGCGCAGCGAGTGGTTCACGAGAATCCTCGCCAGCGCCGAAAAGCTGACATTGGGCACGCAACGCCTGCTGCTGCCGCGCAAGGCCATGGCGCAGGAATTTACCGAGGCAGACCTGTCGCCTTCTTTTCGCAGTAACGGCACCAATAACCCTGACAACCCGGACTACCACGCCCTGGCGGCCAACCGTTTCGCCGACTACCGGCTGCAGATAGGTGGACTGGTGGCGCATCCGCGCGCCTATTCGCTCGACGAACTGAAGGCGTTGCCCAGCCGTACCCAGATCACCCGGCACGATTGCGTGGAAGGCTGGAGCGCGATCGGAAAATGGAAAGGGGCGCAATTAAGCCGGGTGCTGGAACAGGTGAAACCGCAGCCGTCGGCACGATACGTGGTGTTCTATTGCGCGGACCCGATGGACGAAACGGGCATGCGCTACTACGAAAGCATCGACATGGAAGACGCCTGGCACGCGCAGACCCTGCTCGCCTACGAACTGAACGACGAGCCGCTGCCGATCGGGAACGGCGCACCGATCCGCGTGCGCGTCGAGCGCCAGCTGGGGTACAAGATGGCCAAGTACGTCATGCGGATCGAGCTCGTCGACCGGCTGGACAATATTGCGGGCGGCAGGGGCGGCTACTGGGAGGACCAGGGCTACGAGTGGTATGCCGGCATCTGATCCGCGCGGCATGCAATAAGCCCCGATTTTCAGCGTTTCGCCTGGAAACGCCGGACAAGCACGGTAAAATGCGGCTTTCCCGAAAAGCCGTTCATCCGCCGTGAAACCCACCTTTCAGGACATCATCCTCACCCTGCAGCGCTACTGGGGCGAGCGCGGCTGCGCGCTTCTGCAGCCCTACGACATGGAAGTCGGCGCCGGTACCTCGCATACCGCAACCTTCCTCCGCGCGCTCGGTCCCGAGCCGTGGAAGGCCGCCTACGTGCAGCCGAGCCGCCGCCCCAAGGACGGCCGCTACGGCGACAACCCCAACCGCCTGCAGCACTACTACCAGTTCCAGGTGGTGTTGAAGCCCGCGCCGGCCGACATTCTCGAGCTCTATCTCGGCTCGCTCGAGGCGCTCGGCTTCGACCTGAAGAAGAACGACGTCCGCTTCGTCGAGGACGACTGGGAGAATCCCACGCTCGGTGCCTGGGGGCTGGGCTGGGAGGTGTGGCTGAACGGCATGGAGGTGACGCAGTTCACCTACTTCCAGCAGGTCGGCGGCATCGACTGCAAGCCGATCACCGGCGAAATCACCTATGGCCTCGAACGTCTCGCCATGTACCTGCAGGGCGTCGAAAGCGTGTACGACCTCACCTGGACGGAAGGGCTCAGTTACCGCGATGTCTATCACCAGAACGAGGTCGAGCAGTCGACCTACAACTTCGAGCACAGCGACGTCGACTTCCTGCTGACCGCGTTCGGTGCGCACGAGAAGAAGGCGCAGGAACTGATGGCCGCGCAACTCGCGCTGCCTGCGTATGAGCAGGTGCTCAAAGCGGCGCATACCTTCAACCTGCTCGACGCGCGCGGCGCCATTTCGGTGACCGAGCGCGCCGCCTACATCGGACGCATCCGCAACCTCGCGCGCAGCGTGGCGAAGAGCTATCTCGACAGCCGCGCCCGGCTGGGCTTCCCGATGGCGCCGAGGGACTGGGCGCATGAAGTCACCGCCCAACTTGAAAGGAAGACGGCAGCATGAGCGCACAGAATCTGCTCGTCGAACTGTGCGTCGAGGAACTGCCGCCGAAGGTGCTGAAAAAGCTGGGCGAGGCCTTTGCTGCCGCACTGGCCGAGAGCCTGGTGGCGCAGGGTCTGGCCGAGGCGAATGCCGCCGTCACGAATTTTGCCTCGCCGCGCCGCCTGGGTGCGCATGTCGCGGGCGTACTGGCACACGCCGCCGACAAGCCGGTGTCGACCAAGCTGATGCCGGTCAGCGTCGGCCTCGACGCAAATGGCAAGGCCACGCCCGCACTCCTGAAGCGGCTGGCTGCGCTGGGCGCGGACGAATCCGCGGTCGCCCAGTTGCGCCGTGAAGGCGAAGGCAAGAACGAGATGCTGTTCCATGACAGTACCGCGCGGGGCACAACGCTGGCCGACGGCTTGCAGCGCGCGCTCGAGGCGGCGATGGCGAAGCTGCCGATCCCCAAGGTGATGACCTATCAACTCGAAGACGGCTGGAGCACGGTCAACTTCGTGAGGCCCGTGCACGGTCTCGTCGCGCTGCACGGCGCCGACGTCGTGCCGGTGTCGGTGCTCGGCCTCAAGGCCGGCCGCATGACGCTTGGCCACCGCTTCGAGGCGCGCATGAATCCGGTCGCGCTCACCAATGCCGACGGCTATGCCGTGCAGATGGCGGACGAAGGCGCGGTGATCGCGAGCTTTGCCGAACGCCGCGCCGAGATCGTGCGCGGCTTGCAGGCTGCTGCCGCACCGCTGGGCCTGAAGCCGGTGGAAGACGATGCGCTGCTGGACGAGGTCACCGCGCTGGTCGAGCGCCCCAACGTTCTGGTCGGCCAGTTCGAGAGGGTCTTCCTAGACGTGCCGCACGAATGCCTGATCCTCACGATGAAGGCAAACCAGAAGTATTTCCCGTTGCTCGATGCGCAGGGCCGGCTCACCAGCCAGTTCCTTATCGTCTCCAATATCTCGCCCGCCGATGCGTCGGCGGTGATTGGCGGCAACGAACGTGTCGTGCGACCGCGTCTGGCCGACGCCAAGTTCTTCTTCGACCAGGATCGCAGGAAGACGCTGGAATCGCGCGTGCCGGGACTGGCGAAAGTGGTTTACCACAACAAGCTGGGTACGCAGGGCGAGCGCGTCGAGCGGGTCCGCGCCATCGCGCGCTGGGTGGCCGACAAGGTGGGCGCGGACACGGGATTGGCGGATCGCGCGGCGCTGCTCGCCAAGGCCGATCTCCTGACCGACATGGTGGGCGAGTTCCCGGAGCTGCAGGGCATCATGGGCGGTTATTACGCACGCCACGACGGCGAGGACGAGGCCGTTGCCCAGGCGATCGCCGACCAGTATCTGGTGCGCCGCGACGAAACGGAAGACGTTTCCAATCTCGTCAGCGAAGTGCTGCAGATCGCCGACCGGATGGAAACGCTCGTGGGAATCTGGGGCATCGGGCTCAAGCCGACCGGGGACAAGGATCCCTTCGCGCTGCGAAGACACGCGCTTTCCATCATCAAGTCCTTCCAGCTGCTGGG
>JAJXTE010000049.1 GCA_021784115.1 Pseudomonadota bacterium | reverse complement strand
CCATGTGCCGGGCGAATCCATAGGCAGGATAGTCTTCATGCAGCCTGCACATGAACTGGTCGCGCGCCGTCTTGGCAAGTATCGAGGCGGCGGCGATGGCGGCCACCTTGTCGTCGCCCTTGACCACCGCCTGCGAGCGCCACGCCCAGTCGGGGCAACGGTTGCCATCCACCCAGACGTCGTCCGGCGCGCGGCCGAGACCGGCGACGGCACGCTGCATCGCCAGCATCGTGGCACGCAGGATGTTCATCTGGTCGATTTCCGCAACGCTGGCCTCGGCCACACACCAGGCAGCGGCACGCAGGCGGATCTCATCGGCCAGGCGTTCGCGCGCAGCGGCGGACAGTTTCTTCGAATCGCGCAGACCGTCGATCGGCCGCTCAGGATCGAGCATGACCGCCGCCGCCATCACCGGCCCCGCCAGCGGGCCGCGACCCGCTTCGTCGACACCGCACAGGCCGAGCGGCCCCACATGCAGAATGGGAGGCTGACGCCGCGTCATGCGCCCCTCTCCAGGTAAGGCGCAAGCGCCTCGGCGATGCGGGCGCTGGCGTTCTGCCGCAGGTTCAGGTGCATGGCGCGGAAGGTGCCAATGACGGCATCCCGGCGCGGCGCGTCGTCCAGCCACGCCAGCGCATCATTGGCCAGGTTCTCCGGTGTGGCGGCTTCCTGCACCCGCTCCGGCACCACGAAATCGCGCGCGAGGATATTCGGCAGCCCGATCCACGGCAGCAGCGCCTTTTTGCGCATCAGGTATGCAGTCAGCGCGGGGACGCGATAGGTGATCACCATGGGTTTCTTGAACAGTGCCGCTTCCAGCGTGGCCGTGCCGGATGCCACCAGCGCGACGTCGCAGGCCGCCAGGGCGGCATGCGACCGGCCATTCAGGATGTGCAGCGGCAATTGAAGCCCCTGCATCGCCTGCCGAACCAGCCGCGCAGCCGCCTCGCTCGCGGCAGGCAGGACGAACTGCGCGTCCTGATGATGCTGCCGAATGCGCACCGCCGCGTCGAGCATCAGCCGCGCATGGCGTGTCACTTCGCTCAAGCGACTACCGGGCAGCAGCGCGATGACCGGTCCGGACGCCAGGCCCAGTTCCGAGCACGCGGCCGCCTTATCCGGTTCCAGCGGGACGACGTCGGCCAGCGGATGGCCGACATAGCTGACCGGGATGCCAGCATCCTGGTAAATCTTTTCCTCGAACGGAAACACGACCAGCATGTGCGACACCGCCTGCCTGATGCGATGGATGCGTTCGGGCCGCCACGCCCAGATTGATGGGCTGACGAAATGCACAGTCGGAATGCCGGCGCGCTTGAGTTTCGCTTCCAGCGTGAAGTTGAAGTCCGGCGCATCGATGCCGACGAAGACACGCGGCCGTGCACGCAGAAAATAACGGGTGATGCGCGAACGGATCCACAGCAGTTCGGGCAGATGGCGCAACACCTCGACGTAGCCGTTGATCGCCAGCTTTTCGCTGGGATAGATGGCCTCGACGCCGCGTTCGACCAAACGGGGCCCGGCAATGCCTGCTGCACGCAAATCAGGCTGCACCCGTTTCAGTGCCGCGATGAAATGCGCACCGAGGAGATCACCGGATGCTTCTCCGGCGACCAGCCCCAGATCGATCATCGGATAATGCCGCGCGCGGAACGCGCGAGGAAATCGAGCAACTGCTCCACTTCGGCGTGGTTTGCCGCGTCGGGCGCAAGCTTGGCCTGTGCCTCGGCCAGTGTGTTGCCTTCGCGGTACAGTATCTTGTATGCGCGCTTCAGTGCAGCCAGAGACTCGGCAGAAAACCCGCGCCGCTTCAAGCCTTCACTGTTGAGGCCGTGCGGTGCGGCGGGCTGGCCGGACGCCATCACAAATGGCGGGACGTCCTTGAATACTACGCTGGAGATGCCGGTCATGACGTGGGCGCCGACCTTGCAGAACTGGTGCACGCCGGTGAAGCCGCCGAGGATCGCCCAGTCGCCAACTTCGGCGTGGCCGGCGAGCGAGGCGTTGTTGGCGAAGATGGTGTGATCGCCCACCACGCAGTCGTGCGCGATGTGCACGTAGGCCATGATCCAGTTTTGGTTGCCGATGGTGGTGACGCCACGATCCTGCACGGTGCCGGTGTTGAAGGTGCAGAACTCGCGGATGACGTTGTCGTCGCCGATTTCCAGTCGGGTCGGCTCGCCGGCGTATTTCTTGTCCTGCGGCGCTTCGCCGAGCGAGACGAAATGAAAGATCTTGTTGCGTGCGCCAATCCGGGTGTGGCCGGTGATGACGGCATGGGCGCCGACCGTGGTGCCGGCGCCGATCTCGACGTGCTCGCCGACGATCGTGTAGGGGCCGATTTCCACATCATCGGCAAGCCGTGCGCCCGGCTCGACCAGCGCGGTAGGGTGAATCGTCGCCATGTCAGGGTTTGTCGCGCAGGGTGGCCATGAGTTCGGCTTCGGCGACCAGCGCGCCGTCCACTTCGGCGCGGCCCGTGTACTTCCAGATGCCGCGCATCTCGCGCACGATCTCGGCCTTGAGCACCAGCTGGTCGCCCGGCTTGACCGGCTTCTTGAAGCGCGCGCCGTCGATGCCGGCGAAGTAGATGATGCCAATCTGCTCCGGCGTGTAGTTCTTGGTCTTGAAGGACAGGATTCCCGCCGCCTGTGCCATCGCTTCCAGGATCAGCACGCCCGGCATCACTGGTGCGCCTGGAAAATGACCGGTGAAAAATGGCTCGTTGATCGTCACGTTCTTGATCGCCGTAATGGACTTGCCAAGCTCGAGCTCGATGACCTTGTCGATCAGCAGAAAAGGGTAGCGGTGCGGCAGGTACTGCATGACCTGCTCGATGTCCATGATCATGATTTGCTTTCCAGTTCGGTAAGACGTTTTTCAAGCTGCTTGATGCGGTTTACCAGTTTGTCGAGGTTGCGCATGTGCACAGCGTTCTTCTGCCACACCTCGTGTTCGGAAAACGGCAGCGCCGACGTATAGGTGCCCGCTTTGGGAAGCGATTTGGTGATCAGCGTGTTGGTCGAGATGCGGGTGCCGTCGGCGATCTCGATGTGGCCGAAAATCATCGCCGCGCCGCCGATCGTGCAGTGGCGCCCGATCTTCGCGCTGCCGGCGATGCCGGTGCAGGCAGCGATCGCGCTGTGCGCGCCGATCACTACGTTGTGCGCGACCTGGATCAGGTTGTCGAGCTTGACGCCCTCCTCGATCACCGTGTCTTCCAGCGCCCCGCGGTCGATGGTGGTGCAGGCACCGACCTCGACGTCGTTGCCGATCCGCACTCGGCCGATCTGCGGGATCTTCTCCCAGCGCCCTTCGTTGGGCGCGAAACCGAAGCCATCCGCGCCGATGACGCAGCCCGAATGCAGGATGGCGCGGTCGCCCACTTCGCAGCGGTGATACAGGGTGACGTTGGCGTGCAGTAGGCAATCGTCGCCGATGCGGACCTGGTCGCCGACGACGCAGTTGGGTCCGATCACCGTCCGCGCGCCGATGCGCGCACCCCCGCCGATCACCGCACCCGCGCCGATGCTGGCGTCGGCGGCAATCTCCGCATCCGCCGCGACCGTCGCCGCAGGATGAATGCCCGTGGGCGGACGCGGCGGCGGATTCAGCAGGCCCGATACGCGCGCAAAGTACAGGTAGGGATTGGGCGTGAGGATGCGCGGCCGCGCAGTGGCGTCGTGTGCATCCATCGGCAGGATGACGGCTGCTGCGCGCGTTCCGGCAAGCTGGGCAAGATATTTGGCTTGCGAGACAAAGCCAATTTCGTCCGCCTGCGCCTGGTCCAACGGCGCAACCTGACGTATCACGACGCTGCCGTCGCCCAGTAACTCCCCGCCAAAACGCGCGACCAGCTCGGCCAGCGTAAAGGCCATCGGTTGCTTACTTTCCGCGGCCGAGTTTATTTTCCACCCAAGGCCTTCATCACCCGGTCGGTGATGTCGCTCCTGGGATCCACGTAGACCGCCTGCTCGACGATCAGGTCGAATTTCTCGGCCTTGGCGATGTCCTGGATCGCCTTGCGGGCGCGTTCCTGAATCTGCCCGAGCTCCTCGTTGCGACGCAGGTTGAGGTCTTCGCGGAATTCGCGACCCTGACGCTGCAGGTCGCGATTGAGGTTGCCGAGGGCGGTCTCCTTCGTCTTGCGCTCGCTGTCGGACATGGTCACGCCATCCTTGTCGAGCTGCGCCTGCAGGTCGCGCGCCTGCTTGGCCATCTTCTGCAGTTCCTGGTCGCGTCCGGCAAACTCGCGTTCCAGCTTCTTCTGCGCGGCGACCGACAGAGGGGCCTCACGCAACAGCCGTTCGGTGTTGACGAATCCGATCTTGGTGTCGGCCAGGAGAGGGGCGGCCGCAAACGCAGACGCGAGGATCAGGGAAACTGCAAGCTGCTTGAACTTCATCATGAACACTCCAGTAACGGATTACCCTCAGAACACATTGCCCAAGGTGAATTGAAATATTTCAGTCTTGTCGCCCGACTTCTTGACCAGCGGCTGGGCCAGACTGAATTTGAGCGGGCCGAGCGGGGACACCCAAAGCACCGCCACCCCGGCCGAATAGCGCAAGTCCCCGAATGCGAAACTCTTGTACTGGTTGTTGGCGTCATAGGGTCCGAAAGCGGCACCCGCGTCGACAAAGGCGGACATGCGCAGTGACTGGTCATCCTTGAGTCCGGGCAAGGGAAAGAAGAGTTCCGCGTTGCCGACGAGACGCTGGTTGCCGCCGAGCGCATCACCATTGATATCCTTTGGCCCCAGGGTGCCGTTCTTGAAACCGCGCACCGAACTGTTGCCGCCGGCATAGAAGTTCTTGTAGAACGGCAACTGCTTGCCGGACAGCCCATCGCCGTACCCAAGCTCGCCGTTCAGCATGAGGGTGAAACTTTTGCCCAGGGGAAAGTACTGCTGGTGCTGGAGCGTCAGCTTGTAGTATTGCAGGCTGCCGGCCGGCGTGCCAACTTCGGCCGCCACGCGCTGCAGCACACCCTTGGTCGGGAACAGGTAGTTGTTCCGGGTATCGCGCGCCCAGGAGGTATCCAGGCGCAAGGTGTCGTTGTCACACCCGGTGGTGTTGCCGCAGAAGGTCTGATACTGCGTCGGACTGGTGGGCGTCAGGGTGATCGAGGTCTGTTCGTAGGTCAGGCCGAAGGAGATGAAGTCGCGCTCGTTGATTGGCAAGCCCAGACGCGCGCCTGCGCCGATGGTGGAGGTCTTGTACGGGCTGACGCTTGAAAGCGAGGTGGCGTCGACATCGCGCCGGTACAGGTCATAGCCCAGGCTGACGCCGTCGATGGTGTAGTAGGGGTTGGTGAACGACAACGCGTACACGGTGTTGACGCGGCCGGAGTTGATCTGCGCCGACAGCCGGTTGCCGGTGCCGAACACGTTGTTCTGCGACACCGAGCCGGACAGCACGAGCCCCTCGGACGACGAGAAGCCGGCGCCCAGCATGATGCTGCCGGTGGACTTCTCGGCCACGCTCACGTTGACATCGACCTGATCGGTGGTGCCCTCCACCGCCGGCGTTTCGATATTCACCTCATTGAAGTAGCCCAGGCGATTGAGGCGATCGCGTGAAAGGTTGATTTTCCCGGCGTCGTAATACGCACCTTCCATCTGACGCACTTCCCGGCGCACCACTTCGTCGCGGGTCTTGGTGTTGCCCGCCACGTTGATTCGATTCACGTACACACGGCGGCCCGGATCGACGAACAGCGTGAACGCGACGGTGTGCTTCTCCTTGTCGAGTTCGGGAACCGCATTCACGTTGGCGAACGCATAGCCGTCGTTGCCGAGGCGGTCGCCGATGGCCTTGGTGGTCTCGGTCAGGCGGTCGCGCGCGAATACCTCGCCCGCCTTGATGGTGACGAGCTTTTGCAACTCGGCTTCCGGCACCAGCATCTTCCCGGCCAGTTTGACGTCGGAGACGCGGTATTGCGGGCCTTCGGTCACGTTGACGGTGATGTAGATGCCCTGCTTATCGGGTGAAATCGACACCTGGGTGGAGTCGATGTTGAATTCGAGATAGCCGCGATTGAGGTAAAACGAGCGCAGGGCTTCGAGATCCCCGGCGAGGCGCGACTTGGAATACTGGTCGTTCTTGGTGTACCAGGTCAGCCAGCCCGGCGTGGTCGAGGTGAACTGCTTGAGCAGTTCCTTTTCCTTGAACGCCTGGTTGCCGACGACGTTGATCTGCTGGATCTTTGCGCTGCTGCCTTCCACCACGTCGAACTGAACGGCAACCCGGTTGCGCTCGAGCGGGGTCAGGGTGGACTTGATCTCGACGGCATATTTGCCGCGGTTGAAATACTGCCGCCGCAATTCCTGCTCGGCCTTGTCCAGGAGGGAACGATCGAGCACGCGGCCTTCGGCCAGTCCGGTCTCCTTGAGTCCCTTCTTCAGATCCGCCTCGGAAAATTCCTTGATGCCGGTCAAGGTGATCTTGGCGATCGAGGGGCGTTCTTCCACCGTAACGATCACCACGCCGTCGCGCGCCTCGAGCCGGACATCCTTGAAGAAACCGGTGGCATACAACGCCTTGATCGCCGCAGCGGTTTTCTCGTCGGTCATGACCTCGCCGACCTTGACCGGCAGGTAGCTGAATACCGTGCCCGCCTCGGTGCGCTGGATCCCTTCGACCCGGATGTCCTTGACGACGAACGGTTCGGTGGCGAACACGGGTTGCGCAGCAAGGACGGCGGCAAGGGCAAGCGTCAAACGGTTCAGGGTCATGGTTGTTATCATCCGCCTATCAGGCGTTGCAAATCGTTGAACAGGGCAAACGACATCAGCAGGAGCAGGAGGACCATGCCGATCCGGCTCCCTATTTCCATGGTGCGCTCGGACACCGGGCGGCCGGTCAAAACTTCGGCAACATAATACATGAGGTGCCCCCCATCCAACAGCGGGACGGGCAGCAGATTCAGCACGCCCAGGCTCACGCTCACCAGCGCCAGAAATCCGACGAAACTGATCCACCCGAGGGTGGCGCTCTGACCGGCGTAATCGGCGATGGTCAGCGGGCCCGACAGGTTTTTCCACGACACCTGTCCGAGCACCATGCGCCCCATCATCTCCAGCGTGAACACGCTCATCTCCCAGGTTTTCTGCGCACCGCGTCCCAGCGCCTCGACCGGGCCGTAGCGCACGTCGGTCATCAGGCCCGCCATCCGAGATTCGTCGACTCTGGGACCGGCGCCGATCTTGCCGACGCGCTGGCCGCTTTCGTTCACCGTGTCGGGAACGACCGTCAACTCGCCACCCTGCCCCTGCCGCTCGTATTCGATGCGCAGAGGCAGCGACGGATGCTGGCGAATCAGCTTGACCCAGTCCTGCCAGTTCGCCACGGGTTGCCCATTGGCGGCGACCAGCCGGTCTCCGGTCTGAAACCCCGCCCGCGCGGCGGCGCCCCCGGGCAGCACCTCGCCGATGACCGGTTCAATCTCGGGTTCGTAGCGCACGATCCCCAGCGGACGCAGGGTATCGCGCTCGAGGTTTTCGGTGTCCATGGGCGGCGCATCAAGCTGCACGCGGCGGCCATCGTCCAGTTCCAGCATGAGCGCGTCGCCCGCGACCCCGGCGCGCAGCAGTTCCAGCCGCAGATCCTGGAAGGACGGCGTGTCGGTGCCATTGACGCGACGGATTTCATCCCCCGCCACCAGCCCGGCCTGCGCCGCCGGCGTTCCGGCCGGCGGTTCGCCGATCAGCGGCTTCATCGCAGGCATGCCGTGCAGGAAGAGCGCCCAGTAAAACACGATGGCGAGCAGGAAATTGGCAATGGGCCCCGCCGCGACGATGCCAATGCGACGCCAGACGCTCGCGCGGTTGAAACTGCGGTGCGCCTCCGCCGGCGGGACCGCGCCCTCGCGTTCGTCGAGCATCTTGACGTAGCCGCCGAACGGCAGCGCAGCCAGCGACCATTCGGTGCGGTCGCGGCCAAAGCGGCGGCTGAACAAGGGCTTGCCGAAACCGAGCGAAAACCGCAGCACCTTGACGCCGGCCAGCCGGGCCGCGAGGTAGTGGCCGAATTCGTGCACCACCACCAGAATGCTGATGGCGACCAGAAACCAGACCACGGTATGCAGTACGCTCATGCACGGGCCTCCAGATAGGCGCCCGCCACTCCGCGCGCCTGGCGATCGGCGTCGAGAAGATCGTCCAGGGTGTCGGCCGGGCCGCCGGCCAGTGTGTCCAGAGCATGGGCGATGCTGGCTGCGATGGCGTTGAACGGAACGGCGCCGTCAAGGAAACGCGCGACGGCGACCTCGTTGGCCGCATTCAGCACCGCCGCAGCGTTGCCGCCCGCCGCGAGCGCATCGAACGCCAGTTGCAGGCAGGGGAAGCGCGCGGTGTCGGGCGCCTCGAAGGTCAGCTGCTTGCCCATCAGCTCCAGCGCCGACACGCCCGCGTCGATGCGCTCGGGAAAACCCAGCGCGTAGGCGATCGGTGTCCGCATGTCGGGCGTACCCATCTGCGCGATCACCGAGCCGTCGGCGTATTCGACCATGGAATGCACGATGCTTTGCGGGTGCACCACCACCTTGATCTGGTCGGGGCGCGCGTTGAACAGCCAGCGTGCCTCGATGACCTCGAGGCCCTTGTTCATCAGGCTCGCCGAATCGACCGAGATCTTCCTGCCCATGACCCAGTTGGGGTGCGCCACCGCCTGCGCCGGGGTGGCGGCGGCAATCGCTTCGGCCGACAGGGTGCGGAACGGGCCGCCGGACGCGGTCAGCCACAGCGCCTTCACCCCGACACGCTGGAAGTCGCCGTCAAAGTCGCGCGGCAGCGCCTGGAAAATGGCGTTGTGCTCGGAATCGATCGGGAGCAGCTCAGCGCCGCTGGCGGCGACGGCGTCCATGAACAACTGGCCTGACACCACCAGGGTTTCCTTGTTGGCGAGCAGGATGCGCTTGCCGGCCCGCGCCGCCGCCAGCGTGGCGGGGAGGCCGGCCGCCCCCACGATCGCCGCCATCAGGGTGTCGATCTCGGGTGCAGTCGCCACCTCCGTCAGCGCGGCGGCGCCTTCGAGCACCGTCACCGGCAGGCCTTCCTCGGCAATCCGCGCGCGCAGCGTTGCGGCGGCGGCGGGCTCGCTCATCACCGCAAAGCGCGGGCGGTGGGTGCGGCACTGCTCGACCATTCGTTCTACCTGCGTCGCGCCGGTCAGCGCGAAGACCTCGAAACGATCGGGATGGCGCGCCACCACGTCGAGCGTGCTGACGCCGATGGTGCCGGTGGCGCCCAGAATGGTGAGGACGCGCGGCTTCTTGCCGCCTTGATTCATACGGAGCGCTCCAGCCACATCAGCATGCCCGTGGCAATCGGCAGGGTGGAGGTCAGCGCATCGATACGGTCCAGGACACCGCCGTGGCCAGGCAGGGTGTCGCCGCTGTCCTTCATGCCCGACACGCGCTTGATCCACGATTCGAACAAATCGCCCAGGACCGACAGGTAGAGCAATCCGGCCGCCATGAAAAACAGCGGCCGCACGGGCATGGCGCCCCACAGGCTCCAGGCGCCGGCATACAGCATCAGCGCGACGAACGCGCCCATCACGCCTTCCCAGGTCTTGCCGGGGCTGATGACGGGCGCAAGCTTGTGCCGCCCGAAAAGTCGCCCGGAAAAATAGGCCGCGGTGTCGGCGATCCAGACGACCGCCATCACGCCCAGCAGCACGTCGGGGCCGCGCGCATGCAGATAGAGCAGCGCCGCCCAGGTCGGCAACAGGATCACGACGCCGATCGCGGCGCGCGCGAATATGCGGGGTGCATGCCAGCGCCCAAGCAGCCACAGCGGGGCAACGAGCAGCCAGAATGCGACAGACAGCAGGATCAGCACCCGCTGGAAAAGCGGCCAGTCCACGGCCAGCCCAACTGGCAGGGCCAGCGCACAAAGCGCCAGCAGAATGGCATAGACGCGTGCCGACAGCGGCGGAAAATGGCTGAGGCGCGCCCATTCGTAAGCGGCCATACCCACCACCCCCGCCATGAGGATTGCCCACAACCACGCAGGCGCCCACAACGCGGCGGGCACGAACACTGCCAGCAACAGCATGGCGGTGCCGATCCGTCGGAGCAAAGGCGTCATGGATGCGGTGCCAGGCATGCAGTCACGACGCGGATCGAACCTGTTCGCTGGTGCGGCCAAAGCGGCGCTCACGATTACGGTATGAGGCAATCGCTTCGTCCAGTGCCGCAGCATCGAAGTCGGGCCACAGCGCATCGGTGAAATAGAGTTCGGTATAGGCCAGTTGCCACAGCAGAAAATTGCTGATGCGCTGCTCGCCCCCCGTGCGTATGAACAGATCGGGTTCGGGCACTTCGGACATGCTCAGATACTTCGTCAGCGCCGCTTCATTCACATCGTCCGCGGCCACGCCTTCCGCCATCAGTTTCTTCACCGCCTGCACAATATCCCAACGTCCGCCATAATTGGCGGCGACGGTGAACGTGAGCCGGGCATTGTTGCGTGTCAGGGCTTCCGCATCGCGGATCAGCGCCTGGATCCGCTCGGAAAAACCCGTCAGGTCGCCGATGACGCGAAAACGGATGCCGTTCTCGTGCAGTCGCGCGACTTCATTTTCAAGCGCGCGCATGAACAGTTCCATCAGCAGGGTGACTTCTTCCTGCGGACGCCGCCAGTTTTCGGAACTGAAGGCGAACACGGTGAGATGCGAGACGCCGCGCTCGGCACAGGCGCGGATCACGCCGCGCAGCGCCTCGACGCCCTTGCGGTGCCCGGCGACGCGCGGCATCAGCCGGCGCTTCGCCCAGCGGCCATTGCCGTCCATGATGATGGCAATGTGCTGCGGCACGTCAGTGCCTGCCGGTGTCGCTTGCTTCGTACGGGTAGACACGCCAGATATGCTCGCCTGAATGCTCAGACAGCGAGCAGGTCCTTTTCCTTGTCGGCCAGCATCTTGTCGATCTCGCCGATGAACTTGTCGGTCAGCCTCTGCACCTCGTCCTGGGTGCGGCGCTCCTCGTCCTCGGTCGCGGTCTTGGCCTTGACCATGTCCTTCAGCGCACCGTTGGCGTCGCGGCGGATATTGCGCACCGCAACGCGCGCGCCTTCGGCCTCGTTGCGCACCACCTTGATCAGGTCGCGGCGGCGCTCTTCGGTCAGCGCGGGCATGGGGACGCGAATGATGTCGCCGTGCGTCGCCGGGTTCAGGCCCAGATCGCCATCGCGAATCGCCTTCTCGATCTTGCCGACCATGTTCTTTTCATACGGCTGCACCCCCAGCGTGCGCGAATCGACCAGCGAGACGTTGGCCACCTGCGGTACCGGCGTCGGGTTGCCGTAGTAGTCGACCATGACATGATCGAGAATGCCGGCGTGGGCGCGCCCGGTTCGCACCTTGGCCAGATCGTTCTTCAGCGCTTCCAGCGTCTTGCCCATTTTCTGCTCGGCAGACTGCTTGATGTCGCCGATGGTGGTTTCAGCCATTTCAACTCCTCAACTTAGCTAACCCGCGTGCCCTCGTCCTCGCCCAGCACCACGCGTTTCAGTGCGCCGGGCTTGAAGACGTTGAACACGACCAGGGACAGTTTCTGTTCGCGACACAAGGCAAAGGCGGCGGTGTCGAGCACGCCGAGATTGTTGGCGATCGCCTCGTCGAAACTCAGGGCCTCGTAGCGTTTGGCGTTCGCATCCTTCTTCGGGTCGGCGGTATAGACGCCATCGACCTTGGTCGCCTTCAGGAGCAGGTCGGCGCCGATTTCGGCTGCGCGCAGCGCTGCCGCCGTATCCGTGGTAAAGAACGGATTGCCCGTGCCACCGCCGAAAATCACGACGTTCCCCGCTTCCAGTTCACGCACGGCAGCGTCACGCTCGAAGTTCTCGCCAAGATGCGCGATGTGCACGGCGGTCTGCACCCGCGCCGCGACGCCTGCCTGCTGCAGCGCATCCTTCAGCGCCAGCGCATTCATCACCGTGGCCAGCATGCCCATGGAATCCGCAGTGGCACGGTTCATCCCGGACAGCGCGCCGGTGGCCCCGCGAAACAGGTTGCCGCCGCCGACCACGATGCCGACCTGCACGCCCAGTGCCACCACCTCGCGGATCTGGCCGACGAAGCCGGCCATGGTATCGGCGTGATAGCCGAAGCTGTCCGGCCCCATCAGGGCTTCACCGGACAGCTTCAGCAGAATTCGACGGGCCGGCGCCATGCCGGGTCAGACCTGGGCGGCCGCCGCGACTTCGGCGGCGAAGTCGGTCACTTTCTTCTCGATGCCCTCGCCCACCACGTACATCACGAAGCCGTGGCACTGCGAGTTCTTGGCCTTCAGCACCTGCTCGACGGTCTGCTTGTCGTCCTTGACGAAGGGCTGCGACAGCAGGGTGACTTCCTTGAGGAACTTCTGCACCGTGCCCTCGGCGATCTTGTCCAGCATGGCTTCCGGCTTGCCGGCTTCCTTGGCCTTCTCGATCGCGACGCGGCGTTCCGTGTCGATCAGGGCCTGCGACACCCCGGACGCATCCAGCGACTTCGGCTTCGACGCCGCGATGTGCATGGCGATGTCGCGCGCCAGCGCTTCGTCGCCGGTGACATCGACGAGCACGCCGATCTTGCCGCCGTGGATGTAGCTGGCGAACTTGCCCTGGCCGTCCAGGCGCATGAAGCGGCGCACCGACATGTTCTCGCCGATCTTGCCGACCAGCTCGGTACGGAAGGCTTCCACCGTGGTGCCCTTGTAGGGCAGCGCCGCCAAGGCGGCGACGTCGGCCGGCCTCTGGTTCAGCACCATCTCGGCCAGCGCGTTGGACAGCGTCAGGAAGTCGTCGTTCTTCGCCACGAAGTCGGTTTCGCAGTTGACTTCGACCATGGCGGCCGACTTGCCGTCGGCGCTGATGGCAATCGTCACCACGCCTTCGGCCGCGACGCGGCCGGCGCTCTTGGCGGCCTTGTTGCCGAAGCGCACGCGCAGGATTTCTTCCGCCTTCTGCATGTCGCCGCCGGCCTCGGTCAGCGCCTTCTTGCAGTCCATCATCGGCGCATCGGTTTTCTCGCGCAGATCCTTGACCATGCTTGCAGTGATTTCAGCCATTTCGAACTCCTATCCAGTTTCTTCAATACAGAAAGAGGGGCCGACGCCCCTCCTTAGAATGCATTCGCCGGCATGCTGCCCCGACGATGTCGCGTGCGTCGTGCTTACTCGGCAGCGGGTGCGGCTTCTTCTTCCACCTCGACGAACTCTTCGCCACCGACGATCTCGCTGATGACCTGGGCGCGACCTTCCAGTGCCGCATCGGCCATGCCACGGGCATACAGGCGAATCGCACGCGCCGAGTCATCATTGCCGGGGATGATGTAGTCCACACCTTCCGGGCTGTTGTTGGTGTCGACCACGCCGATCACCGGGATGCCCAGCTTCTTGGCTTCGACCACGGCACCCTTCTGGTAGCCGACGTCGATGATGAACAACGCGTCGGGCAGGCCACCCATTTCGCGGATGCCGCCCAGGCTGCGGTTCAGCTTGTCGACTTCGCGCTGCACGGTGAGGATTTCCTTCTTCGACAGGCGACCCGGTTCGGCCAGCGAGGCTTCCAGGTCATTGAGGCGCTTGATCGACTGCTTGACCGTCTTGAAGTTGGTCAGCATGCCGCCCAGCCAGCGCTGGTCGACGTAGGGCATGCCGGCACGCTCCGCTTCCTCGCGTACGATCTCGCGCGCGGCGCGCTTGGTGCCGACGAACAGCACGTTGCCCTTGTTCGCAGCAAGCTGACGCACGAATTTCTGCGCATCCTGGAACAGCGGCAGCGACTTTTCCAGGTTGACGATATGAATCTTGTTGCGATGGCCGAAAATGAACGGGGCCATCTTGGGGTTCCAGAAGCGGGTCTGGTGACCAAAGTGGACACCGGCTTCCAGCATTTGACGCATGGTGACAGACATGAAAATCTCCTAAAGGGTTGAGCCTCCACCCGTCAGCAGCCACGCGTTGCTCAGTCTGAACGCGCTGCCACCCTTTAAAGACAGGTGTGCGAATTTGCCCGGACCATTCCGGACAGCCCGCGATTCTAATTCGAACGGGCGCTTATTTCAAGGCACGGCCTCAGCGGCCGTCGGCAGGGCAATCTGCAGCCATGCCGCGAGCCCACCGCCTGGCCGCGCCTCCAGCCGAACTTCCCAGCCCTGCGCGCCCGCCAGCTGGCGCACAATTGCCAGCCCCAGCCCGGAACCGCCCGTGCTGACGCTGCGCGAGGCTTCCAGCCTGAAGAATGGGCGGAAGACGGCTTCCCGATCCGCTTCCGGAATCCCGGGGCCGCGGTCGAGGACACCGATGCGACAGAGATTGCCGTCAAGCTCGGCGCGCAGATTCACCGGCTGCCCAGCGCCGTAACGCAAGGCATTTTCCAGCAGGTTGGCCAGAATGCGGCGCAAGGCGCCGACCGGCACCTCGAGTTCGATATCGGCGGCCTCGATCTGCACCCGCTCCGCCGCGCCGGGCGTGGAACGCACCAGATCGGCCAGCACGTCGCGCAGCGCCACCGTCTGGGCCCCCTCATGACCGAAGCCGCGCGCGAGCGTCAGCACGTCGCCGATCAGGCGATCCATCGCCTCGATGTCGCCCTCCACCTGCGCCGCCAGTTCGGCACTCGGTTTGCGCACCAGCATTTCCACCGCCAGCCGCAGCCGCGCCAGCGGGGTGCGCAGGTCGTGTGACACGCCGGCCAGCAGCACGGTGCGGGCGGCCAGCAGGTCCTCCACCTGTTCCGCCATTTCGTTGAAACGGCGGCTGAGGACAGCGATTTCGCGCGGCCCGGTCTCCGGCAGACGCTCCGGCGTCTGCCCACGCCCCAGCGAGGTCACCGCCTGCTGCAGTCGCCGCAGGGGACGGATGGCGCGACGCGCGAGCCACCAGGCCGCGAGCAGGGTCAGCAGCGCGCCACCGGCCAGGGAGGCCAGCAGGGCATGGATCGGACGCGGGCCGATTCGGCTGTGGGGAAATCCCACCGAGAGGTACCCGTCGCCGGCGGGCAACGACACCCAGAACCATTCCGCGCCCTGGATTTCCTCCCGCGACGTCGCGACCGGCTCGCCCGTCCGTGCGCGCAGGGAGGCCACCAGGAAGC
>JAJXTE010000148.1 GCA_021784115.1 Pseudomonadota bacterium | reverse complement strand
GATGGCAGGAAAAATTCCTATGTCTGCGTGTTGTCATCGCATGTGAATCTCCGCACCTCCGGCGCCGCGCAGCAGTGCACTCGCAAGCGTCCGAGCAGATCAAGGAAGAAGGGGACAGGTTTTGCCGCAGGGGTTGTTTCGCCAGGAAGCAGTGGACGCGCAGCGCCGCGAATGCCTTGGCTCGATCCTCGTCGCCGCGCCCCTGTCGCGCAGGCTGTTGACCGCCTTGGCCCTGAGTCTGGCTGCCGCCATCGTGCTGCTTCCGTGCCTCGGCCATTACACCCGTCGCGCCACTGTTGCCGGTCAGCTGGTGCCCAATGCAGGGCTGCTCAACATTGCCGCGCCCAGCGTCGGCACGATCACCCGCGCGCACGTGCATGATGGACAAGCCGTCAAGGCGGGCGACGTGCTGCTTGAACTCCCTTCGCTTTCCAGCAGTCGATGCATAACGACACAACCGCAAACTCAACAGGAATGTCCGTGAACAAGCACATGAAGTATCTGGCCGCCGCCATGGCCTTGGCCCTGGCCGGTTCGGCTGCCGCGAAAATGAACGAAGCCAACGTCACCCGCGCCACCCTCGACAACGGCCTGCGCGTGGTGATCGTGCGCGACACGCTGGCGCCGGTGGTGACCACCGAGATCAACTACCTGGCCGGTTCGGACGAGGCGCCGGCGGCGTTTCCGGGCACGGCGCACGCGATGGAGCACATGATGTTTCGCGGCAGCCCGGGGCTGTCGAAGGACCAGCTGGCGGCGATCGCGGCGAACATGGGCGGCGCGTTCAATGCGGACACCACGCAGAGCGTGACCCAGTATTACTTCGTGACGCCGGCGCAGGATCTGGGCGTGGCGCTGCATGTGGAGGCGCTGCGCATGCGCGGAGTGGACGTGACCGACGCGGCCTGGGCGAAGGAGCGCGGCGCGATCGAGCAGGAGGTGTCGCGCGACCTGTCCAACCCCTCGTACAAGTTCTACGAGCAGTTGCAGGCGCAGCTGTTCGAGGGCACGCCGTACGCGCATACGCCGCTCGGCACGCGCGCCTCGTTCGACAAGACCACGGCGGCGATGCTGAAGCAGTTCCACGACACCTGGTATGCGCCGAACAACGCGATCCTGGTGATAGCCGGCGACGTCGACCCGGCCGCCGCGCTGGCCGAGGTCAAGGCGCAGTTCGGCGGCATTCCGCGCGGCACGATTCCGGCGCGGCCCACGTTCGCGTTCCAGCCGGTGCAGGCGAAGACGGTGCAGCTGCCCACCGACAGCCCGTACGGCTCGGTGTATCTGGCCTATCGCATGCCGGGGCTGACCGCGCAGGATTACGCCACTGCCGCCGTGCTCAGCGCGGCGCTGGGCTCGCAGCGCGCCGACCTGTTCGGCATGGGCATGAACGGCACCGCGCTGTACGGCGGTTTTGTCGGCCAGTTCATGCCGCAGGCCGGGCTGGGCCTGGCGGTGGGCATCTTCCCGCGCGGCGGCAACCCCAAGCCGGTGCTGGCGAAGATGCAGTCGATCCTGGCCGACGCGGCCAGCAAGGGCATCGATCCGGCGCTGGTGGCGGCGGCCAAGCGCAAGGCGATCGCCGCGCTGGAGTTCCAGAAGAACTCGGTCGACGGGCTGGCCAACGCGTGGTCGCAGGCGCTGGCGTTCCAGGGGCTGGACTCGCCCGACGCGATGAAGGCGGCGATCGAGGCGGTGACGCCGGCCGGCGTGAATGCGCTGGCCCGCGCCACCTTCGTCCCCGCGCACGCGGTCACCGCCGTGCTCACGCCGGAAAGCTCGGGCAAGCCGGTGGCCGGCAAGGGCTTCGGCGGCGCCGAGAGCTTCTCCTCCAGCCCGGACAAGCCGGTGACCCTGCCGGACTGGGCGGCGCATGCGTTCGACAAGCTCTCGGTGCCGCGTTCCACGCTGGCGCCGGTGAAGACCACGCTGCCGAACGGCCTCACCTTGATCGTGCAGCCCGAATCGATCAGCGACACCGTGCAGGTGTTCGGCCAGATCAAGACCAACCAGGACCTGCAGGCGCCGAAGGGTGAGGAGGGCGCCGCCGAGGTGCTCGACGGCCTGTTCGCGTTCGGCACCACCCACCTCAACCGGCTGCAGTACCAGCAGGCGCTGGATGCGATCAGCGCGCAGGCCTCGGCCGGCAGCAGCTTCTCGCTGTCGGTGCCGTCGGCGCATTTTGTCGACGGCATCAAGCTGCTGGCCGACAGCGAGCTGCATCCGGCGCTGCCACCGCAGGCGTTCGCCGTGGTGCAGCACCAGCTGGCCGGCATCGTCGCCGGTCAGCTGCACTCGCCTGCGTTCCTGACACTCAAGGGTATGCAAAGGGCACTTTTGCCACCCACTGACCCGGAGCTTCGTTATCCCAAGCCTCAGAACGTGCTCGAACTGACGCTGGCCCGGGTGAAGCACTACTACGCGCAAACCTTCCGCCCCGACATGACCACCATCGTGATCGTCGGCAAGGTCGATCCGGTGCAGGCGAAGCAGGTGGTGGAGCAGGCGTTCGGCGACTGGAAGGCGGTGGGCCCGAAGCCCGTGGTCGACTACCCCGCGGTGCCGGCCAACCCGTCGGTCCAGTTCAACGTACCCGATCGCAGCGCCAGCCAGGACAGCGTGACGATGGCGCAGACCATCGCGGTGACGCGCGACGATCCGGCCCGCTTTGCGCTCAACCTCGGCAACCAGGTGCTGGGCGGCGGCTTCTACGCCTCGCGCCTGTACCACGACCTGCGCGATACGCGCGGGCTGGTCTACACCGTCGGCACCAGCTTCAGTCTGGGCAAGCACCGCAGCATCTACACGGTGTCGTTCGGCGCCGATCCGGACAAGGTGGCGGCGGCCAGCGCCATCGTGGTGAAGGATCTCAAGCAGATGCAGCAGGAACCGGTGTCCGACAGCGACCTGAAGCGCGCCAAGGGCATCCTGCTGCGGCAGATTCCGCTGGGTGAATCGAGCTTCGGCGCGATCGGCAGCCAGCTGCTGCAGCTGTCGATCGAGGGCAAGCCGCTGGACGCGATGACCATTGCCGGCCAGCACTACCTGCAGCTCACCGCGCCGCAGGTGCAGCAGGCCTATGCGAAGTACATCCGTCCCGACGGCTTCGTCACCGCGGTGAAGGGGCCGGCGCCGAAGTAGTGAGGTCACAGTGCGCCGCCGGTTGACGGGTCGTGCAATCGGCTGCCGATGGGCTGCGTGAAGAGCGCACCTTGTGTGCGATCCGCCTGGCGGGGAACGGGCATCGCCCACAGGGTGGGCTCCTGCGGGTAGGGTTCTACCCCGAAATCACGGACGGTTGTGAAAGGGTGGAAAACTTCAGATCCTGCTGAGCAGTCCTTCGCCGCATCCTCGGGTTGTGGAACCGTTCGATGTATTCGAACACATCAGCCCTGGCCG
>JAJXTE010000048.1 GCA_021784115.1 Pseudomonadota bacterium | reverse complement strand
GCCGCGGTGCGCTTCCTCAACCGCTATTTTTCGCTGATGTCCGAGGTGATCCGCAACCAGCAGGGCATCGTCGACAAGTACATCGGCGACTCGGTCATGGCCTTCTGGGGCCCGCCCTTCACCGACCCCGCCGACCACGCGCGGCTGGGCTGCATCGCCGCGCTGGAGCAGATGGCACGCATGGAGGCCTTCCGCGTTTGGCTGCCCGAGATGTTCGGCACCCGTCAGGGTCTGCCCGAGGTCAACGTGCGCATGGGCATCGCCAGCGGCGAGGTGACCGTCGGCAACATCGGCTCCGAGACCTCACGCGGCTACACCGTCATCGGCGACATCGTGAACCTCGCGTCGCGGCTGGAGCAGGCCAACAAGTTCTACGGCACGCGCATCCTCGTCAGCGAGGGCACGCGGGATCTCGCAGGCGAGACGCTGGCCTTCCGCGAAATCGACAGCCTGCGCGTCGCCGGCAAACAGGAGCCGGTGCGGGTGTATGAGTTGCTGGGCTATTCAGCAGAGCTGGGCGAACGTGACCGGCAGCGGGTGCAGGCCTTTGAGGCCGGACTGGCGCGCTATCGCGCGCAGGACTGGGATGCGGCCGAAGCGGCGTTCCGCGAATGCCTCGCCGATGCGCCATCGGAACGCCCCAGCCAGGTCATGCTGGAGCGGGTTGCGGCGTTCCGGCAGACGCCGCCTGAGGCGGGGTGGGACGGGGTTTGGGTGGCGGTGAGTAAGTAACGTTTGAGTTGAGGGGCTGGACGCCGCAGGCGGCCAGTCCCAGTGAGCGAAGCGAACGACTCGAACGCGATGTTAGGCTGCATTTTTATCTGCAACGTAGAAGCAGTGCCCGGTGGCTCTGAAGAAGAAGACATCGAGAAACGAGGTGCGTTTAGCCCATTCCAGTGAGAGTGCTGGAATCGCCCCTTTGTTTGAACTGGCATAGATTCCGGTAGCCCATTGGGCTTTGACGTTGTCGCAGGCCCTCTGTATTGCTTCATCTTCATTTGAGGCACGAACGAGGCGAGTGGTGTAGAAGCCGATGATGTCCTCCCCCGACTCTTGGCTGGGCATTCTAATTCCTGTGCCGTGAAGCATGACGCGGTAGTAAGGCATAGGAGCGTATGCAGCCTAACGTTTGATGTAAGGGGCAGCTTGCGCGTTAGCGCAAGACGTCCCCTTGACGGAGGGGTTAGGCCTCACGGTGACTCACCCTTCTGTGGCCCCGTAAGCCCTTGCAGCGCTTCGATTGCTGCGAGGTGATGTTCGGCAACAAGGCTACTGGCGTCAAACTTTCGCATCTGCGCCTGCACCCTTTGAATGGCCTCTGCGGACATTGCCGACTCTTCAAGGATTCCGAAAGCCCCTGTGGAGACTTCGAAGTTTCCAGTAAGCACCAGATCGACAAGCACTTCCAGGAACGGCTCACAGTTGAAGGCACCCAAAGCGTAGACAAGCGTCCCACGGTGATTGACGTTCTCAGGCTTGGAGATCGCTCGCAACAGCGGGCCGACCGCGCTTTCATCCCGAAGGCCCATCAGCTCCAACGCAGCTCTGTCTCGAATCGACGAATTCGAAGACTCCAGGTCATGAATAAGCGATTGCATGCGCATGCTTGATTGAGGCCTAACGTAATTTAGACGGCTTGAGGTTTGGTTTTGCGTGCCGCCTAAAACGGTAGCCACCGCTCATGCATCGGTTTTTGATCTTGATTTTCAAGACGATATCACTTGGCCGGTCTTTTGTAGGCAGGCCTAAAATTTCACGGGTGAATGTTCATGAGGTTTCTCAGGATGCGGAGAGTCCTGTCTGCTACTCAGCAACGCCCTCATCCCCATGACACGTGCACCCTGGCTCCTTGCTGACGGTGCCGTCGCAGCACACGATCTTGCCGGCGCGGCAGCCGCAGAGGCCTTTGTGGTCCTTGCAGCAATTGAGCTGGGCGACATGCTGGCCCGTCGCATTGGCGGGGCAGGCCTGGGGTGAAATCGTTTCCAGCGTTGCGGCGACGGACGTGTGCTTTACGGTCGAGTCGGCGGCGGCCGGAAGCGAAAAGAGGGCAGGGGCGAAAGCCAGGACGGCGAGCAGGGTAAGGATGCGCATGGAAATCTCCTTGGGCGAAGCAGGCTGACTCACTATAGCCGATCGGGCGCGACCTTGCCCCCGGCGCGCAGCAGCAGGCCCAACATCAGCGCGGCGAGCACCAGGATCGCCGCCAGCAGGGTGAAGGCGCTGCCGTAGCCGGCGACGCTGACCATCCAGCCGGTGAGGACCGGGCCGATCGACTGGCCGACGTCCATCACGGTGCGCAGCACGCCCATCGACGAGCCGTAGCGGCCATTGCGCGTGAGGTCGGCGACGAGTGCGGTGGTGGACGAGGTGGCGGTGGCGAAGCCGATGCCGAACGCGAGGCTCAGCACCGACAAGCCGAAGAAGCTGGGCGCATACGGCAGAAACACGACGCTCGCGGCGCCGACCAGCAGGCCGGGAATGATGACCTGTTTGCGGCCCACCCGGTCGGAGATCCGGCCCATCAGTGGCTTGGCGAACACGATGCTGACGAGCTGCACGCCGAGGATGACGCCGATCTGCCACGCGGGGATGCCGAGCGAGGACGCGTAGAGTGCGAGGAAGGCCTCGATCGCGCCGAACACCAGGTATTGTGCCGCCTCGATCAGGCTCACCAGCATGATGCTGCGGTCGCGCAGCACGGTGGTCAGGCTGGCCCAGAAATGCGGGAGTTCCAGCTTCTTCTTCGGCAGCGGCGTGTGGTTGGTGAGCAGCAGGCCCACTGCCAGCGCCAGCACGCCGCTGATCGCGCAGGCGATGTAGACGGCGTGGAAACTGGCCAGCGAGATCAGGCTGCCACCGAGGAACGGCGCGATGGAACGCCCGACGATGGTGACCGACGAATAGGTGGAGAGCCGCGCTGCGCGTTCCGTGGTGTAGCGTTCGGCGATGGCCGCGTTCGCCACCGTCCCGAAAATCGCGGTGGCGAAGCCATGATAGAAGCGCACCGCCATCAGCTGCGGGGCCGTTTTGACCAGCAGATACAGGAAGGGCGCAGTGGCGAACACCACCAGCGACGCCAGCAGCAGGCGCCGCGCGCCGAGATAGTCGGACAGCGCGCCGGCAGGGTAGCTGATCAGGATGCCGGGAATCGTCGAGGCCATGACGATCCAGCCGATTTCGGCGGGCGTGGCGTGGAGCGCGTGGGCGAACAGCGGCAGCACCGGGGTTTTCGACAGCGTGGAACTCAGGATCGCCAGCCCGCCGATGAGGGCGATCAGGACGAAAAAGGACGGGCGGGCGGGTTTCATCGAGGGATGCGCAGTAGGCTCAAGGCCGGGTTTGCCTAGAATGTAGTGCGAAATCCTGCCGTGTGCGAATCCAGAGGAAGCGTGGAAAACCCGAAACCGACTGTCAGTCTTCCGCTGGTCCTGTTTGGCGCCTTCGACCGTCACAACTTCGGCGACCTGCTGTTTCCGCATCTGATGACGGCCCTGCTGCCGGGGCGGACGTTCGAGTTTGCCGGCCTGGTCGGGCGCGACCTGCGGGCGTTCGGCGGACACCAGGTCGAAGCGCTGGGCGCGTGGGGCGACGAGCGGCCGGTCCAGCTGATCCACGTCGGCGGCGAACTGCTGACCTGTACGGCCTGGCAGGCCGCGGTCATGTTGCTCGACCCGGACAAGGCCGCCGAAGCCATCGCGCGCTATGACGCCGAGCCCGCTGCGGCCGCCACGTGGGCCGCCCGCCAACTCGGCACCGTGCGTGCCATCCCCTATGTGGTGGGGCGCGAAGGCATTGCCGGATCGGGACGGCTGATCTTCAATGCCGTGGGCGGCGTGGAATGGATGGCGGTGCCGGCTGCAGCCCGTGAGGGGGTCAGGGCCGCCCTCGGGCAGGCAGATTGGGTCAGCGTGCGGGATCATCGGACGCAGGCCGCGCTGCGGGCGGAGGGCCTCGATTGTCCGCTCTGTCCCGACCCGGCCGTGATGGTGGCGGCGTGTTTCGGCGAATGCATCGCGACGCGCCAGCAACAGGGCGAGGTGAAGGACGTGCTGGAGGCCTTCTCCGAGGGTTACCTGGCGTGTCAGTTCAGCGCCGATTTCGGCGACGACGCCTCGCTGGATGCCCTGGCGCAGGGTTTGTCGCGGGTGGCGGCCGGGAGCGGGCTGGGACTGGCGTTCTATCGTGCCGGCGCGGCGCCCTGGCACGACGACCTGCGGCTCTATGAAGCGCTGCAGGAGCGGCTGCCGCCCGGATTGGTGCGCGTGTTCAGGTCGCTGAACGTGTGGGACATCTGCGCGCTGATCGCCGCCAGCCGGGGCTCGGTCGGCAGCAGCCTGCATGGCCGGATCGTCGCGCTGTCCCATGGCCTGCCGCGGATCAGCCTGATCCCGCCCCAGCAGGGCGCACGCCCCGTCAAGACGGCCGCCTTTGCCGAAACCTGGGAACCGGACACGCTTCCCCGCAGCGTGACGGTCGATGGAGTTGAACGGGCGGTGATGCGCGCGCTGGCCGTGCCTGCGGATGTGCTGCGCGAGAACGCGGCGCACCTGCGCGCGTGTTATCTGAACAGCCAGGCGCAATGGTGCGGCCTGCTGGCGCCATGAATCGGGCCGGCCAGGCGGTCTTGCGTAATAATCCAGACACCACCCACACCTGACGCCACACCATGCCGACTGTCCCCCTGTCTCCTGCCGACCTGCGCCTGACCATCGATCCTGCCACGCTCGGGTTCGTCGACACCGCCGAACTGGCGGACGAGGCCCTGCCGTGGATCGGCCAGGCGCGTGCCGAGGCGGCCGCGCGCTTCGGCCTCGGCATGGAACAGGCCAACTACAACCTGTTCGTGCTCGGCGAAGTCGGCAGTGGTCGCTCCTCGCTGCTCAAGCAGGCAATGGTCGAAGCGGCGGCCAAGCGTCGTGTGCCGCCCGATCTTTGCTATCTGCACAACTTCGATGCCCCGGAACGGCCACTGGCGCTGCGTCTGCCGGCCGGCGAGGGGCGGCTGCTGCGCCAGTCGCTGGCGCAGGCGGTAAAGACCTTGCAGGGCGAGATCCCCAAGCGGCTGGAGGGGCAGGACTACAAGGCCGAGAGCGAACGCATCGAGAAATCCTGGAAGGACGATGTGGCGCGGCACTATGCCGAGCTCACCGCGTTTGCCGAGGCACGCAGCTTTTCGCTGCATCGCGAGGCCGGGCGCATGGTGTTCACGCTCGTCGGCAAGAAGGGCCAGGCGCTCACCGAGGACGAAGTGCTGGCGTTGCCGAAGGCGCGCCGCGTTGAGGTGGAGCAGGCCGAGCAGGAATTGCGCGCCGAGATCACCCGCTATATCGAAAAGACCCAGCCGCTCGAGCGCGCGATGAACGAGGCGCTGGCCGCGCTGCGGAGGCAGGTGGTGAAGCCGCTCGTCGAGCGCGAGCTTCAGGCGATCCGTGACAGGCTGAAGAAGCAGATCAAGGATGCGAGCAAGCTCAACGCCTGGCTCGACGCGATCGAGCAGGACGTGTTCGACAATCTCGAGCTCTTCAGCGGCGGCGAGGACGACGAGTCCGGCCAGGCGGAACTGGAGGCTTTGCTGGCGCGCTACCGGGTCAACCTGGTGGTCGACAATGGCGGGCTGGCCGGCGCGCCGGTGATCGTCGAGGAGAACCCGCTGTTCCGCGCACTGTTCGGCAGCATCGAGTACCAGTCCGAGAATGACGTGCTGGTGACCGACTTCTCGCGCATCCGCGCAGGCAGCCTGCTGCAGGCGCACGGTGGCTTCCTGATGCTGCATTTGCGCGACGTGCTCGCCGATCCGCTGGTGTGGGAGAAGCTGCGTCGCTTCCTGCGCAGCGGGCGGCTGCAGATCGAGGAGCCGGGCGTGTCGTTTTCGCCGATCGCGGCGGTGTCGCTGGCGCCGGAAGCGGTCGACATCGAGGTCAAGATGGTTCTGGTCGGCTCGCGCGACCAGTATTACGAATTGCAGGAGGCGGCGCCTGAGTTCGCCCGTCATTTCCGTGTCAAGGTGGATTTCGCGGACAGCTTCGTGGCCGGCGCGGATACCCGCCGCGCCTCATCGATTTTCGTCGCCCACGTCTGCCGTAACCACGGCCTGTCGCATTTCTCGGCCGCGGCAGTGGCGCGCCTGCTCGAGGAGTCGCACCGCGAGGCAGGCGACCAGGCGCGCGAGAGCGCCATCTTCGGTCGCGCCGAGGCGCTGGTGATGGAAAGCGCGGCGATCTGCCGCGCACGGGGCCCGGGCCGTGTGACGGCGGCCGACGTCGAGACGGCGATCGCAGCGCACGCGGCGCGGCACGATTACCCCGAGCAGCGCCTGCGCGAGGAGATCGCCGAGGGCGACGTGCTGATCGAGCTGCATGGCGAGCGGGTGGGCGAGGTCAACGGCCTCACCCAGATCGACCTCGGCGACTACCGCTTCGGCCTGCCGGTTCGGCTGTCCGCGCGCACCTATGCGGGTGAGGACGGCCTTCTCAACATCGAGCGCGAGGTCGAGTTGTCGGGACCGATCCACGACAAGGGCGTGTTCATCCTGCAAAGCTACCTGGCGGCGCTGTTCGCGCATCTCGCGCCGCTTTCCCTCAATGCCTCGATCGTGTTCGAGCAGCAGTACCACGGCGTGGAGGGCGATTCCGCGTCGTGTGCCGAGCTCTACGTGCTGCTGTCGGCGCTGTCGGGCCTGCCGCTCAGGCAGGGCATCGCCGTCACCGGTGCGGTCAACCAGCACGGCGAGGTGCTGCCGGTGGGTGGCATCAACGAAAAGATCGAGGGCTGGTTCCGCGTCTGCGAGGCCGCCGGGCTGGACGGCAGCCAGGGCGTGCTGATCCCCGCGCGCAACCGGCGCCACCTGATGCTGGCCCCGCGCGTGGTCGGGGCGGTCGCCGACGGACGCTTCCACATTCACACGGCGGATCAGGTCACCGCGGGCATCGAACTCCTGACCGGCGTGGCAGCGGGCGAGCCGAACGCGGCGGGCCACTATCCGCTTGACAGCGTGCTGGGGCACGCGCAGGACACCCTGCTGGCGTTCCGCCGCGCCTGCCAGCAGCAGGAGCATGCAAGAGTGCCGCGCCGGCATTTTCGCGCGGCCGATCGTCCGCAGCGGCGCTAGCCGGCCTGCAGGCGGACGGGGCGTGAACTATAGTGAAAACTGTTCAATTGTCCTGCAAGGAGCCGATCATGAACGCACTGCACCGCATGGAACGATTTCTCGACCGCCACATGATCCCGTTCGACATCGTGGCCCATCCGCATTCACAGACCAGCGTCGAAACCGCGCGTGCGGCAGGCATCCCGCCCAGCCGGGTGGCCAAGGGCGTGCTGCTGGATGGCGTCGGCTGCCAGATGGTGGCGATGATTCCCGCCGACCAGGAGGTCCATCTGGGCAAGCTGGGGCTGGATCACGGCGTGGAGTTCAGTCTGGCCGACGAGGCCAGCGTGAGCCGCCTGTTCAGTGAATGCGAACCCGGCGTGGTGCCCGGCCTGCCGAATGCCTGGGGGGTGGAAATGGTGTGGGACGACGATTTGATGGCGCAACCGGATGTATATCTGGAAGGCGGCGACCACGAACGCCTGCTGCACATAGAAACCCGCTACCTGCGCGACATTTTCGGCGATGCGCCGCACTGCCACTTCAGCCAGCCGCGCATGCAGCACGTCGCCTGAGTCCGTTCCGCTCGACGCGTGGCAGCGAAGCCTCCAGCGCTCGCTTGCCCCTGTGATAGGAGACGGCTTGCCGTGCCCGGTCTTCGCGCCGGCGACGATGTACACGATTAACGGCTCCCCGGTCACCCTACGGCTCGACACCGGCCTCACGCTGGTGTCGATAGCGGCGCATCTGGCGGAAGAACCGGGTTTGCAGGCGCGTGCGCCGCCGCAGTCACTCACCGCCAACGGTACGGTCGATCTGCACAACGTACCCGCCAACCTCAAACCGGGCATGGCGGGTCATCCGGTTTTGCTGGGGATGAGGGTGCTCAGGCATCTCGAGCTCACCCGGAGCTGCGACACGCGGGTGTTGGGCCCACTCAGCCGGGGATGAAAAAATTGTTTTGACATCCTGGCCAACTATGTTATTAATGTCCGGGTCTGTTGGATTCAAGCTTTAAATTGCGGTACCTCTGGTAAGCGTTTTCCTTGAAATTCGATCGATAGGGCATGTCGCCCAATTTTTTAGATAGATAGGAAACAAAGATGGAAACGGGTACTGTAAAGTGGTTCAACGATGCAAAAGGTTTTGGCTTCATCACCCCGGATAACGGCGGCGAGGATCTGTTTGCACACTTCTCTGCAATCAACTCCAGCGGCTTCAAGTCCCTGCAGGAAAACCAGCGCGTCAGCTTCGAAGTGACCACTGGCCCCAAGGGCAAGCAAGCTTCGAACATCCAGGTCGTGTCGTAAGCTTTCCGACCTGATGTGAAAAACCCCGGTTCGCCGGGGTTTTTTTATTTATGCCCTCCGGGCATTTGTGCATTTCGAGCGTGAACACCCATGGCGCTTAAAGCCACCATCTACAGAGCCGACCTGCAGATTGCCGACATGGATCGGCATGTGTACGCCGACCACGCGCTGACGATCGCGCGGCACCCTTCCGAGACCGACGAACGCATGATGGCGCGGGTGCTGGCCTATGCCCTGTACGCCCAGGAAGGCATCGCGTTCACCAAGGGGCTGTTCGACGTCGACGAGCCGGAAGTGTGGGTGAAGAACCTGGCGGGCGAGATCACGCTTTGGATCGACCTTGGCCAGCCAGATGAAGCGCGCGTCCGCCGTGCCTGCAGCCGCGCTGACCAGGCCGTGGTGCTGTGCTACAGCAGCAGTTGCGAGGTGTGGTGGAAGCAGATCGCGAGCAAGCTCACGCGTTTTGCCAATCTGACCGTGCTGCAGCTGCCCGCCGAGACCAGCCAGGCGCTGGCCGCACTGGCCGAACGCGGCATGCGCCTGCAATGCATGGTGCAGGACGGCGAAATCTGGATCAACACCGACACGGCCAGCGTGCCCGTGAAACTGGCTACGCTCCAGGCGGCTGCATAACCCTCATTTCGCGGGCGGGCAGTTCTTGATGCATACCGTTTCGGTGATGCGCTGGCCACCGCAGCCGACGAAACACGTGTCGTAAGCGGGCAGGCAGCCGCAGTCGGCCTGGCAGTTCGATTTCTCCAGTTGCGCGCGCACGCCCTCGCGCGTCGGCATCTCGGGCTCGCGATAGGGCGGCGGGTAATAGGGCCCGGGCCACGGATCCCACCAGTATGGCTGGAAGGGGTAGCGGTTCATCCAGTCGAAGCGCATCTGCATTTCATAGTGCCGCAACGCCGCCGCGTACTGCTTCAGCTCGAGTTCGTACCGTTTTAACGCCTCGAGATAGCGCGCTTCCACCTCCGGCTCAAGCGATTTGGCACAGGCCTGGTAGCGGGTCCGACACTCGTTTTGGCAGGTGGTTTTCTGCGCTTCGCATTGCTGCACGCAGGCGCGGCCCTGCGCATCGGCCGGCGGAACCAGCCGCACGGTCGTCTGGTATCGCGGCGTGGCGCAGCCCGCCATGAGGGCGAGCAGCACCAGCGCGGCAACGTGAAACGGCAGGATGGGCAGACGCATGATTCACTCGCAAAAAACAATGCCTCCCCGAAGCATAGGATTTTTTGCGGATTACGGTGGGCCGAGGAAGCGGCCTTCGAGCTCCTGCAGGTTGAGTTGCTGCAGGATCTGCTGCAGGCGTTCGCGGGCGTTCCTGCGCGGCGTGTCGGTCCGGGTAGCGATGATGAGCTCGTTCTTCAGCGAATGCTCCCAGCCGACCAGTTCAGTGACCGTGACCTGGTAGCCATGCGACTCCAGCTGCAGGCAGCGCAGCACGTTGGTGAGCTGGCTGCCGAATTCGCGGGTGTGGATCGGGTGGCGCCAGATTTCCGACAGCGGCGTTTTGCCGAAGGATTCGTTCTTGTGCTTGCGCAGGACGGCGGCAACCTCGGCTTGGCAGCACGGCACCAGCACGATGTGGCGGGCCTGCTTGGCGAGCGCGAAGCGGATGGCGTCGTCGGTCGCCGTGTTGCAGGCGTGCAGGGCGGTCACGATGTCGATGCGCGGCGGCAGGGACTCGGTGGTGATCGACTCCGCCACCGTGGCATTGAGGAAGGACATGCGCGCGAAGCCCAGCCGGGTCGCCAGCTCGCGCGACTTTGCCACCAGTTCGTCGCGCGTCTCGATGCCGTAGATGTGGCTGCCGGGACGGTCCTTGAGGAACAGGTCGTACAGGATGAAGCCGAGATACGACTTGCCGGCGCCGTGGTCGGCCAGGGTCAGCGTGTCCTGCCGGCCCAGCACGTCGTCCAGCAGCGGCTCGATGAAATTGCACAGGTGGTAGACCTGCTTCAGCTTGCGGCGGCTGTCCTGGTTGAGCTTGCCGTCGCGCGTCAGGATGTGCAGTTCCTTCAGCAGCTCGATCGACTGGCCGGGGCGCAATACCTCGGCCAGCGGATCGGCATAGGCGGTCTCGGGCGCGTTGGCACCGGGTTTGGTTGGCTTCATGTCTGACCGAGCAGGCGCACTTCGCGCTGCGGGAAGGGAATGTGAATGCCGCGTTCGCGGAAGGTTTCCAGCACCGCCTGGGTGATGTCGCCGGATGTGCTGTAGTAATCCGATACGGCCGTCCATGGGCAGATGGCGATCCGCACGCTGGAATCGGCCAGCGTCAGCACGCGGATGAACGGCTCCGGATCCCGCAGGATTTTCGGGTGTGCAGCGAGCAGGTCCTGAATGGCCGCCAGCGCCTGTTTGATGTCGGTATCGTAGGCTACGCCGACCACCACGTCGAGCTGGCGCAGGGTGCCGAAGTTGTGCAGGATTTCGCCGACGATCTTGCGGTTGGGAATGACGATGCGCGAGCGGTCGGGATGGCTCAGCACGGTATTGAAAAGCTTGATCTCCTCGACCGTCCCTTCGACGTCGACGATGGAAATGTATTCGCCCACCTTGAACGGCCGGGTGAAGATGATCGTCAGCCCGGCCGCCAGATTGCCCAGCACGCCCTGCATCGCCAGCGCGACGCCGGCGCCCGCCACGCCCAGCCCCGCGATCAGCGGCAGCAGTTGAACCCCCAGGTTCTGCAGCGCCATGATGAGGAACAGCCCCAGCACCACGATGCGCACGATGCGCACCAGAAGCAGGCGAAGCGTCTCGTCGAGACCGATTTTCTCCAGCATCGAGTCGGTGAGCCTGCCCACCCAGCGCCCGACGTAATAGCCGGCGGCCAGGATCAGCAGCGCCACGACGACTTTGGGGCCGAACTGGATGGCAAGGTCAATGGCGGTTTGCTGGGCGTGCTCGAGCGTTTGCAGGTGTGGGTCCATGATCGGGAATCGGCAGGGGGAAGGCCAAAGGGTATCAAAACCCCAGGCAGGGCAGAACCGCTTCATGTTTATGTGGACGCGCGGTTTCCGGGATAATGCCGACTTGCTGAAAGGGTTTTAGCCGTGTCCGTCGTCAATATTTCCTGCTACAAGTTCGTCACCCTCACCGACCGCGAGGCCTTGAAGGCCGACCTTGCGTCGCGTTGCATCGGGTTGGACCTGAAGGGGACCATCCTGCTCGCGCCCGAAGGCATCAACGTATTCCTCGCCGGGTCGCGCGCGGCGATCGACGCCATCGTCGCCCATTTGCGGGCCGACCCGCGCTTCGCCGACCTGCAGCCCAAGGAGAGCCTCTCCGCTGAGCCGCCCTTCAAAAGGATGCGGGTGCGGCTGAAGAAGGAAATCATCACCATGAAGCATCCGCTGATTCGTCCGGAAGCTGGCCGGGCGTCGTCGGTGCCGGCGGCGACGCTGAAGCAGTGGCTCGATCGCGGCTGTGACGACGAGGGCCGCCCGGTGGTCATGCTCGACACCCGCAACGACTACGAGGTCGCCGCCGGCACCTTCGAGAACGCGGTCGATTACGACATCGGCATCTTCAGCGAATTTCCGCAGCGACTGGCGGAACATCTGGCCGACTATGCCGGCAAGACCGTGGTGTCGTTCTGCACCGGCGGCATCCGCTGCGAAAAAGCCGCCATCCACATGAAGCAGATTGGCGTGGAGCGGGTGTACCAGCTCGAAGGCGGCATCCTCAAGTATTTCGAGGAAGTGGGCGGCGCGCACTACCAGGGCGACTGTTTCGTCTTCGACGATCGCGAAACACTGAGTACGGACTTGCAGCCGGCCTCGGGGCGCATGCATCGCTGAACGGGACGCAAGCGCTTCGATTGATTTGCGCGGCGTGAAATTCGGGCACCACAGCGTGCCTCGCTTCACCCCTTGCCATGAGGGCACGGCCATGCGATGTGGCGCGCGCCGTGGTACAAACGTCTCACATCAAGTTTTCATCCCGGGTACCGAAAAGAACTAGGGTGCAGTGGGGTTTGAGCGAAACAATCCACAAAAGGGGAGCCCGCCGCCAGACAATCCGCTTGTGCCTGGCTCCTGCCTGATCGAGCTGTTTTTGCCTGACATAATATTTAAATCAAGGAGAACCGAATGACTCATACCCCTTCCCGCCTGTTATGCATGCTGAGCCTGGGCGTCGCGTGCTGCCTGCCTGCACTGTCGTATGGTGCCAAATACCAGATCGGGATCTTTGCCGGCAGCGCCAGCAAGGATTACCAGTCCGAGCTCAAGACGATGTACAAGCCCCTGGCCGACTATATTTCCAAGGAAAGCGGTTCCCAGGTCCGGGTGGAAATCAGCCAGAGCTTCAAGAACATGGAAAACCACCTCGATTCGGGCCGCTACACCATCCTCCTGGCACCGACCCACATCACGGCGGCGGCCATCGACGAAGGGTACGAGCCGGTGGCCAAATGGAACAAGCCGCTTCTCGGCATGTATGTCGTGTCCACGGACAAGCCCTACAAACAGCTTGCCGACCTCAGGGGTGCCCGGGTCGGGGTTTCGTCGCGGGAAACCGCGATCGGCGGACTGTGCGTCAGCGCGCTCAATCAGGCAGGTATCCGGGCTGACAAGGATCTGGCGTATGTCTACGAGGGAAAATATCAGGATGTCATGGCTCGCCTCCTGACGTCGGGCCAGCTCGACGCCATCTGCACGGGCCCCGCTCCCTGGAAGGCCATGAATGAGGAGTCGCCCGGAAAATACAAAGTGCTGGCTGAAACCGCGCGTATTCCGGGCTTCGCGCTGAGCATCGACGGCAAGCTGAGCCAGCACGAAAAGGACAAGCTGACGGAAATTCTGACCGGAATGGCCAAAACGGCCGACGGGAAAGCGGCGCTCGCGGCGATCAAGGGAAGCGCCGGGGGCGCCACCGACACCCTGCCGACAAGCGGCAAAGAGTATTTTGCAGCCAAGCGCCTGCTGGAAGAGACCAAGCGCGCATACAACGCGCAGATTCCCGAATAAGCGATCCCGGGAATCGCCCGGCCCGGACACGGGCCAGTTGTATGCCCCGGTTGCGCCACGCCTCTTGCCCCGCCTCGTTTTTCGAGGCGTTTTTTTTGCCTGTTCGCGGGGGCTCAGTTCAATGCCCGGATCGACTGCATCGGCGGCACGCGGGTGATATGCCGCGTGGTCAGCCAGCCGCTCGTCCCCACAAGCAGCGCGCCGGCCGCCGGCAACACTAGCCAAAGCCAGGGGTGCACGCGGGGCGGCAGGTCGAACAGGCGTTCGGCGATCAGCGCCATGGCAATTTCGGCGCAAGCGCTGGCGAGCAGGCCGGCCACCAGACCCAGCGCGAGGAACTCGCTCCACAGGCTCTTGGCGAGATAGGCGCGCTGCGCTCCCAGGGTGCGCAGCAGGACGGCCTCCTGCTGGCGCGCGTCGAGGCTGGCCAGAAGCGTGGCAACCACGACGGCCATGCCGGCTGCGAGCAGAAAGCCGAGCAGCAGCTGGATCGCGCTGATGAGTTGCGCGAACACGGCCTCGATGTTGGCGATGAGCTTGTCGAGCGCAAGCACGGTGATGCCGGGGAAGGTCTTGACGAAGCCCGGCAGCACGCCGGCTGCGCCGGGCGGGACGTAGACGCTGGCGATGGAACTGGCGGGGAGGGCGTCGAGTTGGCCTGGGGCGAAGATGACGAAGAAGTTGGGCTGCATCGAATCCCACTTCACGCTGCGGATGCTGGTGATGCGCGCGGCGAGTGCCTGGTCGCCAACCTGGAAGCCAAGTTGGTCGCCGATGGCGAGATTGAGCCGTTCCGCCATGCCCGACTCTACCGAGATTTCGGCATCGTGGCGATTGCCGTGCCAGCGCCCGGCGAGCACGGCGTTGTTGGCAGGCAGAGTGGCGGTCCAGGTGAGGTTGAGTTCGCGCCGCAGCGTGTTGCTGTCGCGCGCATCCGGTGGCAGGGTGGACGCAATGGGGGCGCCGTTCTTGCTGACCAGACGGCCGCGCACCATGGGGTAGAGCGCGGAGGCCTTGAGACGATGCTGCGACAGATAGGCAGCCACTGCTTCCTGCTGTTGCGGCGCGATGTTCACCAGGAAATAGTTGGGCGCTTGCGGCGGCAGCTGCTGGCGCCAGCCGGCGACGAGGTCGCTGCGCACCAGTGCCAGCAGCGCCACCAGAAACAGCGCCAGGGTAAACGCGCCGAGTTGCAGGGTGCTGTCAAAGCGGTGACGCAGCAGCTGCGCAAGGCCGAAGCGTACCGGGCCGCGGGCCATGCGCTGGACACCGCGACCGGCCACCAGCGCCAACCGCGCAAGCAGGGTGAGCACGCCGATCAGCCCGGCCAGCGCGCCGACGAAGACACCGACCAGCCTGGCATCGCCCGCATACCAGCCGATCAGCAGCAGCAGCGCCGACCCGCTGACCGCGGCGCTGAGCCAGGCGGCGATCGGCAACGGCGGGAGATCGCGCCGCAGCACGCGCAACGGCGGCACGCGGATCAGGCGCATCAATGCAGGCAGGCTGGCGCCCGCGAGCGCCAGCAGACCGCTGAGTATGGCCACCCCCGCCGGCGCCGCGCCGAGCGCAGGCAGGCGGGTGGCGGCGCCGGGCAGGACCAGGAGCGCCAGCGCCTGCTGCATCAGTGCACCGATCGCCACGCCCAGGACGCTGCCCAGCAGCCCCAGCGTCAGCAGCTGGCCGGCATAGAGCGTGCGCAGTTGTCCGGTGGTGGCGCCGAAGCAGCGCAGCAGGGCCGCCTGGTCGTAATGGCGCAGTGCATGGCGGTGGGCGGCGATGGCGATGGCCGCGACCGACAGCAGCAGGCTGACGAGCGCGGTAAGCTGGATGTAGCGATCGGCGCTGGCGAAGGCGCCGTGCAGCGTTTCGACGCCTTCGCGCGATCCGATGAGGCGCTGGGTGGTGTCGAGCGCAGGTTTCAGCGCGGCGCTGAAGGCCGCGAGTTGCTCGGGCGTGCCTGCGAATTGATAGAGATAGGTCACCCGACTGCCGGGCTGCAGCACCCGGGTCCGGGCGACCTCGTCGGTGCGCAGGAACACGCGCGGGGCGAGGCCGAACACGCCGCCGAGCTGGCCCGGTTCCTCGGCGACGACGCCGGCGATGG
>JAJXTE010000047.1 GCA_021784115.1 Pseudomonadota bacterium | reverse complement strand
CCTCCGCGCTGGAGCGCATCTCGGGCTCGGAGACGATCTCCAGCAGCGGGGTGCCGGCGCGGTTGAGGTCGATCCCGGTCATGCCGTGGAAGTCCTCGTGCAGCGACTTGCCGGCGTCCTCCTCCAGATGGGCGCGGGTGAGGTTGACAGTTTTTTCTTCGCCCCCCACCACGATTTTCAGCGCGCCGCCCTCGACGATGGGGCGGGCCAGCTGGCTGATCTGATAGCCCTTGGGGAGGTCGGGATAGAAGTAGTTCTTGCGATCGAACACGTTGACGCGATTGAGCGTGGCGTCGATCGCCAAGCCGAACTTGATCGCGCATTCCACCGCGCCGCGGTTCAGCACCGGCAGCACGCCGGGCAGCGCGATGTCCACCGCGCTCGCCTGCGTGTTGGGCGCCGCGCCGAAGGCGGTGCTGCTGCCCGAGAAGATCTTCGATTTCGTGGCGAGCTGGGTGTGGACTTCCAGCCCGATGACGGTCTCCCACTTCATTTCAGGCCCTCCGGTTGGCGGCTGTGCCAGTCGGTGGCGCGCTGGTACTGATGGGCGACGTTGAGCATTTTCGCCTCGGAAAAATAATTGCCGACGAGCTGCAGTCCGATCGGCAGGCCCTTGCCGTCGAAGCCGCACGGCAACGACATGCCGGGCAGCCCCGCGAGGTTGGCGGGGATGGTGTAGAGGTCGTTGAGATACATCTCGACCGGATCGTCGGATTTTTCGCCGAGTTTGAACGCGGTGCCGGGCGTGGTCGGGCCGAGGATGACGTCGCAGGACTTGAAGGCTTCGCTGAAATCGTCGGCGATCAGGCGGCGGATTTTCTGCGCCTGCAGGTAGTAAGCGTCGTAGTAGCCGTGCGAGAGCACGTAGGCGCCGATCATGATGCGGCGCTTCACCTCTGCGCCGAAACCCTGCGCGCGGGTCTTGCAGTACATGTCGTCGAGGCTGCCATACGCCGGCGCGCGGTAGCCGTAGCGCACGCCGTCGAAGCGCGACAGGTTGGACGAGGCTTCGGCAGGCGCCAGCACGTAGTAGACGGGAATCGCGAGCCTGGAATTGGCGAGCGAGATCTCGACCGGGATGGCGCCGAGCTTTTTCAAGTCATTGACGGCGGCTTCGACGGCCGCGGCGACCTCGTTGTTGAGGCCTTCGGCGAAAAACTCCTTGGGCAGGCCGACGCGCAGGCCGGCAAGCGGCTTGTTGAGATCGCGCGTGTAATCCTCCTTTTCGCGGTCGAGGCTGGTCGAGTCGCTGGGGTCGAAGCCGGTCATCACGTTCAACAACAGCGCGCAGTCTTCAGCCGAGGGCGCCATCGGCCCCGCCTGGTCGAGGCTGGAGGCAAAGGCGATCATGCCGTAGCGCGACACCAGGCCGTAGGTGGGTTTCAGCCCGGTGATGCCGCACAGCGCGGCCGGCTGGCGGATCGAGCCGCCGGTGTCGGTGCCGGTGGCGGCGGGCGCCATGCGCGCCGCCACGCAGGCGGCGGCGCCGCCCGACGAGCCACCGGGCACGTAGGCAGCATTCCAGGGGTTTTTCACCGCGCCGAAATAGCTGGTTTCGTTGCTTGAGCCCATGGCGAACTCGTCCATGTTGGTCTTGCCCAGGCTGGGCATGCCAGCCGCCTTGAAGCGCTGGATCACGTGGGCGTCGTAGGGGGCGACAAAGTTCCCGAGCATCTTCGAGCCGCAGGTGGTGAGCCAGCCGTCGGTGCAGAAGATGTCCTTGTGCGCGATCGGCACGCCGGTGAGCGGGCCGGCGCTGCCCGCGGCGATGAGCGCATCGGCGGCGGCGGCTTCAAGCAGCGTCTTCTCGGCATCCACCGTGATGAAGGCATTGATCGACGGATTCAGCGCGGTGATGCGGTCAAGGTAGGTTTGCGCCAGTTCGCGGCTGGAAATCTGCTTGCCGGCGAGCCGCGCGGCGAGCGTGGAAAGGCTTGCGTCTGACATGGACTACTCGATGACTTTGGGGACGAGATACAAGCCGTTCTCGACCGCGGGGGCGATGGCCTGGAAGGCGGCGTGGCGGTCGGTTTCGGTCACGGCGTCGTCGCGCAGGCGCTGGGTGACCTCCTGCGCGTGGGCCATCGGGGCGATCCCGCGGGTATCCACCGCCTGCATGGTGGCGATGAGGTCGAAAATGCTGTTGAGCTGGGCCTGCGTGGCCCGAGCCTCGGCATCGCTGGTCTCGATGCGCGCAAGGCGGGCGATGCGCTTGACGTCGTCCTGGGTGAGGGACATGGTGGAAACACCTGAATACTTACGGGAACGAAGCCCGTTAGGGTATCATAGGCCCCTTGTTTTTTCTGCCCTTTCGCCCGCCTGGCGCGGGTGCTGCCGCCACCATGTTCAAGTTTCTGACCAGCTATTTCTCGACCGACCTCGCAATCGACCTCGGCACCGCCAACACGCTGATTTATGTGCGCGACCGTGGCATCGTGCTGGACGAACCCTCGGTGGTGTCGATCCGCACCGATGCGTCGGCGGGCGGCAAGCGCACCGTGCAGGCGGTGGGCGCGGAAGCCAAGCTGATGCTGGGCCGCACGCCGGGCAACCTGCAGGCGATCCGGCCGATGAAGGATGGCGTGATCGCCGACTTCACCGTCACCGAGCAGATGCTCAAGTATTTCATCAAGAAGGTGCACGACACCCGCATGCTGCGTCCCAGCCCGCGCATCATCATCTGCGTGCCGTGCGGCTCGACCCAGGTGGAGCGCCGCGCGATCCGCGAATCGGCGATCGGCGCCGGGGCACGCCAGGTTTATCTGATCGAGGAGCCGATGGCGGCGGCGATCGGCGCCGGCCTGCCGGTGGCCGAGGCGACCGGCTCGATGGTGGTCGACATCGGCGGCGGCACCACCGAGGTCGGCGTGATCTCGCTCGGCGGCGTGGTCTATGCCAACTCGGTGCGCGTCGGCGGCGACCGCATGGACGAAGCGATCATCAACTACATCCGCCGCAACTACGGCATGCTGATCGGCGAGGCCACCGCGGAGCAGATCAAGAAGAAGATGGGCTCGGCCTTCCCCGGCGCCGAAGTGCAGGAAATGGAGGTCAAGGGCCGCAGCCTCGCCGAGGGGGTGCCGCGCAGCTTCAACGTGTCGTCCAACGAAATCCTCGAAGCGCTGACCGAGCCGCTCAATGCCATCGTCAGCGCAGTCAAGCAGGCACTGGAACAGACGCCGCCCGAACTCGGCGCCGACATCGCCGAGAAGGGCATGGTGCTGACCGGCGGCGGTGCGCTCTTGCGCGACCTCGACCGGCTGCTGATGGAGGAGACCGGCCTGCCGGTCATCGTCGCCGACGACCCGCTGACCTGCGTGGTGCGTGGATCGGGCCGCGCGCTCGAGGAAATGGACAAGCTGGCCTCGGTGTTCACCAACGAGTGAACGCAGCCGCTGTTGACCTGGGCTGCTGATGGCGATGCCAGGCCAGCTCATGTTCGCCCGCCGGCTGGGGCCGACGGCACGCCTGATGATCTGGCTGCTGGCCGGCTTGTCCTGCGTGGTGGTCGATGTCCGCTATCAGGCGCTCGACGGCCTGCGCAGCGGGTTCTCCCTGTTGCTGCAGCCGGTGCGCGAAGTCACGCGGGCCCCCGTCGATGTCGCCGCTGAACTCACGGGCTTTTTCACCCGCCACCGCCTGCTGCAAAAAGAACGCGATGCCCTCCTGGCTGAGCAGGCGCAGCTGCTCGTCGGCGTGAACAACGCGAACGAGCTGGCACGCGAAAACGCCGAATTGCGCGCCCTGTTGCGGCTGCAAGCCCGTCCGGGCCAGCAGGTGGTGCATGCCGCGCTGCTCTATCAGGGACATGACTGGTTCGCCCAGCGGCTCACGCTGGACCAGGGGGCCGGCGCCGGGCTGCGCAGCGGCCTGCCGGTGGTCGATGCCGACGGTCTGGTGGGGCAGGTGACACGGGTGTATCCGGGGTCGAGCGAGGTCACGCTGGTGAGCAGCGCGGAGCAGCTGACGCCGGTGTTCGTCGAGCGCACCGGCCAGCGCGGGCTCGCGGCCGGGAGCGGGCACGGCCAGCTGGAACTGCGTTACATGCCTTCGCACACCGACCTCCGGCCGGGAGATCGCCTGATGACCTCGGGCATCGACCGGGTGTATCCGGCCGGCATTCCGGTCGCGACCGTCACGCGGGTGTCGCGTTCGCAATCCAGTCCCTATCTGCGGGTGGACTGTCTGCCGCTGGCGGGCCTCGACCGCTCCCGCGGTGTGCTGGTGCTGATCGCCGCACCGCAGGTGACAACGCGATGAACGTGTCTGTTCATGCCGCCGGAAGCTGGCGCCGCATCTTCGGCACCCTGGCCTTGGCCGTGCTGCTGGAACAACTGCCGTGGTCCGGCTGGGCGCTGATCGCGCGGCCGGATTTCGTGCTGGTCGGTGTGCTTTTCTGGGCGCTGCATCAGCCCACGCGCGTCGGGTTTGCCACGGCGTTCTTTCTCGGCCTGCTGGCCGATTTTCAGGATGGCGCAGTGTTCGGTCAGCACGCCATCGCCTATGTGATCGGGGTGTATCTCGTGTTGTATCTGCGCCTGCGGCTGCTGCAGTTCGACCCGTCCCGGCAGGCCGCGCAGATGTTCCCGATCCTGCTTGGTGTGCAGTTTGCGGTGCTGCTGATCGGCTGGCTGGCGGTCAATCCCCCGACTGGACTGGGCATCCTGATCCCGGTGCTGAGCAGCACCGTGCTGTGGTATCTGGTTGCCCTGTTCGTGCGTCTGCTGCATGGCAAGGGCGCGCAGGACCGGGCGTGAGCCGGACATGCGGTTAGCGACGCCGCTGAAAAACCTGGACCGCGAGCTGGCCCGCTTTCATGGCCGGCTCAAAGCGGGCGCGGCCTTTGTGCTGCTGCTGGCAGCCACCCTGCTGGGGCGCGCGTTCTACCTCCAGATCATGCAGCACGAGTACTACATCCAGCGCGCGGAAAGCAACCGCATATCGCTGGTCCCCGTTGCGCCCAACCGCGGCCTCATCCTGGACCGCAAAGACCGCATTCTGGCGGAAAACTATTCGGCCTACACGCTCGAACTGGCGCGGGCGCAGCCCCGCGATCTGGAGACCATGCTGGCCGAGGTGGGCAAGCTGATCGAGATCACGCCTGGCGAACTGCGGCGCTTCCGGCGACTGCTTGCCGAATCGCACGAGTTCGAAACGGTGCCGCTGAAGAGCAAGCTGACCGACGAGGAAGTGGCAATTCTCGCGGCCAACCACTATCGCCTGCCGGGGGTGGAGGTGAAGGCGCGCCTGTTCCGCAACTATCAGGCCGGACCCGGCATGGCGCACGTGGTCGGCTTCATCGGCCGGATCAACGACCGCGATCTCAAGGGGCTGCGCGAATCCGGGCGCGAGCAGAATTACCGGGGCACGGTTCACATCGGCAAGACCGGGCTGGAGCAGAGTTACGAAACCATCCTGCATGGCCGGACCGGGTTCAACCAGATGGAGACCGACGCCAGCGGCCGGGCGGTGCGCGCGCTGTCGCGGATTCCGCCGGTGCCGGGCAAGGATTTGCGCCTGTATCTCGATGCGGAACTGCAGGCGGTTGCCGAGCACGCGTTCGGCGACTATACGGGCGGGCTGGTGGCGCTCGATCCCAATACCGGCGGCGTGCTGGCGCTGGTGAGCAAACCGGGGTTCGACCCCAATCTGTTCGTCGACGGCATCGACCCGGAAACCTGGAAGGCGCTCAACGAATCGCCCGAGCGGCCGATGGTGAACCGCGTGCTGCGCGGCATCTATCCGCCAGGCTCGACGATCAAGCCTTTCATGGGGCTGGCCGGGCTGGAACTCGGGGTGCGCAAGCCCGGCGACAGCATCGTCGATCCCGGATATTTCAGTCTTCCCAACAGCAGCCACCAGTATCGCGACTGGAAACGCGGCGGCCACGGCATCGTCGATCTGCGCAAGGCCATCGCACAGTCGTGCGACACCTATTTCTACAAACTGGCGGTGGATATGGGGATCGACCGCATGCACGACTACCTGGCGAAATTCAGCCTGGGTGAAAGAACCGGTATCGACCTCGACGGCGAATCGCCTGGCCTGCTGCCTTCGCGAGACTGGAAGCAGCGTCGCTGGAAGCAGATCTGGTATCCCGGCGAGACGGTGATTGCGGGCATCGGCCAGGGCTACCATCTGACCACTCCCCTGCAGCTGGCGACGGCGACCGCCATGCTCGCCAACGGCGGAAAGCGGATCGAGCCGCGCCTGGTGCAGGCGGTGCGCGACCCGCTCACCCACGTCTGGCAAGCCCAGCCTGTGGTCGTCCGCGGACAGCTGGCGCTCAAGCCGGAGGACCTGGCCGTGGTCCGGCAAGGCATGATGGACGCCATGCGTCCGGGCGGCACGGCGTCGGCGGCGGCCGCCGGGGCCCCCTACACCATTGCCGGCAAGACCGGCACCGCGCAGGTGGTCGGCATCAAGCAGGGTGCGCGCTACGACGCCAGCCGCTTGTCCCGGCAATATCGCGACCACGCGCTGTTCATCGCCTATGCGCCGGCTGAAAACCCCACCATCGTGGTGGCGGTGATGGTCGAGAACGGCGGACATGGCGGCTCCACCGCGGCGCCGATTGCGCGCGCCGTGTTCGATTTTTACCTGACCGGGAAACGCCCCGGCAACATGAAGCTGGAGGGGAGCGATGGCTCGGACTAGGCACTGGATCCTGCGCGGCCTGAGCCACGTGGACGGCATCCTGCTGGTGCTGGTGCTCCTGTTGCTGGGCATCAGCCTGGCCGTGGTGGCGAGCGCCTCGGGACAAAGTCCCGCGCGCATCAGCGGCCATCTTGTCAACATGGGGCTGGCGTTGCTGGTGATGGTGATGGTGGCCAACGTGCCGCCGCATCTGCTGTCCAAGGTGGGCCCGCCGCTGTATGTGGCGGGCGTGGTGCTGCTGGTCGGGGTGGCGCTGTTCGGCGAGATCCGCAACGGCGCGCGCCGCTGGCTCGATCTGGGCTTCATGGCGTTCCAGCCGTCCGAACTGCTGAAGCTGGCGCTGCCCTTGATGCTGGCCTGGTATTTCCAGCGCAACGAGGCGGTACTGCGCGCCAAGCATTTCACGATCGGCGGCGTCCTGCTGCTGGTGCCGTTCGTGCTGATCCTGCGCCAGCCAGACCTGGGCACGGCGCTGATGATCGGAGCCTCGGGCTTCTACCTGCTGTTCTTTGCCGGCTTGCCGTGGAAGGTGATCCTGGGGGGCGCTGCCCTCGGCGGCGCGAGCCTGCCCGTGGTGTGGGGCCTGATGCACGATTACCAGCAGCGTCGCGTGCTGACGCTGCTCGATCCATCGTCCGATCCCCTGGGCGCCGGTTATCACATCATCCAGTCGACCATCGCGATCGGATCGGGCGGACTGTTCGGCAAGGGCTGGATGCAGGGGACGCAAAACCAGCTCGACTTCATTCCCGAACGCACCACCGACTTCATCTTTGCCGTGTTCGGCGAGGAATTCGGCTATGCCGGCGCAATCCTGCTGGTCGTCCTGTATCTGGCCATCGTCGCGCGCGGCCTGGTCATCGCTGCGCGCGCGCCGACCCTGTTCGGGCGGCTCATGGCGGCCACCCTGAGCCTGAATCTGTTCACCTACGTGTTCGTCAACATGGGCATGGTGTCGGGCATTCTGCCGGTCGTCGGTGTCCCCTTGCCGCTGATGAGCTATGGTGGAACAGCGCTCGTCACGCTCTTGCTGGGCATGGGCATCGTGATGAGCGTGGCGACGCACCGCCAGCTCAACAAATCGTGACGCGCTAAAATACGGTCATGAAAACGAATTCGCTTCTGGGCATCGCTGCCCTTGTGCTGACCCTGGCCGGCTGCGCCAGCACCCCACCCGCCAAACAGGCGTCCACCACGCCCAAAGGCGGCGGCTATTATCTCGACGACGGCCCGGAGGCCACTCCACCGGCGAATCTGGATGCCGTTCCCGACGCCGTGCCGCGCAAGGAGCCGCTGAGCCGCTTTGCCAACCGCACCTATGTGGCGCTGGGCAGCACCTACACCCCCCAGACCGAGCCCCGCGCCTACAGCAAGGAAGGCCTCGCCTCGTGGTACGGCCGCCGTTTCAACGGGAAGAAGACCGCGTCGGGTGAGCCGTACGACATGTATGCCATGACGGCGGCGCATCCGACCCTGCCCATCCCAAGCTACGCGCGGGTGACGGCGCTCGACACGGGAAAATCGGTGGTGGTGCGCATCAACGATCGCGGGCCGTTCCACAGCAAGCGCATCATCGATCTCTCGTATACCGCTGCCTACAAGCTGGGCTATCTGAAGCGCGGCAGTACCCGGGTGCGGGTGGAAAGCGTCGACCCGGACGTCAGCGACACACAGGGCAAGGCGCTTCAGAACGGGATCTATCTTCAGGTGGGCGCGTTTTCAAGCGTCGACAATGCGCGGCAGCTGCTCGACCGCCTGAAGCGCACGCTAGACATCGACGCCAGCCAGACGCGCCTGGTGCTCGACGGCAACCTGCATCGCGTGCAGATTGGGCCGTATTCCAGCGACGACGCAGCGCAGTCGGACCGGGCGCGCGTGCGGGAACGTCTCGACCTGAATGCAGTCCTGGTCAGACGGGATTGATGAAAGGCTGAGCATGAAAATCTTCTGGCTGGGGCTGGTGCTCCTGTTTTCTGGGTCGGCGTGGGCGGCCCCGCCCAATATTTCGTCGCGCGCCTGGGTCGTGATCGACCAGGCGAGCGGTCGCGAACTGGCTTCCAGCGCGGCCGACCTGGCGCTGGCACCGGCGTCGCTGACCCAGATGATGACGGCCTATGTCCTGCTGGGCGATGTCCGCAAGAACAGGTTGCGGCTGGACGAGACGGTCACGGTGCCGCCGGCCGCGACCCAGGTGGACGGGTCACGCATATTCCTCACGGCAGGCGAGAAGGTGAGCGTCGACACGCTGCTGCAGGCGATGCTGGTGGAGTCGGCCGGCGACGCCGTGATTACCCTGGTGACGGCGGCCGACGGCAGCGAGGCGACGTTTGTCGAGCGCATGAATCGCGAGGCCAGGCGGCTGGGGATGACAAAAACGCATTACATGAATGCGACCGGTTTGGCCGTACCGGGGCACGAATCGAGCGCACGCGACCTGGCCCTGCTCGGTCGCGCGCTCGCGCGCGATTTCCCGGACCGGCTGCCGTTTTTCGCCCAGAAGGAACTGGTCTTCAAGGGCATCACGTATTACAACGGCAATCGCCTGTTGTGGCGTGACAGCACCGTGAATGGCCTGAAGGTCGGGCGCACGCCCCAGGCCGGCTATTGCATGGCGGCATCGGCGCAGCGTGGCGACCAGGGCCGTATCGCCGTTGTGCTCGATGCGCGCTCGGATGCCCAGCGCACGCAGGATGCCTTGAAGCTGCTCAATTACGGCTTCGAGAGTTTCGACAGCGTGCTGCTGTATCGCGCGCAGCAATCCGTCAAGGTCGCCCAGATCTACCGGGGCGACCGCACATCGGTGAGCATGGGGTTCGAGCAGGATCTCCATCTGCTGATCCCGAAGGGCAGCGCGGCCCGCGTCAAGGCGCAGATCATCACCCAGCAGCCGGTGGTGGCGCCGGTCAACAAGGGTCAGCGCCTGGGCACGCTGCGGCTGACGTTGGACGGCCAGCCGCTCGGCGACCACCCGCTGGTCGCGCTCCACAGCGTCGGTGTGGCCGGACTCTTCGGCCGTGGCTGGGATTCCCTCCGCCTGCTGTTTGCAAAATGAGTGTCTACCTGAACGGCCGGTTCCAGCCGCTCGCCGAAGCGAAGGTGCCGGTGCTCGATCGCGGCTTCGTTTTCGGCGACGGCGTTTACGAGCTGGTGCCGGTGTATTCGAGGAAGCCGTTCCGGCTCGACGGACACCTGCGTCGCCTGCAAGGCAGCCTCGACGGGATCCGTCTGGCGAACCCGCACGCGGTGGCCGAGTGGCGTGAAATGATCCTGCAATTGATCGCGCTGCAGGACTTCTCCGACCAGTCGGTCTACATTCAGGTGACGCGCGGCACGCCTGTCGAGGGACAGCCACCGCGCGACCATGCCTTTCCCAGGGATGGAGCGCCGACGGTGTTCATGTTCGCACAGCCGCTGGTGACTGCCCCGCCGGAGCAGAAGGCTGCCGGGGTGTGCGCCGTCACCGCGGTCGACAACCGCTGGTTGCGCTGCGACATCAAGGCGATCTCGCTGCTCGCCAACATCCTGCTGCGGCAGCAGGCGATCGACGCCGACTGCGCCGAGACCGTGATGCTGCGCGACGGCTTCCTGACCGAAGGGGCGGCGAGCAGCATCTTCGTGGTGAAGGACGGCGTGCTGAGGGCGCCGCCGCCGTCGAACCTGATGCTCACCGGCATCACCTACGACGTGGTGCTGGAACTCGCTGCGGCACACGGCATCCCGGTCGAGGTGCGGCCGATTGCCGAAGCAGAGCTGCGCGGCGCCGACGAGCTCTGGATGACCTCGTCCACCCGCGAAATCATGGCCATCGTGAAGCTCGACGGCGCCCCGGTCGGCGCCGGCGTGCCGGGGCCGCTGGCGCAGCGGATGGATGGCATGTATCAGGCCTTCAAGCAACAGGTGATGCGGGCATGAGCGAACAGGAGACCCTGCTCACATTCCCCACCGACTTTCCCATCAAGATCATGGGCGAACGGCGCGACGACTTCGCGCAGACCATGGTCGAGCTGGTGTTGCGCCACGCGCCCGATTTCAAGGCAGAAACGGTCGAGATGCGCGTGTCGGGCAGCGGCAACTATCTTTCCGTGACCTGCGTGGTGCGCGCCACCTCGAAGGCCCAGCTCGATGCCCTGTACCGCGAGATCACCGCGCATCCGTGGGTGAAGATGGCGCTGTGAGCGTGAAGGGAGAAGGGGGAAGCGAGCAGGGTGGCGGGGCGACCGTTCGGCATCTGGGTCGGGTCGAGTATGAATCGACCTGGCGGGCGATGCGGGACTTCACAGCGCGGCGTACGCCCGCTACGCCAGACGAGATCTGGCTGCTCGAACATCCGCCGGTCTATACCCAGGGGCAGGCCGGCAAGCCCGAGCACCTGATCGCCCCCAACGACATTCCCGTGGTGCCGATTGATCGCGGCGGGCAGATCACCTACCACGGGCCGGGCCAGGTGGTGGCCTACGTGCTGGTCGACCTGCGGCGCCGCGGCTACGGCATCCGCGAACTGGTGACGCGCATGGAGCAGGCGGTGATCGAACTGCTGGCGGCGCACGACATCGTCGCCACACGGCTCGCCGGCGCGCCCGGCGTGTATGTCGGCGGGGCGAAAATCGCGGCGCTCGGCCTGCGCGTCAAGCACGGCTGCACCTATCACGGACTGGCGTTCAATGTTGACATGGACCTGCGCCCATTCGCTGCGATCAACCCCTGCGGCTATCCCGGGATGGCGGTCACCGACTGTCGCACGCTCGGCCTTTTCCTGACGGTGGCTGATGCGGAGCAGGCGCTTGCACAGGCTTTGCGGGGCGCGATTTACCAGTCCAACCCGGCCTGATTCCCATCCCGGATCAACACGGGCTTCGTCGCCCGCGTCTCGCCGAAACGAGGCTTGCGGTTCGGCTTCGTACCGTGATTTGAATCAGGATGCTCACCGGTTGCGGCCTAGGCGGGCTCCCGCACCGCGGGGATGCCCACGATCAGGCGCACCACCGCAGATTGCCTGTCGGTGTCGGTTTTCTCAAACAGGGAACGCAGCTGGCTTTTCACCGTGGGCAATTTAAGATCGTTTTCCACCGCATAGCTTTCCAGCGTGGCGCCCGAGGCCAACGCCCGGGCCAGTCGCGCCTCCGCAGCGGAAAGTCCGAACAACTGCATGAGCTGGCGTGCCGTCGCAATCCGTCTATGGTCGAGCGGGACGACAAGACAGAGCATCCCATCGGCTGCATCCGCCAGGATGCCGCGCCGCTGTTTGGGCAATGGCATCAGCGTGATGCTATAGCGTTCATCCGGCCGGGCGGCGTTATAGAGAAGCAGATTTGCGGATTGACCTGTCTGGACGATGATTTCCACGGCTTCGGCCCATTTTCCTTTCTGCACTTCGTTGGCACAAACCAGGCGGCCGTGACACAAAGCCAATACTTCCCCGGCCTTAAGCAGGGCTGCTGCATTGCGGTTGCAATGCAGCAGCCGGCCCGCCCTATCGAGCGCAATCACGCCCAGCGCGGCGGCATCCTGTCCGGCCGAGGCCAGGTCACCTGATTGGGTTGCCGTCCTCGCGTGCTCCATCAGGCGCAGTGAGCGATTGAAGTGTGGCATCAAGCGAGCCAGAACAAGCTCATGTTCGGGCTCAAACGCGCCCCGCTTTGCATCACGCAGCAAGGCCAGACTGACATCGGCATATTCATGATGGGCGAAGCGTGCGATGACCACCCCGGAGCCCGCTTTCAATGCAAGTTCCGATTTCGGGTTGACGACGCCATACCCGCTATGCAGCACCGGCGCGCTCCCGGATGGATGCGACGTGACGTCCAGTGCGGCAGTCTGCGACTTTCCGCTCCAGCCAAGCAGATGAAATACATCCGCCCCCACCTGGCTTGCCAGGTCGCTCAGCACGACGCGCCACAAGGCCGGCTCGAGCGCGGATTCGTAAATCATGCCCACCAGACGATCGAGTTCCTCCTCATGCATCGCGTCTCCCTGTGACTTGGGATCACTACACGAAACGCCATCAGACCCTGGCTCAGCTGCCAATTTAGCCCCGTTCTGCCGTGGGCGATAGGCTTCGTTTCTCTTCGCTTCGGGCGCGCCGGCATGGCACCAATTGCATTTCTTTATTTCATCCATTTGGATGGTGGCTTTGCGCCCGGTCATGCCTAGCATGAGTCATGTGTCGGGGAAAACCGAATAGTCGGGTTGCCCGGATTCGGAAGCGCGACAGACGGTTATTTGCTTGCAGGGCAGTCTCTGCTTCTTCATGCAAGTCGCCCGCCGGGTCGTGCAATCATGTGCAAACTGTCACCAGGAGCACCTCATGCAAACCACTGATTTTCTTGTGCATATTGGAGAAACCCTTGACCAGAGCGCGCTCGAGGCCATCGAGGACGAAATCCGGCATGAACGAGGCGTGGTCTCGGTAGGCCATCGCCTGGACAAGCCCCACTTGGTTCATGTTGTCTACGATACGGGCGCGACGCGAATGTCCAGCATCGTGCAGGATGTCCGTCAGCACGGCCTGCACGCGCAGGGCGTCGGACTGTAAAGCGGGTTTTGAGCCAGGAGAGAATATTCGCCATCGCTGACCGCTTGGGTGAGGTCGGCGATCGGCCTGATCCAGGGCGTCGCTTCCAGGAGGGATGACCATGCCAACTGTTCTCGCTACGGCCGCACCCAACGTGCAGTCCCTTTCGTCTGCCGGGCAGGACGAATGGTTCGAGCGCAAATTCGCCGACAGCATGGCGCGCCTGCAAGCCGCGAAAACGCCCGCGCTTTCCATCTTGGTTACAAAGGGTACGCTCGATTGGGCTTACCCACCGTTCATCATCGGCTTGACCGCCGCCGCGATGGGCTGGGAGGTGACGATGTTCTTCACCTTCTACGGGCTTGCCCTGCTTAAAAAAGACCTCAAACTGGCCATCAGTCCGCTTGGCAATCCAGCCATGCCGATGAAAATGCCCTTCGGCCCGCAGTGGTTCCAGCACATTGAATGGAATATGCCCAACCTGCTGATGGCGGGCATTCCAGGCTTCGAGTCCGTTGCCACCCACCTCATGCAGCAGACCCTGAAAAATCGTGGCGTCGCGCCCATCACGGCGTTGCGCGACGCCTGCGTCGAGGAAGGGGTAAGGCTCATTGCCTGTCAGATGACGGTGGACCTGTTCGGCTGGCAAAAGGACGAATTCATGCCCGGCGTCACCGAATGGGCCGGCGCGGCAAGTTACCTGGCGTCGGCCAAAGAGGCGAATGTCACACTCTTTGTCTGACGTGCGTTGTTTGAATGGCGCGGCAGGATAGTGCAGCCATGCCATGCCAGGACAGCGGCGATCTCACCCGGTGGGGTGCCAACGGGGCCTCGGCTGCGTTTTTTCATGTCGTGAATCCCGTCGCATGTCGACATGCGTGTGAGGGTGATGCTTTTGTCGCCCAATTTGGGGTTCGGTACGCTACGCGCGATCTATTCTTGACTGATTTAGTCGGTCATTAGTATTCTTGCGGCTTCCATTGGAGTTATTAATGAGCACCGACACCCTGCCGTCCGACCCCAAACTCCTGATGCGCTCGATCATCCAGCGCATCGCCACCGGTCCGGACCTGTCCAAGAACATCAGCCGCACCGAGGCGCATCTGGGCACCAAGGCCATCATCGACAACGTGATCGACCCGGTGCAGGTGGGCATCTACTTCATCGCCCTGCGCATGAAACGCGAGACGATGGATGAGAACCGCGGCGTGCTCGACGCGGTGCTCGAAACCACCCGTCGCGTCACGGCCGACGTCGACGAAGTGGTCGACATCGGCGATCCCTACGACGGCTACAATCGCTGCCTGCCTGCGGCGCCCTTTCTCGGTGCCTTGCTGGCCGAGCTCGGTGTGCACGTCGTCAGCCACGGACTCGACAAGGTGGGGCCCAAGTACGGCGTGACCGCGCGCCATGTGCTCGAGGCTGCCGGCGTGCCGGTGAATCTGAGTCCTGCCGAGGCTGCCGCCCGCCTGGCCGATCCCGCGCTCGGCTGGGCCTATGTCGACCAGGCGCAGTCCAACCCCGGGCTGCACAATCTCACCACCCTGCGCGCCCAGATGATCAAGCGTCAGGTGCTGACCACGGTGGAAGTGCTGTCCAAGCCCATCGCGGGTAGAAAGCTCACCCATTTCGTCACCGGCTATGTGCACAAGCCCTATCCGCCGGTGTACGCCGACCTTGCGCGCGAAGCCGGCTTCGACACCGCATGCATCGTGCGCGGCGTCGAGGGGGGGGTGATCCCCTCCCTGCGCCAGACCGGCAAGTATTTCCATTACCACGACAAGGGCGCCGAACTTGAAGCGACGATCGATCCGGTGGCATTGGGTATCAGCCAGCCGGTGCGTGCGGTACCGCTGCCGGGAGCAGTCGCCACCGAAGCGGGCGAGGACGAGATCGTCGCCGCGATCGACATCAAGGCCACGGCGCATGCCGCCGCCGAAGCCGGCATCCTGGCGCTGAAGGGCGACAAGGGCGCGACCTACGATTCGCTCGTGCTGGCCGGCTCGATCATTCTGCACCACGTCGGCAAGGCCGCCAGCGTGGCGGAAGCCGCCACGCAGATCCGTGCCGTGCTGGATTCCGGCAAGGCCGTGGCAAGGGTCGGGTGATGGGCGAGTACGTTGCCATCGCCGCTGCCGACGAGCTCAAGCCGGCGCAGATGAAGCGCGTGGTCATCGACGGCAAGCGGCTCCTGCTGTGCAATTCCAACGGCACCCACTATGTCGTCGACGAGATGTGCAGCCACGAGGATTATTCGCTGTACCTCGGCTGCATCAAGGACGGCAAGATCAAGTGCTCGCTGCACGGCAGCTACTTCGATCTCACCACCGGCC
>JAJXTE010000147.1 GCA_021784115.1 Pseudomonadota bacterium | reverse complement strand
CGTGGAGGACGCCTGGGCGGTGCAGCGCGAGGACGGCTCCTGGTTGCTCGACGGTCTGATTCCCATTCCCGAGCTCAAGGACAGGCTGGAACTGAAGAGCGTGCCGGATGAAGCCAGGGGCCGCTACCACACGCTGAGCGGACTGGTGATGTGGCCGTCCGGACGGCTCCCGCAAACCGGCGACGTCCTGATCTGGGAAAACTGGCGGCTGGAAGTGGTCGACCTCGATGGCAAGCGCATCGACAAGGTGCTTGCCACGCCGATCCCGCCTGCCGAGGAAACCCAGCAAAGCGCTGGGCCGGCGCCGGAATGACACGCGGGCGGATCAGATTTTTTCGCCGGTCGCCAGCAGAATGCCGCCCCATGGCAGCATGGCCTGCATCCCCCGCTCCAGCGCCCGCGCGGGGTGCCGTACCAGGGGTCGTAGTCGGCAGGATGCGGCGTCGAGGCGGGATCAGTTTCCGGCAGGCTTGCTGGCGCGCGTGTAGGCGTCGAAACCACCCTTGGCCTTCCAGCCCTCAATGCCGTCCTGCAGCACCTTGACGTTGTCGTAGCCGAGCAGGCGCAGCGCGAACACGGCCTGCGCGGACAGCGAACCGGAGTTGCAGTACACCACCACCATGCGATCCTTCGGCAGTTCGGCGCGGCGCGCCACCGCCTGCCGCCACTCGATGTTGACCGCGCCGGGAATGTGTTCCTTGGCGTACTGCGCGGCATCACGCGCGTCGACGATGAAGACCTTCTTCCAGTCGTCGGCGGGTATCTGTTCCGGCCAGATCAGGCTGCTGCCGTATTCGGCGAAGTCCATGTAGCCCGACAGCGCGTCGACCACGGCAGGGTTGTCTTCCGCGCGGGCAGGCGCGGCCAGCATGACGAAGATGGCAAACAGGGCGATAAGGATTTTGTTCATGCAGTTTCCTTGTGCGCAGGCTCAAGCGTTGGCCGGGTTGAGGCGCGGATGGGTTTCCTCGCATGCCATCAGGACAATGAGGCCGGAGACGAACATGGCGGCGGCGGTGAACCAGAATCCCGCCTCGATGCCGCCGGCGAGCGCGGCCACGGCGCCCAGCAGCAGTGCGCCGATGCCGTAGCCGAGGTCGCGCCAGAAGCGGTAGATGCCGATGGCCGATCCGCGCCAGTTGGGATGGGCGATGTCGGAGACGGCGGCGGACAGCGTGGGATACAGGAGCGCCATGCCGAAGCCCATCACGGCGGCGGCGAAGGACCACCACAACTCGCCGTCGCCCAGCAGCACCAGCGCGACGCCGGCGCCACACAGCCACATGCCCCAGACAATCGGCTGCTTGCGCCCGACGCGGTCGGACAGATGGCCGGTGAAGAACTGCGACATGCCCCAGACGAACCCATAGACGCCGACCACCCAGCCGATGCCGGGCAGGGACAGTCCCCGCTGATGTAGGTAGACCGGAAAGAACACCCACACGAGCGCGTCGACGAATTTCTCCACCAGGCCGGCCTGGCTGATCGACGCCATGCGCGCATCGCGCCACGACATCAGGGTGAACACGTCCCAGGTTTTGGGCGTGGCGGAGATGTTGAGCGGGTAGCGCGGCTTCGGGCCGGTCATCTGGCCGGCCGCGTGCTTCTTGCCTTCAGCCTGCGCCCACGGCAGCGTGTCCTTCACCCACACCAGCGTCAGCAGCCCGGCCAGCATGATGACGGTCAGGCCGAACAGCATCAGTCCTTCGCGTGGCCCGTAGGCAGTGGCGAGATAGCCGGTGACGATGCCCGCGACCGCCACGCCGAAGTAGCCGGAAAATTCGTTGAGGCCGATGGTGAGGCCGCGCTGGTTGGCGCTGGTGAGATCGAGCTTGGACGTCTGCGTCATCGACCAGGTGAGACCCTGGTTTACTCCCAGGAGCACCGTCGCCGCGACGATCCAGTTCCAGCTCGGCGCGTAAAGGATCATGAAGGGAATCGGCGCGGCCGCCAGCCAGCCGATGAACAGCACCTTCTTGCGACCCATGCGTTCGGACAGGCGGCCGGCGACGAAGTTGAGCGTGCCCTTGACGAAGCCGAAGGCGGTGACGAAGGCCATCAGCATCATGAACGAGCCCTTGGCCACGCCGAACTCGGTTTCGGCGAGCGCCGGCACCACGGTGCGGAACATGCCGATCGTGAGGCCGACCAGGAACACCTGCACCAGCTGGTGCGAGAACTGGGCAAAATTATGGCGGATGCCGTAGCGGTATTCCGCCATGCCTTGAGCAAGCGACATATCAGTTACCGAGGTTGAAGGCGACCATGCGATCCATTTCCGCGGGACGCGGCGGGATCGCCTGCGTCAGGGTGGCGATGAATTCATCGCGGCTCATCGCCAGCATGGGATTCCAGCGCTTCTCGAAGCCGATCGTCGACATCGGCTTGCCGGACATGCCGGCACCACAGGCGCTGCCCGAGGTGTGGCCGGGATAGAGCTCGACCTCGGCCGGCAGCGTCAGCAGGCGGCGGTGCAGCGTGTCGTGGATCTGCCCCGCCATCTCGGCCTCCTTGCCGGCGAGGTCGGGCCGCCCGGCGCTGCCGACGAACAGGGTGTCGCCGGTGAGCACAAACCAGGGGGCTTCGGCGCGGCGCTTGTCGGTCACCAGGAGGCAGACCGAATCCGGCGTGTGGCCGGGGGTATGCAGCACGTCGACGAAGACGTTGCCGACCTCGATGCGCTGGCCATCCTTCAGCGGCTCGAACGGATAGTTCACACGGCTACTATTGGACTCGTGCAGGCAGTAGGCCGCGCCGGTCAGTTCGGCCAGCCTGCGGCCGCCTGAAAAGTGATCGGCGTGCACGTGGGTGTCGACGACGTGAGTGATCTTCACGTCCTGCTTCGCGGCTTCGTCGATAAACCACTGCTCGTCGCCAAGCACTGGGTCGACGGCGACGCCGACGTGGCACGAGCCGCAACCGAAGAAGTAGGACAGCGTGGCGTCCTTGGCCAGCAATTGACGGAAAAACATGGAAGTCTCCTTGGTTCTAATTCAGGACAGGCAGAGTGTTCAGGGCTAGACACATCGAGGTCATGCCAGCGGCAGGCCAGCCGCCTGCCATTCGGGGATGCCGTCGGCGATCTTCTGTGCGCGGTAGCCGTGTTCCTTCAGCAGCGCCACCGCCTCGGCGGACATCATGCAAAAGGGCCCGCGGCAGTAGGCGACGATGTCGCGGCCGGCGGGCAGTTCCTTGAGGCGCTGGCGGATCTCGTCGAGCGGCATCGAGCGCGCGAACGGCAGATGGCCGGTTGCGTATTCGGCGGACGGACGCACGTCGATCACCACCACCTCGCCGCGCCGCGCCTTCTCCATCAGCGAACGCCGCGTCTCGGCGTCGAGCTTTTCCGGCGCGGCGAAGATCTGGTCCATCGCCACTTTCAATTCGACCAGATGCTCTTCCGCCACCGTGCGCAGGTTGACCCACAGCGCGCTGACGTCCTCGCCGGACAGGCGATAGGCGATGAAGCGCCCGTCGCGCTGCGCCTCGACCAGCCGCGCGGCCTTCAGCACCTTGAGGTGCGCACTCGCCAGCTTGATGTCGATGCTGGCCTCGGCGGCGAGGGCGTCGACGGTCTTCTCGCCCTGCGCGAGAATTTCCAGCAGTTCCAGCCGCTTGGGGCTGGAGACGGCCTTGCCGATGCGGGCCACCTGTTCGTAGAGCAGGTCCTT
>JAJXTE010000146.1 GCA_021784115.1 Pseudomonadota bacterium | reverse complement strand
TGATGATGCTCATCTGGAAGAAGTCGGTCAGCGCCACTGACCACATCCCGCCGTAGAGCGTGTAGAGCAGCACGATGGCGGCGCCGATCAGCGTGCCCTCGGTTGGCGTGATGACGCCCTGGGACAGAATGTTGAAGACCAGGCCGAGGGCGGTCATCTGCGCCGACACCCAGCCGAGGTAGGAAAGGATAATGGCCACGCCGGTGATGACTTCCACCTTGCGGCCGTAGCGCTTGCGGTAGTAGTCGGCCAGGGTGAGGAGGTTCATCCGGTAGAGCTTGCGGGCGAAAAACAACCCCACGAGGATCAGGCACATCGACGAGCCGAAGGGATCCGACACGATGCCGCGCATGCCTTCGTTGAGGAAGGTGGCAGGGATGCCGAGCACGGTTTCCGAGCCGAACCAGGTGGCGAAGACGGTGGCGGTGACGATGTAGATCGGAAGATGGCGGCCTGCGACGACGTAGTCGCGCGAACTGTGGACGCGGGTGGCGGCGTACACGCCGACGCTGATGGAAATGAACAGATACAGAATGACAAAACCGATCAGCATCGTGGGTCGTCCCTAGCGGAAAATCAGAATGAAGATCCCGGCCGCGACGACCGCCAGCACGCCGGCCATGAGCCCCAGCCAGCGGTTGCGCGTCTGCTGCTGGCGCAGCAACACGGTCAGGCCGGCTTCCAGCTGGGCCAGCCGGTTTTCGTTCAGCGCCTGGTGCGCCAGCCGCGGCAGTTGCGGCAGCAGCGCGGCCCATTTGGGTGCTTCGGTCTGCAGGTTTTTCACCAGCGCGCGCCAGCCCATCTGCTCATTCATCCAGCGTTCGAGAAACGGCTTGGCGGTCTTCCACAGGTCGAGCTCGGGGTCGAGCTGGCGGCCGAGGCCTTCGATGTTCAGCAGCGTTTTCTGCAAAAGAACGAGCTGTGGCTGGATCTCCACGTTGAAGCGGCGCGAGGCCTGGAACAGCTGCAGCAGCACGCGGCCGAAGGAAATGTCCTTCAAAGGGCGGTCGAACACCGGCTCGCATACCGCGCGCACCGCCGCCTCGAGTTCGTCGATGCGGGTGTCGGGCGGCACCCAACCGGATTCGAGGTGCGCCAGCGCCACGCCCTTGTAGTCGCGGCGGAAGAAAGCGAGAAAGTTGCGCGCGAGGTACTGCTTGTCGACCTCGGTGAGCGTGCCCATGATGCCGAAGTCGAGTGCTATGTACTGCTCGGAGCCGGGGCGCACGAGGATGTTGCCCGGGTGCATGTCGGCGTGGAAGAAGCCGTCGCGGAACACCTGGGTGAAGAAGATTTCCACTCCGGTGGCGGCAAGTTTCGGGATGTTTACGCCGGATTCGCGCAGGCGCTCGATCTGGCTCACCGGGATGCCGTCCATGCGGTCCATCACCATCACGTCGCGGCCGCAGTAGTCCCAGTACACCTCGGGCACCCGCAGCAGCGGCGAATCCTTGAAGTTGCGCCGCAGCTGCGAGCAGTTCGCGGCTTCACGCATCAGGTCGAGTTCATCGCCCAGATGCTTCTCGAACTCGGCCACCACCTCGCGCGGCCGCAGTCGCTTGCCGTCGGCGAACAGTTTTTCCACCAATCCGGCGGCGGCGTATAGCAGCGAGACGTCGTGTGCGATCACCGGCGCGATGCCGGGGCGCAGCACTTTTACCGCGACCGCCGTGCCGTCGTGCAGGCGGGCGAAATGCACCTGCGCCACCGAGGCCGAAGCGACCGGCGCCGCCTCGAATTCGGCGAATACCTCGTCCACGGGTTTCTTGTAGGCGGTTTCAAGCGTGGCGATGGCCTCGACGGATGGGAACGGCGGCACCCGGTCCTGCAGCTGGGCGAGTTCGTCTGCGATGTCAAGCGGTACCAGGTCGCGCCGGGTGGAGAGCATCTGCCCGAACTTGACGAAGATCGGGCCCAGCGCCTCCAGCGCGCGCCGCAGGCGCACCCCGCGCGGCTCGGAAAGCGGGCGCCAGAACAGGGTGACGCGCACCAGCCAGCGCAGCGGCTTGACCCGCTCGTGGCCGAGGAAGAATTCCTCCAGCCCGAAGCGCAGGCCGACGCTAAGGATGCGGGCGAGGCGTAGCAGCTTCATGCAGGACTCGAACGCGATTCGATCAAACGCAGGCGCGCGTCCAGCCGTGCCGTGTCGTCGGCCAGCGTGTCGACCTCGCGGTTGAAGCGCGCGGCGTCGACGTCGCGCGCCATCAGTTCGGCTTCCTCGACCACGTATTCGCTGGCGTTGAGGCCGAGCGCGGAGGCTGTGCGGGCGAGGCCGGCGAGGGCATCGCGGCCGAAAGCATGCAGGCGATGCGCGGCGATGTCGCCGACCAGGGGCGCGAGGTCGGCCTCGATGTCCCAGCTCAGCTGCCTGAACACGCGGTCGAGCGTGGCGAGCAGTGCGGGATCGCCGTGGTAGTCAGCCTGGCGCAGCGCTTCTCGGCCAAAAAACGGCAGCCGGGCGACGAGCGCGGGGGTGGGGCGGATGACGGCATCCGGGGTGTCGACAACTGCCTCGGAAAAATAGCCGTCGTCAGCGATGCGGAAATCCACTTGCGTGAGCGCGAGGTCGAAACGCACGCTCGCGCCGGCGTGGCGTTCCAGTGCCTCGGACGAGCCGGGCGACTGCCGCAGCAGGTGGTTGAGGCTGCGTTCGATGAGACCTTCCGCGATCAAACCTTGAAGCCCTTGTGCAGCGCCACCACGCCGGCGGTCAGGTTGTGGTAGCTGACCTTGGCGAAGCCGGCCGCTTCCATCATGGTCTTCAGTTCTTCCTGGCCGGGATGCATGCGGATCGATTCGGCCAGGTACTGGTAGCTGTCGGCGTCCTTGGCGACGAGCTTGCCCATCAGCGGCAGCAGCTTGAAGGAGTACAGGTCGTAGGCCGGTTCCAGCGGCTTCCATACCTTCGAGAACTCCAGCACCAGCAACCGCCCGCCGGGCTTCAGCACGCGGTTCATCTCGGCCAGCGCCTGGTCCTTGTGCGTCATGTTGCGAAGGCCGAAAGCCACCGATACACAGTCGAAATAATTGTCGGGAAACGGCAGCCGCTCGCCGTCGCACTGCACCGTGGGCGGCGTCTTGCCCTCGTTCAGCATGCGGTCGCGGCCTTCGCGCAGCATGGAGAAGTTAATGTCGGTCAGCAGCACGGCGCCGGTCTCGCCGACTTCCTTCAGGAACAGCCGGGTCAGGTCGGCGGTGCCGCCGGCGACGTCGAGTACCTTCATGCCTGGCCGCAAACCCGCCTGCGCCACGGCAAAGCGCTTCCACAGCCGGTGCAGGCCGGCCGACATGAGGTCGTTCATGATGTCGTACTGTGCGGCGACGGAATGAAAGACCTTGGCGACCTTGGCGGCCTTTTCGGACTCGGCGACCTGCTTGTAGCCGAAGTGGGTGGTTTTATCCATGGCAGTGGGGATGAGCGAATCAGCCGGGAATTCTACCAGCGCACGGGCTGGCAAGGACTCGCGGGTCGCGGATCCGCTGTCATAAATCAGTCATACTGCTGTCATAGGATGGCCAACATTCAATCAAGGCTGGAATCACCATGGCTGCCAATATATTGCTGGTCGAAGACGAACCCGGAATTCAGGAGCTGCTGAAATTCAATCTGGCGCAGGCCGGCCATCAGGTCACCACTGCCGGTGACGCCGAACACGCGCTGAAATTTCTCAAGAACACCCTGCCCGACGTCATCCTGCTCGACTGGATGCTGCCCGGCATGTCGGGCATCGACCTGTGCAAGCGCTTGCGCAGCGACGAGCGCTACCAGCCC
>JAJXTE010000145.1 GCA_021784115.1 Pseudomonadota bacterium | reverse complement strand
GACGTCATCGTCGACCTCGTCTCCACCGGCGGCACCCTCAAGGCCAACGGCCTGGTCGCAGTCGAGCACATCAGCGACATCAGCTCGCGCCTGGTGGTCAACCAGGCGGCGCTCAAGCTCAAGCGCAGCCTGATCCAGCCGGTGATCGATGCGTTCGCTTCGGCAGTCGCTGCCGGCGGTGCGCGCTGAGGCGTTCCGCAGCGGCGTGACGACCGAACGCCGGCGCGCGGCAGGGTATTAGGCATGTGCGGGATCGCAGGCGTCGTCTCAAGCACGCCGGTCGAAGCGGCCCTGCTCGACGGCATGGCGCGGCGGCTCGCGCATCGCGGCCCGGACGGGCAGGGGCGACATGTCGCGGACAACGTGGGACTGCTGCACACGCGGCTCGCCATCATCGACCTGGAGGGCGGCGCGCAGCCGCTCTACAACGAAGACCGCAGCCTCGCGCTGGTCGCCAACGGCGAAATCTACAACTATCGCGAGCTGCGCGCCGAACTGGAAACGCTCGGCCATCGCTTCGCCACGCACTCCGACTGCGAGACCCTGCTGCACGCCTACGAGGCTTGGGGCATGCAGTTCGTCGAGCGTCTGCAGGGCATGTTCGCCTTCGCGCTCCACGACAGCCGGCGCGGGGAGGTGATCCTGGCGCGCGACCGCCTCGGCATCAAGCCGCTCTATTACTGTCACGACAGCCGCGGGCTGGCGTTCGCCTCCGAGATCAAGGCACTGCTTCCTTGGCTCGGAAAACCAGAAGTCGATCCCGTCGGCCTCGCCCAGTTCCTGCAGAGCAACTTCACCAGTGCGCCGCAGACGCTGATGCGGGGCGTCAACAAGCTCCCGCCCGGCCATATGGCGCGGATCGATACCCGCGCGCGGAAACTCGAGCTGAATGCCTACTGGTCGCCGCTTGCGGCCGCGCCACTCGACCTCAAGCTCGACGACGCGCTCGATCGGTTCGACGCCCTGATGAAGAACGTGATGGACATCCACATGCGTGCCGACGTGCCGCTCGGATTGTTCCTGTCGGGCGGCGTCGATTCGTCGCTGCTCGCCGCGCTGCTGGCGCAGCGGATGAACGCGCCCTTGCGCACGTTCTCGGTCGGGTTTCCGGGCAGTTCGGTGCACAACGAACTCGACGCGGCGCGCCGGGTCGCCGAGCAGTTCCACACCCGCCACAGCGTGTTCGAGGTCAGCGCCGACGACATGCTGAACTGCCTGCCGCGCAGCGTGTGGGCGGCCGACGACCTTACCGCCGACTACGCCAACCTGCCGGTATCGATGCTGGCCGAGCGCGCCGGCACGGAACTGAAGGTGGTGTTCTCGGGCGAGGGCGGCGACGAGGTGTTCGCCGGCTACGGACGTTATCGCGCGCCCTGGATCCGGCAGGCATTCGCCGCATTGCGTGCCCCGGGCAGTGGCGGCTTCCGCACCCGCGCCATCTTCGATCGCACCCGTCCGGGCTTGTTCAGCCCGCAGTTGGCCGAGGCCATGGACGGCTGGCGTCGGCCGTTCCAGGACGCCTGGCAGCGCACGCCGAAACAGTGGACGCGGCTGCAGCGCATGCAATACGTCGATATGGAAACCTGGCTGCCAGACGACCTGCTGGTCAAGGCCGACCGCATGCTGATGGCCTGGGGCATCGAAGGCCGCGTGCCCTTCCTCGACCACCGCGTGGTCGAATTCGGACTGGCGCTGCCGGATGCCTACAAAATTGAAGGGCGCACCGGCAAGCGCTTCCTGCGGCTGTGGGGCGAGCGCTATCTGCCGCGCGATCACCTGTGGGCGCGCAAGAAGGGCTTCACCGTGCCGGTAAATGACTGGCTTCGCGGTGAGCGCCTGCAAACCCTGCTCAAGGTGCTGCCGGAAGCGGGCGGCGTCCGTGCCTGGTTCGATCCGGCCGAGATCCGCAAGCTGCTGCTCGCGCAACAGCAGGGCGCAAAGCACAGCACAGCGCTGTGGACGCTGCTCAACTTTGCGATCTGGCACCGCATCCACATCGAGTCGGGCGGTGAGAAGCCGGCCGACCGGGCGGTTCCGCTGGCGTTCATTGCCCAATGAATAGGGCCAGCGAATTTTCAACCTTTTTCAATGCACGCCATCTGGCGCCATGAGTACAGAAATGAAAGAAAAGAGAACCTTTGCCTTGGGCCGCGAAAATCCGAGCTGGGCTGATGCATTCCGCGGGGAGCACAGCCTGCTCTATGGGCTGCTGCTGGCACCGGTTTTCATCGTGCTTCTCTATCAGGTCGGGCGTGGACTCGGGAACACAAGCTACGTGCTTTACTGGCTTACGGCGGTTGCCTTGCTGGTGCGCAAACGCAACTCTGTGTTTCCTCCGGCTGCGCTGATCCTGTTTCTAGCCTTGCTGGCGTGGGGCACGCTGAGCGCCGCGCTGTCGATCAATCCCGACGGCGCCTACGGCAAGTGGGCGCAGTATGCCTTGCTGGGGTCCAGCTACTTCGTCACCTGGGCGCTGGTGCGCATCATCCCGGAATTCAACCTGGAGCGTGCCATCAGAATGATCGGCATCGCGGGTCTTCTCGGTTTTGCCTACTATGCAGCCAGGTTTCTCATTTTGTCGATGTCGCCCGATTTTCATCCCGAACTTCAGGTACATGGCCTGGTGCCGGCCTACCTTGCACCCTTCGCGTTGTATTTCCTGTGGCAGACCTTCAAGGGGCAGCCCGGAGTCGTCCTGGTCCTGGCCTATCTGGCCAGCCTCATCCTGCTGCTGGTCTTCTCCAACAGCCTGACCGAGGTGCTCACTCTGGCCGCCGCCCTCGCAGTCCTGGTGTTCTTTGTCGTCCCCAACAAGCGCCTGCTGCTGTTGGTACTCGGCGGCGTTGCTCTGCTGTTTGTCGTTCTGATCCTGCTGTTCGACCCGGCCGGCCATGTGCTGAGCCAGGCAGAGCACTCGCACGAGGACTGGTTTACCGTGCTCAACCAGTTGACCAGCTTCCGCACGCAACTCTGGTACCAGGCGATTACGATTCCGCCACCCAACCAGTGGCTGGGCGTAGGGCCCAGCAATGTCGGACTGTATCCGCCTGTGGTGATCACCGAGACGGACAGGGTGGGGCACTTGCACAACCTGTTGCTGGACTGCTGGTACGAGTTAGGAGTGGTCGGGCTGGCCTTGTACGTGATGTTCTATGGAGCTCAAATTCGTTCCATGAGATCGACAAGCCCAACCTCCCGGCAACGAGGACTCCTCTACGCCGCCGTTGCCGGGGTTCTCGTGGCAACGATGCTGGAGCAATCCTACCGTTCCATTCATGCGGCTTTGGTCGTCCCCTTTCTTTTTGCGCTCTATAGCCCTGCTCGTTCGGACACTCGTTTGTGAACATCCCCGGTGTCTATAGGAATACGGGATTTTTGTGATCGCTTGCTTCAACGGGTAAAATAAGCCGGTCTTGTCTCTGGCATGGGTTTTCCTAGGCTGCTTCTCCGTACCTCTAATGCAAAAAGCCCTCATCACCGGCGTCACCGGCCAGGACGGCGCCTACCTCGCCGAATTCCTGCTGGGCAAGGGCTACGAAGTCCACGGCATCAAGCGCCGCACCTCGCTGTTCAACACCGACCGCATCGACCACCTGTACCAGGACCCGCACGAGACCGGTCGCAAGTTCATCCTGCACCACGGGGATTTGACAGATAGCTCCAGCCTCATCCGTATCATCCAGCAGGTGCAGCCCGACGAGATCTACAACCTCGCCGCCCAGAGCCACGTCGCGGTGAGCTTCGAGGAGCCCGAATACACCGCCAACTCCGACGCCCTCGGCGCCCTGCGCATTCTCGAGGCCATCCGCATCCTCGGCCTCGAAAAGAAAACCCGCTTCTACCAGGCCAGCACCAGCGA
>JAJXTE010000144.1 GCA_021784115.1 Pseudomonadota bacterium | reverse complement strand
GCCCCGCCGCACGCGACAGGGCCATCTCGGCCAACGGCAGCAGCTCAGCTCAGAAGCTGTAGACCAGGTTGGTGGTGGTGAGGGTGTCGGTTTTTTTCACGCTGGGCAGCACGCTGCTGTTGTGGCGGACCTGGAAACCGATCTTCAGCGCCAGCTTGCGCGTCATGCTCACGGCGAGGCCGGCATCATTCTGCAGATAGGTGTTCTTCGAGCCCGCTTCCATCAGGAAGGTGTCCTCGAGGGCGGTGTTGTCGGTGAGCTTGTACTTGTAGTTGACCAGCCCGCGTGCCACCGCCTCGGCCTTGGTCGGCTGCTGCTGCCGCACGCTGGCGCCGTTGGTCACCATGTAAACATCGGCCGGCCGGTAGCGCTTGTAACCCGGGCCGATTTCGAACGACAGCTCGTTGCGCGCGTCCTTCAGCGCAATGTAGCCGTAGCCGAGCGAGACGATGCCCTGCCACAGGTTGGCGCCGAACTGGTCGTGCTCGTAACGGGCGGCCGTGACGATGTAGCTGCGCGGGTCGAGCTTGTAGCCGACCGAGGCGCCGGTGTCGTAGCGGCTTGCGGTGGTGTTGAACTGGGTGATGGTGTTGCCCGCGGCGTCGACCAGCCGCTGCTGGCTCTTGGAGCGCAGCGCGTCGAGGAAGAAGCTGTTCTTCCACTGCTCGTTTTCCTGGTTCAGGCCCAGCTTGGCGTTGATGTTCTGCGAACGCGAGTTGCCCGTGGCGGAGGCAAAGCCGAACTCGCCCGAGCCGCTCCAGCCGCCATTGCTGGCCGCGTTGCTGCTGTCGGTGCTGCTGTCGGCGCCGCTGGCGGGCACCGCATCCTGGGCCTGGACGGCAAGGCTGGTCAGGGCGGCCAGCAGCAGGCCGGCGATCAGGGTCTTTTTCATGGCAGACAGTCCATTTGTTAAAGAATAGTAAGCCGCCTACCTTAACGGGGCGGTTTGAACTCGCAATGAACAATGCCGCATGCAGCCCCGCGAACATTGGCCGGCTTGCGACGATGCGTTGCCGCCACCATGCTGGGAGCTGTCTCACCCACGCTGCGCCGACGGACAGACCATGGACCGCTACGAACGCATCTTGACCCTGCATCGGCTGCTGAAGTCGGCGCACTATCCGGTGGCGCTGTCGCGCCTGATGGCCGAGCTGGAATGCTCGCGCGCCACGCTGTACCGCGACGTGGCGTTTCTGCGCGACGCGCTGGGCGCGCCGATCGAGAGCGCCGGCGGCGAACAGGCCGCCTTTCGCTACGCGCTCGGCGAGGGCGCGCGCTTCGAGCTGCCGGGACTGTGGCTGACTTCCGACGAGCTGGCCGCGCTGCTGGCACTGAACGAGCTGATCAGCCGCTCCGGCCCCGGCGTGCTGGCCGGCGCGCTGGCCCCGTTCAAGGCGCGCATCGAGGGCCTGCTGTCCGACCACGGCAGCGGCAAGGCGCTGCCGATCGAGCGCATCCGGGTGATCCCGTGGGGCGAGCGCAAGCTCGACCAGCAGGTATTCCGCATCGTCGCCGGCGCCGTGCTGGAGCGCCGCCAGCTGCGCTTCCACTACCGCGCGCGCACCACCAACGCGGACAGCCGGCGCACGGTCTCGCCGCAGCGCCTGACCCACTACCGCGACAACTGGTACCTCGACGTGTGGGACCACGACCGCGAGGCGCTGCGCAGCTTTGCGGTGGATCGCATGAGCGACGCGCATGCGCTGGAGGCCGCCGCCATCGACGTCGGCGAGAGCGACCTCAACGAGCTGCTCGCCTCCAGCTACGGCATCTTCGCCGGCAAGCCGAAGGCATGGGCGACGATCCGCTTTTCCTCCCACGCCGCGCGCTGGGTGGCCGACGAGCACTGGCACTCGCAGCAGAAGGGCGAGTGGCTGGCCGACGGCCGCTACGAACTCATGCTGCCGTATTCCAATTCCAAGGAACTGCTGATGGACGTACTGAAGTACGGCCCGGACGCCGAGGTGGTCAGCCCGCTTTCGCTGCGCGAGGAAATGAAGATCCTGCTGCAGCTGGCCCTGTCGGGCTACGCCAAATAACTACCGCAGTGCATCGGCACCGCAGCCTCCACGGCTGCCGGAGGCATGCAGATGCGAACCAGCACGGCGCATTCGCCTCCTCGCCACTGCCGGGAGAGGATGGCCTGTCCTGAGCCTGGCGAAGGGAGGTGAGGGGGCGGGTGCTCGCCCCGCTGTGCCATCGAAGCGACTGCTTGTTGAAGGCTTGGGTCCATCCCAGGCCCTCTCCCCACAGAGGAGAGGGAGCAGCGCGAGCCCCGTTCGCCTCCTCTCTCTCCTGCGGCGAGGGAACTGCGAATTGCCAGCCTGTTCGCGGGCTCAGAGGTAGAAGATGATCATGAACAAGAACAGAGCTGAAGGCACCAAACACGAAGTCAAAGGCGCGATCAAGGAGGTCGCGGGCAAGGTCACGGGTAACAAAGTCAAGGAAGCCACCGGCTACCTGCCTGGAGAAGAACATCGGCAAGGTTCAGAGAGAAGTCGGCAAGGCATCCGATCACGCGCGAGACGAAGGAAGAAAGCACTAATCAGTCGTGCGGCGAATTAAATATCGACCGTCCGTTAATAGGAAGGGGTGAGACTCGGCGCGTTGTGCAGCCAGTAGACGTGGTTATTCCGTTCTCTATCGCTTTCGCGCACTCCGGGACGACCCTCCATGACAATGGTCCACTGGCTATGTGTCCTGTTGTCGGACAACTTGTCCACGCGGACGTGCTCACCAGAGGCAATGGAGGCGGTGGTTTCAATGACGATGGCACGGTCGTCTTCGCAGGCCACGCTGGCTGGTTCGCAGCGGTGGGTACCCCAGCCAATGTGGATCTCGACTTCTTGGCGTGCGTTGTAGCTGCGACTGTCGATCTGCCAGCTATCAGATTTTTTCAGCAACGCATCAAGCTCGGGAGTGTTCCAATCGACGGCGTTGCCCGGATCTAGCGAGAACAACAGGTTGTCACGTTTCATGGCGGACCCTACTGGCTATATGTGGCGCAGAGGTAACGACCGGGGTATGTCTCCGTCTTGATCTGCGTCATGCAAAAATGGTCGGCGGGGCAACGGTGAAATCCCTTCAACTATTCACTCTAACAGAAATCGGATGAAAATCAGGTGATGTCGGTAGATTAAACCGCGAATTCAATTCTGAAATTCGACGCGTAGGGCTGTGCTCGACTATTTTTGAATGGCCGCTTTGCGGCGCGCATTTGCAGCAACCGACCGGCCGTTGTTGGCCCGAAGTCTGCCTGTCGACAGCCTCGTCAGTTCCGCTGCCGATGGCGGTCAGGTTCGACGTCCGGAATCGGCAACTCGTCGGCGACGGTGGGCAGCAAGGTCACGAGAGCGAGCAGTCGTCTGGCGCTTTACCGCACGAAAGCCCTCACCTTCCCACCGCCTGAAACGGCCAGAAGTGCGGGATCAGCCACATCGACAGCGCGCAGAACATCAGGATCAGCGGAATGCCGACCTTCATGAAATCGGTGAAGCGGTAGCCGCCGGCGTAATACACCATGGTGTTGGTGGGGTAGCCCACCGGAGTGGCGAACGAGGTGGCCGCGGCGAACGCCACCGCCACCACGAACGGGCGCGCATCGGCGTGCGCCGCGTGTGCCACGGTCACCGCGATGCCGACCATCAGCACCACCGACGGGTTGTGCCCCATCAGCTCGGTGAGCAGTGCGGTCAGCAGGTACACCATCAGCAGCGCGGCCAGCGGGCCGTGGCCGCCGACCAGCCGCATCGCACCCCCTACCACCACCGTCGACAGGCCGGTGTGCTCGATCGCCAGGCCCAGCGGCAGGATCGCGCCGAGCAGCACGATGATCTTCCAGTCCATGCTTTCGTAGACGTCCTTGCGGCCGAAGCAGCCGGTCAGCG
>JAJXTE010000143.1 GCA_021784115.1 Pseudomonadota bacterium | reverse complement strand
CCGAATTCCTGCACGGCCTGCTGGAAAGCCTCGCCCGCATCGAGGCGCGCGGCTACCGCCTGCTCGAGGAACTGGGCGCCACGCCGGTGCGCCGGATCGAAACTGCGGGTGGCGGCGCGCAGAACCCCGCCTGGATGCATATTCGCCAGCGTCTGCTGGAGATTCCGGTCGCGCGCGCCACGCACACGCAAGCTGCCTACGGTGCCGCCCTGCTGGCGCGCGATGGCGCGCAAACCTTCGCCTCCCCTGCGACCCGAGGCCATGGGCTATAGTTAGGACCATGCATCAAGCTTGAATCCGAATACCTTCGTTCCCCAGGAAAGGAGCTTTCATGGCCATGACCCATGCGGCATCCGGCGAGCTGTTTGACGTCCGCCCGCTCGGCCCGGCATTGCGCCAGACGCGTTCAAGCACCCTTGTCAGGGCTGATCACCTCGAAATCTTCCGGTTCGTGCTGATCGCCGGGACGGCAGCCCCGGATCACAAGGCGTCAGGCGCACTCACCCTTCAATGCCTGGAAGGCGCCGTGGAACTCGATGCCCACGGACGAACGCAGATCCTCCACGCAGGAGACATGGTTTACCTCGCCGACGCAGAGCCGCACGCCGTCAGGGCACTGGAGGACGCCTCCCTGCTCGTCACGGTCTTGCTGCGACGCGCATGACCCCATGACGGTCGCGATGCTCGAACCGGGCGCCAATCGCCGGGGCGCTGTCCAGGACAGGACGCGCGCCTACGCACATGCGGGCCGTCGACACCCTCAGTGATATTTTTCCGTGCTGACATGACCGGGCTCGCGCCGGCGATGCCGCTTCAACCCGCGTTTTTCCAGGCTGGCCAGGGTGTCCTGCAGCATGCCGGAATTTCCGCATAGCATCACGTGGGCAAGCGCCGAGGTCAGATCCAGGCCCGTCTTTCGCTCCAATGCGCCGCTTTCGATGCTGGCGGGAATCCGCTGGCATAGAGGGCCGTCGCAGGGTTCACGGGTGACGAACGGAACGAACTGGAATTGCACGGGGTGGCGCTGCTGGATTTCACGGATGGTCTCCTGGTAACTCAGCTCGCCCCGTGTGCGAACCGAATGACCCAGCACGACTTTTTCAAACCGCGACCAGGGCGCCGCGGTTTTCAGGATGGAGAGGAAAGGACCGATTGCGGTACCCGTGGCGAGGAGCCAGAGGTGTTGGGCGTCGGGAATTTCATCCAGGGTGAGGAATCCAGTGGGCGCGGGCACGACCCAAAAACGCTCGCCGGGCTGAAGCTCGGCCAGACGGGGCGACAGCGGGCCTTCGCGGACGACGTTGAAATAGATCTCATGCGGCCTCTCGTCGGGTGCATTGACCATAGAATACGGGCGCGCGACGCGTTCGCCGGCTATGTCCATCCCCGCGCGAACGAACTGGCCCGCATTGAAAGGGTCCAGCTCGGCCTCGAAACGCAGCGAAATCAGCGCATCGTTCCAGCGTATGCGTTCGACTACGGTTGCCTCTACCCATTCGCTCATCGTCTGCTCCTCGGGGGCAATGTATGGTCTATATGGGGTGCGCGAACCTGCATTCAACCCGCCTCCCGGCAGGGCATGCGTGCCGCGAACCGGCATTGCCCCGATCCGCCCGACAGCCATGCATGCATCTGCGCGTGCGGATGCCGCGTGGATGGACTCGCAGCCTGCCAACGGTGCGCTATGCTACGGAGCTACGCAGCGATGCCCGTCGCGGATGCCATGAGCACAAGAACCGACCCATGCGGCCCATCAGCCCGACGCGCGTCGCCAGGCCGGCGCTCGCTCGCCGAGCTGGGCGGCATGTCGCCCGCCTATTTCGGCATGGTCATGGCAACGGGCGTCGTCTCGCTCGCCGCTCACCTCCTGGCCATGCCGCGTCCCACGATGGCAGCGATGGTTCGCGTGGGCATACGCGCACGGCGCAGCTGCACGATCCGTTGACAAAGCGCCGCATCGACGGTGCTGCGCGTCTTGTGAGGCCTGGACCTGCGGTCAAGCAAGCCGGCCAGCCCGAATTGCTTGAATCTCATGTGCCACTTGCGAGCAGTGCGCACGCTGATGCCGGCGGCCGACGCAGTGGGTTTCAATCCCGTCGCTGCAATGCGCTCGATCAGCGATTTGCTCCCTTCGCAAGTGGTTCTGGCATTCTTATGGCTGTTCATCCGGTTGGCCCTCTGGGAGTACTGAAGCGTCGAGACCTCCAGTTTCCCAGATCCTTCCGGGTAAACAACCTATTGAAACATCACAGCTAGCGGATTTCGACGAACTCCAGAGTATTCATGTCCGGATCACGGCAGAACAGCGCCGCGCGCCCTGATTTGCTGGCCGTGTAACTCACGCCTGCCGCGTCGAGCCTGGTCTTCAGCGCAGCCATGTTCTTCACGCCCAGCGCGATGTGGTGATCGCGGCCGCCATGCTCCGGCCGCACAGTGCCGGCATCCGGGTTGGGCAGGCACATCAGGTGCAGTTGCTGGCCACCGCCCAGCTCGTACCACTCGCCGAGATAAGGCAGGTCGGGACGGTGTGGACACAGCGCGAGCCCAAGCACCGTTTCATAGAAGGCCTTGGCCCGCGCCAGATCGGAAACGAGCAGGCCGGCATGCAGCAGCGCCGTGATGTCAGACATGGTGCGATTCCTTCGATTGATCGTTTTCCATATGGCCGGAAAACAGACTGGCGGTGACAATCATGGCGGCCCCCACCCATTCCTGCACGCCCATGCGCTCGTCGGACAGGAAGTAGGCCGCGACCGCCGCGACCACCAGTTCGAACAGGAAGATGACAATGGCCTGGTTGGCCGGCACGCGCGCGAGACCATACTGCACGGCGTAGGTCATGCTGCCGATGGCAATGCCGACGCACGCCAGCAGCAGCCAGGTGGTCGTCGCGGCACTCGCCATGAAGTCGAGTTCGGCGGGCCGGAAGGCGAGGGCGATCATTGTCAGCACCATCACGCCGCCCCAGATCGACACCGACTTGGCGACCTCGGCCACGCCGTCCAGATGGCGGCTGATGACGTTGCTCGCCGCGAACATCACGCCTGCCGACAAGCCGAGCCATTCGGCGCGGTTGGCCGGCAGCGGCCATTCATCCGGCTGCCACAGCATGGCCAGTGCGCCGCCTGCCGCCAGCGCCATCACCGCCACGCCTGCGCGGTTGAGTTTCTCGTGCAGCAGGAAACGGGCGAACAGCACCGTCCACAACGGCGACAGGTAGAAGAGCAGCAGCACGCGCACCACTTCGCCCTCGAGCACCGCCAGCACGTAGGCCAGATTGGTCCAGCCCGCCGCCAGGCCGAGCGCGGCGAGCCACGGCCAGCGCCCGCGCGCCGCGTGCAGCGCGCGGACATGCAGCCAGCCGATCAGCAGCAAGGGCGTCGCGTAGGTAAAAAAGCTCGACGCGATGCCGCCGACCCCCGCCTCGCCCAGCAGGCGGTACGGATACCACACCAGTCCCCACAGGGAGGCGGCGTAGACAAGGCTGCTGATGGCAAGCGTGCGCTGCAGGGGAATCGAGGGCATGGGGCTTTATAATGCGTGGCTTAGTTAAATTCCGTGCTGCAATGAATCCGCGTCTCGATCAACTCCACCCCTATCCGTTCCAGAAACTGCGCGAGTTGTTCGCCGGGGTGACGCCGAACCCCAATCTCGCGCCGATCAACCTGTCGATCGGTGAACCCAAGCATCCGACGCCACAGTTCATCAAGGACGCGCTGATCGCCGGACTCGGCGGGCTGGCGAATTATCCCATCACTCAGGGCTCGGATGCGCTGCGGCAGGCTATCGCCAACTGGGCCGGGCGCCGCTACGGCGTGAAGCTCGACCCCGCGACCGAAGTGCTGCCGGTCAACGGCTCGCGCGAAGCGCTGTTCGCCTTTGCCCAGGCCGCCGTCGATTCGAGCCGCCACGGCCG
>JAJXTE010000142.1 GCA_021784115.1 Pseudomonadota bacterium | reverse complement strand
GGGTGCGTGCGATCACCGCACCGACCCGCCGACCGGCGCCGGTGATCAATGCGACGGGTCGGGGGTGGGATGGCGTCATGCATCGGTTCCGGCGGCAGTCCAGCGGACAGCTTGCCGCAAAGCGGGCAGGGCGTCACTCGCGCGCGGGCTCAGAGCTTGTGAAGAAAACCACTTCCTGTGGTTTTCTTCCATCGCGAGTCCGGCGCATGTCCGGACTCGCTCACGCGGATCAGGCACTGGCATACCCGATCCGCGACCGGCCATCCCTGGCCGGCCTGAAAGGTTGAATAGTCACAACCTCTCAGGGCGCTTTCGGTGGCCGCGGTTGGCGCGTGGCTGCCTTGCGCACCGTGCCGGCGGCCTTGCGTGCGGCGCCGCGTGCACTGTCGCCCAGCTTGTCGGCGGCGCGACGCACGGCGGCGGCTTTCTTGCGCGGCGCCGGCTTCACCGCCGCGGGGGTTGCCGCAGCGGCATCGTCATCGCCTTCGATCACCGAGTCGCCGCTGAACAGGGTGATGGCGGTGCGCGCGACCTGGGTTGTGTCGACATAGGCGTAGGCGCCGACGCCGAGCGCACCGATCACCGGCAGCCAGCGCGATACGCCCTCGCCGATCGCGCGCCGGCTGAGCTTGCTGCCGACCTGCTTCGCCACCCGTTGCACCACGCCGTGCGACATGCGGCGAAACACCAGCCGGTCACCCACCTGCACCACCAGATCGCGAAACGCCTGCGCTGCGGTGTGCCGGAACAGGCACCACAGCATCTGCTCGCGCCCCAGCGTGGCGTGGCGGCCGTAGGCGGCGGCGATGTCGCTGACCATCTGCGCCTGGATCTTCCAGATCGCGATCAGCTCCGGCAGCAGGGTCAGCCAGCCCAGCGGTCCCGGCGGCAGCGCCAGCGAACCGGCGGTAAGCGCGGCGCGCTGGGCCGCGCGGCTGGCCAGCTGCTGCGCGGCGACGCCCGGATCGACGCTGTCGCCGACCCTGCTGGCCGGCACCTCGCTGACGAAATCCAGGATCGCCCGGGTCACCCGGCTGGGTTCGACGGGCGCCACCACGGCGGCGATCTGCTTGCTCTGCGGCTGGCTCATGCATGACTCCCTGGAGCGGGTGCATCGGGCAGTGCAGCGACTCCGACACGGGTTGCCACAGTCTAGGGAAACCGCGTGAAGCCGGACTCAACGGCACGCCGCTGGCAGTCCGCGCGCTCCACGTGATCGCCTCACGAGCACCGGCTTGCACGCCCCGGGTGCGCAGATATGCCCCGGTTGCCATGACTTTTGGCGCAGGCGGAAAGCGGACTGAATGTTATATTATAACAATTCAAATTTAACTGATCTGCTGAGCTTGAGAACCTTGATGAAATACTCGATGAAACCGTCCCTGCTTGCCCTGAGCCTTGCCGTTGCGTTGGGCACAGCGACGGCGGCTGTCCATGCCGCTGACGTCGCTTCCACTCCCGCCACCGTCGCCGCCACGGGCGCGCTGACCGGGGATGATGCGAGCCCCGACCTCCGGCCCAAGCCACCCGTCAAGACGCGGAACCTCGGCGCAGTCGATGTCTCGGCAGCGCTGGACGACGCGCGCAATTCGCTGTCGCCGGATACCGGCAGCAGCCAGTACGTGATCGACCTGAAGGCGATTGCCCAGCTGCCACTGGGGGCTGCCACGCCGATGAACCAGGTGCTGCTGCAGGCGCCCGGCGTGGTGCAGGATTCCTATGGCGGTCTGCACGTGCGCGGTGACCACGCGAACCTGCAATACCGCATCAACGGGGTGATCATTCCGGAGTCGATCTCCGGCTTCGGCCAGAGCCTGGACGCGCGCACCATCCAGAACGTGAAGCTGCTCGACGGCGCGCTGCCGGCGCAGTACGGCGAGCGCACTGCGGCGGTGGTCGACATCACCACCAAGACCGGCCATGACCTCGGCAACGGCGGCAGCGTCGGCATCACCGGGGGGGCGTTCGGCACGCTCAATCCGAATGCCTCGATCTGGGGCAGCAACGACCGCTGGAGCTGGTTCTTCACCGGCAACTACATGGAAAGCAATGTCGGCATCGAGAATCCCACCGCCAGCCGCCAGCCGATCCACGACCACACCAACCAGCTCAAGGCCTTCGGCGATGCCTCCTATCTGATCAACAACGCCACCCGCCTGAGCTTTCTGTTCGGCGTCAGCAACAACCGTTTCCAGATCCCGAACAATCCCGGCCAGACCCCGCAGTTCGGCTATCTGGACACGGTGAATTTCAATTCCGCCAGTCTCAACGAGCTGCAGCGCGAAAACACCCGCTTCGGCGTGCTGGCGCTGCAGGGCAAGCTGGGCGCAACCGACTACCAGGTGTCGCTGGGCCAGCGTTACACCAGCGTCGGCTTCAGCCCCGATGCGATCGGCGACCTGATGTTCAACGGCGTCGCCGCCAGCGTGCATCGCGCCAATCGCGCCAGCACGCTGCAGGCGGATTTCTCCACGCCGCTGGGCGACGTCAACACCCTGCGATACGGCGTGTACGGCAGCTTCGAACACGCCTCCAGCCGCACCGATTCGCTGGTGTTTCCGGTTGATGCGAACGGCAACCAGAGCAGCACTACACCGATCACCATCCTCGATGGCAACCGTCTCACCGCCCGCACGTGGGCCGCCTATGTGCAGGACGAGTGGAGCATCGGCGACAAGTGGACGGTGAACTACGGCCTGCGTGCCGATCAGTACCGCGCGTTCCGCACCGAGAGCCAGCTGAGCCCGCGGCTGGGCGTGGTGTATCAGGCCACCGACAGCACCACGCTGCATGCCGGCTATTCGCGCTACTTCACGCCGCCGGCCAGCGAGATGATCTCCACCGCCAACATCGAAAAATTCGCCGGCACCACCAATGCCCTGCCGACCACCGGCAACAACACGCCGCTGGCCGAACGCTCCGATTACTACGATCTTGGCATCTCGCAGAACTTCGGTTCGGCGTGGACGGTGGGTCTGGATGCCTACGACCGCAACGTCACCCGGTTGCAGGACGAGGGCCAGTTCGGCCAGGCCCTGGTGTACTCCACCTTCAACTACCGCTACGGCCGCGTGCGCGGCGCCGAATTCTCGGTGAACTATGCCGAGGGGCCGCTATCGGCCTACTTCAACCTGGCCTACAGCCGTGCGATGGGCAAGCGCATCATCACCGGCCAGTACAACTTCTCGCCACAGGATCTGGCCTACATCTACGGCCACTACATCCATCTCGATCACGACCAGAAGCTGACCTCATCCGGCGGCATCAGCTATGCGCTGGATTCAGCGACCCGGGTGGGCGCGGACTACCTGTTCGGCAGCGGCCTGCGCAAGGGCGGCAGTGTTCCCAACGGTCTGTCGCTGCCGTCCTACTTTCAGCTGAACCTCAATGTATCGCACGACTTCCACTTCGCCGGCTTCGGCAAGCTGCACACCCAGCTGGCTCTGATCAATGCGCTGGACCGCACCTACGAGCTGCGTGACGGCACCGGCATCGGCGTAGGCGCCCCGCAGTTCGGCCCGCGCCGGGGCGTGTATCTGAGCCTGCAGAAGGATTTCTGAGCCTGTCCCGCCGTCGACTCCTGCAGTCAGGCGGAGAGCGGAATGGATGCGCCGCCGAGCCCATCGGCTATGCTTGCCGCGCTTTGTCACCGGCAGTTTTCATGCAATCCCGCCTTCCCGAACCGAGCGTCGCCGAGCGCGCGCATTCCGAACGCCTGCTGCAGCTGCTGCGCGAACTCATCGCGGCGCACGGCCCGCTGTCGTTTGCGCAATACATGGAGCGCTGCCTGTACGCGCCCGGTCTCGGCTACTACAGCGCCGGCCGCACCAAGTTCGGCGCCGCCGGCGATTTCGTCACCGCGCCGGAGCTGGGCGAGCTGTTTGCGCGCTGCGTGGTGAACGCGGTGCAACCGGTGCTGGCGATGCTCG
>JAJXTE010000141.1 GCA_021784115.1 Pseudomonadota bacterium | reverse complement strand
CGCCAAGGAAATCCTCGAGCTTCTTGATCTGGGTCGACAGCGTCGACTGGGTGATGAAGCAGGCTTCCGCCGCACGGCCGAAGTGGCCATGATCGGCGAGCGCGACGAGATATTTCAACTCCTGCAGCGTCATGCCGAACCGTTCGATTTCATCAATCGGTTCATTCTAGACTATTCATGAGACAAATGCTCGCTCGTGGTCTTAAATGCAGTTGCTCCGTTGCGGGGTCGAATATCGATAGGAGAGTGCACCATGTCAGACAACAAATGTCCGTTTGTACACAAAGCGGGAAGCGGTACGTCGAACCGGCACTGGTGGCCGAACCAGTTGCACCTTGAAATCCTGCACCAGCATACGCCCGAGTGCAGCCCGATGGGCAAGGATTTCAACTACGCGGAAGAATTCAAGACCCTCGACCTCGCGGCCGTGAAGCAGGACCTCGTCGCCCTGATGACCGACTCGCAGGACTGGTGGCCGGCGGATTACGGCCACTATGGGCCCTTCCTCATCCGCATGGCCTGGCATAGCGCGGGCACCTACCGCACCGGCGACGGTCGCGGCGGTGCAGGACACGGCAACCAGCGTTTCGCGCCCCTCAACAGCTGGCCCGACAACGTCAACCTCGACAAGGCACGCCGGCTGCTCTGGCCGATCAAGCAGAAATACGGCCGGAAAATCTCCTGGGCCGACCTCATCATTCTCGCGGGCAACGTCGCCATGGAATCGATGGGCTTCAAGACCTTCGGCTTCGCCGGCGGACGCGAGGACATCTGGGCGCCGGAAATCGATGTCTACTGGGGCAACGAGGAAAAGTGGCTGGACGACAAGGCCCGCTATTCCGGCAAACGCGACCTCGAAAATCCGCTCGCCGCCGTGCAGATGGGCCTGATCTACGTCAACCCGGAAGGCCCGGGCGGCAACCCGGATCCGGTTGCGTCCGGCCGTGATGTGCGCGAGACCTTCGCGCGCATGGCGATGAACGACGAAGAAACGGTGGCACTCACCTGCGGCGGCCACACCTTCGGCAAGTGCCACGGTGCCGGCGACGCCAGGCTGGTCGGGTCCGAACCCGAGGCCGCCGGACTCGCCGAGCAGGGGCTGGGCTGGAAGAGTGCTTACCGCAGCGGAAAAGGCGGCGACCAGATCGGCAGCGGCCTCGAAGGCTCGTGGACGCCGACCCCGACCCAATGGGACATGAGCTATCTCGACATGCTGTTCGGCAACGAATGGGAACTGACCAAGAGCCCGGCGGGCGCCCATCAGTGGACACCGAAACAGGCGACCGACCGCAACATGGCGCCGGCCGCGCACGATGCGTCGAAGCGGGTGCCGATCATCATGACCGCTGCGGACATGGCGATGCGCATGGACCCGATCTACGAGCCGATCGCACGGCGCTTCCTCCAGAACCCAGACGAATTCGCCGACGCCTTCGCCCGCGCCTGGTTCAAGCTGACCCACCGCGACATGGGCCCGCGTTCGCGCTATCTCGGCCCGGAAGTTCCCCAGGAAGAACTGATCTGGCAGGACCCCATCCCCGCCGTCGATCACCCCCTGATCGACGAGCAGGACATCGCTGCCCTCAAGGCCAAGGTGCTGGCGTCCGGGCTGTCGGTTTCGGAACTGGTCTCGACGGCCTGGGCCTCGGCGTCCACGTTCCGCGGTTCCGACAAGCGCGGTGGCGCCAACGGCGCACGCATCCGCCTGGCACCGCAGAAGGACTGGGAAGCCAACCAGCCGGCGCAACTGGCCAAGGTGCTGACCAAGCTCGAAGCCATCCAGCACGCGTTCAACAGCGGCGGCAAGAAGGTCTCGCTGGCCGACCTGATCGTGCTGGCAGGCTGCGCCGCTGTCGAAGAGGCTGCAAAGAAAGCGGGCCACAACGTGACGGCACCCTTCACGCCGGGCCGCATGGACGCCTCGCAGGAACAGACCGACGTCGACGCCTTCGCCGTGCTCGAACCGATCGCCGACGGCTTCCGCAACTACCAGAAGGGCAAGTACTCCGTCTCGGCCGAGGAACTGCTGCTCGACAAGGCGCAATTGCTGAAGCTCTCCGCGCCCGAGATGACGGTGCTGGTGGGCGGCATGCGCGCCATGAATGCCAATGTCGGACAGTCGCAACATGGTGTCTTCACCCAGCGGCCGGGGGCGCTGACCAACGACTTCTTCGTCAACCTGCTCGACATGGGCACGGCGTGGAAGCCGGTATCGAAGGATGAAGACGTGTTCGAAGGCACCGACCGCAAGACCGGCGCGAAGAAATGGACCGGCACCCGCGTCGATCTGATCTTCGGTTCGAATTCCCAGCTCCGGGCCTTGGCTGAAGTCTATGGAAGTTCGGACGCGCAGGAGACGTTCGTCCGCGACTTCGTGGCGGCATGGACCAAGGTGATGAATCTGGATCGCTTCGACCTCCACCGATGAGCGTCGAAGGACGCGTTCGCCTGCTGGCCAACCAGGCCTGTCGCTTCCGCACCGTCGCCGCGTGACTGGGGCTCGACATGGACGAGGTCATGAAGAAAGCCGCGTGACTGCAAATGTGAAATCAATGGGCGGGCTCAGGTCCCGCCGCAGGAATCGAAGGAGTCCGTCATGATTGCAATGAGCCTGCTCAGCACGTACGACGAATACCGCAGCAACCGCATCGCCAGCGCCCCGGTCTACACGGCGCCCGCTCATCCGCTGCGCCGCGCGATGATGCACGCGCTGGCCATGATCGGCCTCGGCGTCGGCGGGGTGGCGACCGGGGACGACGAAGAAACGCTGGGGATTGGCTAAAGTGCGTTCATGAACACCGGCGTCCGTACCCTGCAGGATTTCTTCAGCGATCCGCGCCACGTCCGCACCGCGAAGCGCGGCAGCGGGGCACTGCTGGCCGTGCTGCTTGGCGCGGTCATCTGGCTTGCGCTGAGCCAGGGCGGCGCCCGCATCGACACGCCGATGGGACAGGCCCTGGCCGGGTCAGGCGTGGCGGCGCTCGCGACCGCCGTGGGCGCCCTGCCCGCCCTGTTCGTGCGCCACATTTCGCCACGCCTGGAAGACAGCATGCTCGGATTCGGGGCGGGCGTGATGGCGGCCGCGTCGTGTTTTTCGCTGATCATCCCCGGCGTGGCAGCGGGCGCCGACATGCTCGGCAGCAAACCGGCAGGCGCCTTGCTCGTAGCCGCCGGGTTCGTGCTGGGCGCGTTTTTTCTGCTGCTGGCCGACAAGATGGTGCCGCACGAACACCCGCGCGCGGGGCGCCACGGCCCTGACTGGCTGCACCTGCGCAGCGTGTGGCTGATGGTGTTCGCCATCTGCCTGCACAACTTCCCGGAGGGCATGGCGATCGGCGTCGGCTTTTCCGGCGGCGACACGTCGGTGGGCATTCCGCTTGCCGCCGCCATCGCCATCCAGGATGTCCCGGAAGGCCTGGTGGTCGCGGTGGCACTGCGCGCCGTGGCCTATGCGCCCTGGCAGGCCGCGGTGGCAGGCGCCCTGTCGGGGCTGGCCGAGCCGATCGGCGCCATCGTCAGCGTCGCGCTCGCCTCGGGCTTCGCCCCGCTCTATCCGCTGGGGCTCGGTTTTGCCGCGGGCGCGATGATCTGGGTGGTGTCGCACGAAATCATCCCGGAAACCCACCGCAAGGGCCACGAACAGGCCGCCACGCTCGGACTCATCGGCGGTTTCGTGGTGATGATGCTGCTGGATACCGCGCTGGGATAATTTTTTCAATCAAAAGGAGTCAAGCATGGCCAAAGCCAAAGCCTCACCCGCAGCCAAACAACCGTTTCTGACCGACATCAAGACCCTGCGCGCCCGTGCCCGCAAGCACATCGAGAACGGCGCCGTCACCGACGGCTATCAGGCCGACCGTGCCACCGTCGTCAAGTTGCTGAACGAAGCGCTGGCCACCGAACTGGTCTGCATCCTGCGCTACAAGCGGCATT
>JAJXTE010000140.1 GCA_021784115.1 Pseudomonadota bacterium | reverse complement strand
CTGGAGGAGGACGCCGGCAAGTCGCTGCACGAGGACTTCCACGGCATGACCGGGATCGACCTCAACCGCGCCGGCACCCCGCTGCTGGAGATCGTCTCCGAGCCCGAGATGCGCTCCAGCGCGGAGGCCGTGGCCTACGCCCGCGCGCTGCACACGCTGGTGACCTGGATCGGCATCTGCGACGGCAACATGCAGGAAGGCAGCTTCCGCGTCGACGCCAACGTCTCGGTGCGCCCGGTAGGGCAGGTCGAATTCGGCACCCGTCGCGAAATCAAGAACCTCAACTCATTCAAATTCCTGCAGCAGGCGATCGACTACGAGGTGCGCTGGCAGATCGAGACGCTCGAAGACGGCGGCCGCGTCACTCAGGCCACGGTGCTGTTCGACCCCGACACCGGCGAGACGCGCATGATGCGCAGCAAGGAAGAAGCGCACGACTACCGCTACTTCCCCGATCCCGACCTGCTGCCGGTGAAGCTCGATGAAGACTGGATCGACACGGTGCGCGCCACGCTGCCCGAACTGCCCGCCGCGATGCAGGCACGCTTCCAGGGCGACTACGGCGTGTCGGCCTACGATGCGTCGGTACTCACCGGCTCGCGCGCGCTCGCCGACTACTTCGAGGCTGCGGCAAAGGCCTGCGGCCAGGGCAAGCTCGCCGCCAACTGGGTGATGGGCGAACTGTCGGCCGCGCTCAACAAGGCCGAGCTCGACATTGCACGCAGCCCGGTTTCCGCCACCCAGCTCGGCGCGCTGATCGCGCGCATCCAGGACGGCACGCTCTCGGGCAAGCTCGCCAGGCAGGTGTTCGACGGGCTGTGGGAGGGCGCGGGCGAAGTCGATGCCATCATCGAGGCGCGCGGCCTCAGGCAGATGTCGGATTCCGGGGAACTGGAGAAGATCATCGACGAAGTGCTCGCCGCCAACCAGAAATCGGTCGAGGAATTCCGTTCCGGCAAGGAAAAGGCGTTCAATGCGCTGGTCGGGCAGGTGATGAAGGCCAGCCGCGGCAAGGCCAACCCGGCGCACGTCAACGACCTGCTAAAAGCCAAATTGCAATAAACAAAGGGGGGCATTTCCGCCCCCCTTTCGACCTGCACGGTAAAACGCCTGCTTACTTCCCTGCGGTCAGTTCGCGGAACCGCGCCTTGTCCGCGGCGTATTTCTCGCGCACCTGCGCCATGGCGGCCTGGTTGGCCTGGATGGTGCGCTTCAGTTCGTCACGCTCCCGGACAGCCTGATCGAGTTGTTCCCGCAGGCTGGATCCGACCTTTTTGCCCGATTTTTCGATGGTCGCAATACGCCCGCGCAGATCGGTCATATTGGCGTCAACGGCCTTGGCACGGATTTCGGCGCCCCCGATCATCAGCTTGTAATTCTCCAGCGCACGATCGCGCGCCAGGTCGATTTCCGCTTCGCTGGTGTAGGTCTGGGTCAGCGCGCGATCGAGCTGCGCCTGCTTCTGCTGTTCCTGCTCGATCCGCTTCTGCTCAGCCAGGCGCTCGGCTTCGGCCTGGCGCTCCGCTTCGGATTGCGTGCGCTTGATCACCAGGCCCTGCTTGTTCAACTCGGCGCCGCCGCTTCTCTGGTACGTCGATGGCGGGGTGTCGCTGTAGTGCACCCGGCCATTGCCGTCGACCCAGCGATACATCCCTGCCTCGGCCGTCCCTGCGGCCAGCAGCACGGACGCCGCCAGCACGCTATACGCCGTACGTTGAACGGTAAGCTGCCACCGCCTGCAATGCTTGTTGTCTGTCAGTATCACGTTCCAGAAACTCCACCAGATTGTCCAGCGTGACCACGGCCACGACCGGAATGCCATATTTTTCCCGCACTTCCTGCACCGCCGACTTCTCGCCGGTGCCGCGTTCCATGCGGTCCAGCGCGATCACCACCCCGGTCGGCTCGGCGCCCGCGTGGCGGATCAGGTCCACCGACTCGCGCACCGAGGTGCCCGCCGAGATCACGTCGTCGACGATCAGCACGCGACCCCTGAGCGCCGCGCCAACCACCGTGCCGCCCTCGCCGTGATCCTTGGCTTCCTTGCGGTTATAGGCGTACGGCACGTTCCTGCCCATGCCCGCCAGCGCGATCGCGACGCTTGCCGCCAGCGGAATCCCCTTGTAGGCCGGCCCGAACAGCACGTCGAACGCGATGCCCGAGTCGACGATGGCTTTCGCGTAAAATTCGCCCAGCCGTTTCAGCTTGTCGCCGTCGTTGAACAGCCCCGCATTAAAAAAGTAGGGGCTCATGCGCCCCGCCTTGGTCTTGAATTCGCCAAAACACAGCACCTGCGATGCAATGGAGAATTCCACAAACTCGGCTTTGTAATCGGACATTTTTCACAATTTCTTGAATCAATCTTGATGCGAATTATATCGGCCAACCTAAACGGCATCCGTTCCGCCGCCACCAAGGGCTTCTTCGACTGGCTGCCCACGCAAAACGCTGACATCGTCTGCGTGCAGGAGCTCAAGGCGCAGGCGGCAGATCTCAGGCCCGAGTTCGTCCAGTGCGACGGCCTCACCGGCGCCTTTCACTACGCAGAGAAAAAGGGCTACAGCGGCGTCGGCGTCTACACCCGCGCGCAACCCCAGCAGATCATCGAAGGCCTCGGTGCCCCCGAATTCGACGCCGAAGGCCGCTACATCGAGGCCGACTACGGGCATCTGGCCGTCATCTCGCTCTACCAGCCCTCCGGGTCGAGTTCCGAAGAACGCCAGCAGGCCAAGTTCCGCTTCATGGATGTCTTCTTCCCGCACCTTCAGGCGCTGATCCAGTCCGGCCGCGAAATCGTCATCTGCGGCGACTGGAACATCGCCCACAAGGAAATCGACCTGAAGAACTGGAAATCCAACCAGAAGAACTCCGGCTTCCTGCCCGAAGAGCGCGCCTGGATGACGCGCCTGTTCGACGAACTCGGCTGGGTCGACGTCTACCGCAGCCTGTATCCGGAACATACCGGCGAGGCCTACACCTGGTGGAGCAACCGCGGCCAGGCCTGGGCCAAGAACGTCGGCTGGCGCATCGACTACCAGATCGCCACGCCGGGCATCGCCGCCACGGCAAAATCCGCCAGCGTCTACAAGGACCAGCGCTTTTCCGACCACGCGCCGCTGATCGTCGATTACGATTACGCCCCATGACCTTACGCGACCATCCTTGGCTCAACGCCCTCAAGGTCTACACCCACCCGCGCGTCGTCGGCATGCTGTTCCTGGGCTTCTCGGCCGGGCTGCCGCTGTTGCTGGTGCTAGGCACGCTGTCGTTCTGGCTCTCCGAAGCGGGGATCGCCCGCGCCACCATCGGGCATCTCTCCTGGGTGGGGCTGGCGTACGGTTTCAAGTTCCTGTGGTCGCCGCTGGTGGACCGGCTGCCGCTGCCCTTTCTCACAGCGCGGCTGGGCAAGCGGCGGGCATGGCTGCTGCTGTCGCAGGTCTGCATTGCCCTGGCGCTGTTCGGCATGGCGAACACCGACCCGGTGCTGAACCTTGCGCACACGGTGTACTTCGCGCTGGCGGTGGCCTTCGCCTCGGCCACGCAGGACATCGCGCTCGACGCCTACCGCATCGAGGCGGTGGAAGCCGAGAAGCAGGGCGCGATGGCGGCAACCTACCAGGCAGGCTATCGCATCGCGATGATCACCGCCGGCGCGGGCGCGCTCTGGATCGCGGCGAGCGTCGACACGACCGCAGCCACCTACGACTTCCACCCCTGGCAGGTGGCGTACACGGTGATGGCGGCGCTGATGGTCGTCGGCATCCTCACCACGCTGACCATCCGCGAGCCGGAGAAAAGAATCCCCCCCGCAACAAACGAACGCGAACTGCATGCTCGCCAGAAATTCGCCGGCCTCGGGCTGTCGGACGGACTGCTGAACGCCGCGGCGTGGTTCTACGACGCGGTGCTGTCGCCCTTCATCGACTTCATCCAGCGCTACA
>JAJXTE010000046.1:4577-17545 GCA_021784115.1 Pseudomonadota bacterium | reverse complement strand
AGGTGGCCGACCGTGAAAATCGCGCGGTCGGCATGGTGGTCGGCGGCGTGCTCGGCGCGGTGCTGGGGCACGCGATCGGCGACGACATGGACGCGCGCGACCGAGCCTGCATGGGCCACGCGCTGGAGCTCGGCCGTCCCGGCATCCCCGTGGTGTGGAGCCACGGTGGCCGCCGCTACGATTTCACGCCGCGCGGCGATGCGCGCGGGGGGTGCCGCTACGCCACGATGTCGGTCGATGGCCGCCGGCCGCGCGAGGTGCTGGCCTGCCCGGCCGGAGGCGGCGACTGGACGTTCCGCCGCACCTGATCTGCCGCGGCTTCCGGGCCAGCGGCGCCAAGCCTGCTAAAATGCCGGCTTTGCGTCCTGGCCCTGTTTTGTGGCCCCAGCCATGTCCGCCCTCAAGAACGATACCTTCCTGCGCGCACTGTTGCGCCAGCCCACCGACTACACCCCCCTCTGGCTGATGCGCCAGGCCGGCCGCTACCTGCCGGAATACAACGCCACCCGCGCCCGCGCCGGCGACTTCCTGACCCTGTGCAAGACGCCCGATCTGGCGACCGAGGTGACGCTGCAGCCGCTGGCGCGCTATCCGCTCGACGCTGCGATCCTGTTTTCCGACATCCTTACCGTGCCCGACGCGATGGGCTTGGGCCTGTATTTCTCCCAGGGCGAAGGGCCGCGGTTCGAGCGCCCCTTGCGCGACGAATGGGAAATCCGCGACCTCTCGGCGCCCGACCCGACCGACAAGCTCGGCTACGTCATGGACGCGGTGCGCTCGATCCGCCGCGCGCTTGACGGCTCGGTGCCGCTGATCGGCTTTTCGGGCAGCCCGTACACGCTCGCCTGCTACATGGTCGAAGGCGGCAGCTCGGACGACTACCGTCACGTCAAGACCATGCTGTACAGCCGTCCCGACCTGCTGCACCGCATCCTGGAAGTGAACACCCGCGCGGTGATCGATTACCTCAACGCGCAGATCGAGGCCGGTGCGCAGGCGGTGATGATTTTCGATTCCTGGGGCGGCAGCCTCACCCCGCACGCCTACAAGGAGTTCTCGCTTTCCTACATGGAGCGCATCGTCGCCGGGCTCATCAGGGAGCGCGAAGGCCGCCGCATCCCCAGCATCATCTTCACCAAGGGCGGCGGCAACTGGCTCGAAGCCATGGCCGGCATCGGCGCCGACGCCGTCGGGCTCGACTGGACGCTCGACATCGGCGAGGCGCGTCGCCGCGTCGGCGACAAGGTTGCACTGCAGGGCAACCTCGACCCCTGTGCCCTGCACGGCACGCCGCAGAGCATCCGCGCCGAGGCGCATCGCATCGTCGACAGCTACGGCAACCACTCCGGGCACGTGTTCAACCTCGGCCACGGCATTTCGCAGTTCACCAACCCGGACAGCGTCGGCGTCCTGGTGGATGCGGTGCACAACCACAGCCGCGCCGTGCGCGCATCAAGCAGAAACTGATTCACTACGCGGACGAATCGAAAATATCGAACAATCCGCGTATAAAAATCGACTGTTCAACGCGTCCGCATTTGCGCGACCATACTCAGCCTCATTGCCATTACGGAGCCCCCCTCGTGAAACATCTCCTGGTCAGCCTGTTTGCCGTGTTTCTTACCTTCGCGTTCGCCGCCCCTGACGCCGAGGCCAAGCGCCTGGGTGGCAGCAAGTCCTTCGGCATGCAGCGCAGCGCGCCGGCCAGGCAAACGACAGCCACCCCCGCCCAGCAGCAGCCTGGCGCCGCGCCGACGACTGCGCCGCAAAAGCGCAGCTGGATGGGCCCGATCGCCGGGCTGGCCGCGGGCCTGGGTCTGGCCGCGCTGTTTTCCCATCTCGGACTGGGTGAGGGAATGGCCAATTTCCTCATGCTGGCGTTGCTCGCGATGGCGGCCTTCATGCTGTTCCGCCTGTTCATGCGCCGCAATGCGCCGACACCGGCGATGCAGTATGCCGGATTGAATCCGGGCGCATCCGCAGCGGCCGAGCCTGTCCCCGTTGGGACCCTGGGGGGTGGCGCCGCCCGCGCCTTCCCGCCCGGGTTCGACGCCCATGCCTTCGCGCGCGAAGCCAAGCTCAACTACATCCGCCTGCAGGCCGCATTCGACGCGGGCAACCTGGACGATCTGCGCGCCTTCACCTCGCCCGAGGTGTTCGCCGAAATCCGCATGCAACTGGCCGAACGCGGTGACGCCGCACAGACCACCGACGTCATCACGCTTGACGCCGACGTGCTGGAAGCGATCGACGAGGACAGCCGCCATGTCGTGAGCGTTCGCTTCACCGGGCTGGTGCGCGAGGCCGCCGACCAGGGCGCCATGCCGCTTGACGAAGTCTGGCATCTCACCAAACCGGCAAGCGGCCAGGGGGGCTGGGTCATTGCCGGCATTCAGCAGGCATAAGCGAGTTAAAACAAGGCCTTGCGCGCCAAGACGGTGCGTAAGGCCAGTATTTCCGGCAATAGAAGCGTTAACTTATGCACAGTTTTGACGCAAGGGAACTTTTTTTGTGTCAAGCTATTGACAGCCGAGCCATGTTTGTAAGTTATTGAAAAATATCAATTCGTCGATCTGCCCGCTTTTTAATCCGTGGCGCCCGACCGCAGAAACACGGGCGATTGGCGGTTGTCGACACAATTCACCCACACAATTATCCACAGCTTGCGTGGACAACGCCGATTTGTCCTTGCTTAACAATTACTTAATTAATCTTCCCCGACACCTGACCAAGATTTACCCCTAAGATGCCGTCCATTCTCCAGGTCGCGCTCGATACCCCGCTCCCGCGGCTGTTCGACTATCGCCTGCCGGATGGGCTTGCGACCGTGCAGCCGGGCAGCCTGGTCGAAGTCCCGTTCGGCCGCACCCTTCAGATTGGCGTCGCGCTGGGGCGGCAGACCGACAGCACCATCGTGGCGGACAAGCTGCGCGATGTCATCCGCGTACTGGACGACCGCCCCGCGCTGTCTCCCGAGATCCTTCGTCTGGCGCAATTTTGCGCCGACTATTACCACCATCCGCTGGGCGCAATCCTGCTCGCCACGCTGCCGCCGCGCCTGCGCAACGCCTCGCCGTTTGCCGCCGACACCCCATGGCTGGTGGCGACTGAGGCCGGGCGCGCCGCGGAGCCGCTGGCACGGGCCAAGTCGCAGCGCGCCCTGCTCGACGCGTTGCGGGCGGCGCCGATTTCGCGCGCGACCTTGCGTGAGCAGAAACAGGGCCGCCACGCCGCCGCGCTCGTCGAGGCGGGATGGGCCGCGTGGTCGCGGGTTCCGCCGCGGCCGGACGATGCGCCACCGACAACTGACGCGCCGCCTGCCACCGCAGAGCAGCACGCCGCGCTCGATGCGCTGCTTCCTGGGCTCGGGGCTTTCGGCGTTCACCTGATCCACGGCGTCACCGGCAGCGGCAAGACCGAGTTGTACCTGCGCCTGATCGACGCAGTACTGGCCGACGGCAAGCAAGCGCTGGTGCTGATCCCCGAAATCGCCCTGACCCCGCAGCTGGAACAGCATTTCCGCCGCCGCTTTCCGGAGCGGCGCTTCGCCACGCTGCACAGCGGCTTGAGCGAGAAGGATCGCACCGAACACTGGCTCGCCGCACCCGACTGCGACGTGCTGCTCGGCACCCGCCTGTCGGTGTTTGCGCCGCTGCCGCGACTGGGGCTGATCGTGGTCGACGAGGAACACGACGGCTCGTTCAAGCAGCAGGACGGTCTGCGCTACTCCGCGCGCGACGTCGCCATCGCGCGCGGCAAGCAGGCCGGCGTGCCGGTGGTGCTCGGCTCGGCCACGCCTTCGCTGGAAAGCTATGCGCAGGCGCTGAATGGGCGCTACCAGCTGGTCGAATTGAAGCAGCGCGCGATCAGCCAGGCGCAGCTGCCCGACATCGAACTGGTCGACCTCAAGCACATTCCGGTCGACAACGGACTCACCCGCCCCGCGCTCACGGCACTCGGCGAGACGCTTGCGCGCGGCGAGCAGAGCCTGGTGTTCCTCAACCGCCGCGGCTACGCGCCGGCGCTGTACTGCCCGAGTTGCGCGTGGGTGTCGCCGTGCCCGCGCTGCTCGGCGCGGCTGGTGCTGCACCGCACGGCGCACCGCCTGAAGTGCCACCATTGCGGATACGAGACGCGCATCCCGTCCGAATGCCCGAGTTGCGGCAATCCCGACCTGAAGCCGCTGGGCCAGGGCACGCAGCGCCTTGAGGAGACGCTGGCCGCCTTTCTGCCCGCCGCGCGCATCCGCCGCATCGACCGCGACACCATGCGCCCGCGCGCCTGGGCGGAACTCGGCGAAGCGGTGCACGGTGGCGAAGTCGACATCCTGGTCGGTACCCAGATGCTGGCCAAGGGCCACGACTTTCCCAACATGACGCTGGCGCTGATCCTCGATACCGACGGAGCGCTCTACAGCCCCGACTTCCGTGCCACCGAGCGCCTCTTCGCCCAGCTGATGCAGGTGGCCGGGCGCGCTGGCCGCGCCGACAAGCCCGGCCGCGTGCTGATCCAGACCGCCTTCCCGGATCATCCCTTGTTCCGCTACCTGCAGCGACACGACTACCCCGGCTACGCGCGCGCGCTCCTGGCCGAGCGCAAACAGCTCGAGTTGCCGCCGTTCACCCGACAGGTGCTGGTACGCGCCGAGGCGACAACCATGGACGCAGCGCTGGCCTTTTTGCAGCGCGCCGCGCAACTCGCACCCGACGATGCCGGCGTCAGCGTGTTCGGCGCCACCCCGGCGCCGATGGCGCGCGTGGCCAATCTTGAGCGCGCCCAGTTGCTGGTGCAGTCGGCGTCAAGGCAGGCGCTGCAGAAATTCGTGCGCGACTGGCGGCCGCAGCTGGAAGCGATCAAGCCGCGCATCGCGCGCTGGTCGCTGGACGTCGACCCGCTGGTGTTTTGAGGCCCCGCGTACGGCGCATATAATCGCGGGCTACTCATTCAACACTGAGGATGTGCGCATCGCCTCGTCCTCTTTGTAACCATGTCCAACACCCATCCGCTCAAAGACCAGATCGCCCTGCTCATCGGCGAAGCCCTCGAGACCGTGGCGCCCGATTCGCCGGTCAGCCTCGAGATCGAACGCCCGAAGAACCCCGCGCACGGCGATTTTTCCAGCAACGCCGCGATGCAGCTGGCGCGGCCACTGAAGAAGAATCCGCGCGAACTGGCGCAGCTGATCCTGAACGAACTGCCGGCGTCACCGCTGATCGCGAAGACCGGGATTGCCGGCGCCGGTTTCATCAATTTCCACCTTGCGCCGGCGGCCTGGCACGGTATCGTGCGGCGCGTCCGCACCGAGGGCGCAGCATTCGGCCGCGGTGACGCGGGCAAGGGACACCGCGTGCTGGTCGAGTTCGTCTCCGCCAACCCCACCGGCCCGCTGCACGTCGGCCACGGCCGCCAGGCCGCGCTGGGCGACGCGATCTGCAATCTCTACGCGGCGCAGGGCTGGGACGTCTATCGCGAGTTCTACTACAACGATGCCGGGGTGCAGATCGCCACCCTTGCGAACAGCGTGCAGGCGCGCGCCCGGGGCCTGAAGCCGGGTGACGCGGAATGGCCTGAAGTGGCCTACAACGGCGACTACATCGCCGACATCGCGGCGGATTTCCTCGCGAAGAAGACGGTGAAGTCGGACGACCGCGAATACACCGCATCGGGCGATGTGAACGACCTAGACTCGATGCGCCAGTTCGCGGTGGCCTACCTGCGCCACGAGCAGGACCTCGACCTCAAGGCGTTCGCGGTGCGCTTCGACAATTACTATCTCGAATCCAGCCTCTACACCGATGGCCGCGTCGAGGCGACGGTGCAAAAGCTCGTCGCCGCTGGCAAGACCTACGATCAGGACGGCGCGCTGTGGCTCAGGACCACCGACTACGGCGACGACAAGGACCGCGTGATGAAGAAGTCCGACGGCACCTACACCTATTTCGTGCCCGACGTCGCCTACCACATCGCCAAGTGGGAACGCGGCTACGAGCGCGCGATCAACATCCAGGGCACCGACCACCACGGCACCATCGCGCGGGTGCGGGCGGGCCTGCAGGCCGCCAACGTCGGCATCCCCGAGGGCTATCCCGACTACCTGCTGCACACGATGGTGCGCGTGATGCGCGGCGGCGAGGAGGTGAAGATATCCAAGCGCGCCGGCAGCTACGTCACGCTGCGCGACCTCATCGAGTGGACCAGCAAGGACGCGGTGCGCTTCTTCCTGCTCTCGCGCAAGGCCGACACCGAGTACATTTTCGAGGTCGACCTCGCGCTCGCCCGCAACACCGACAACCCGGTGTACTACGTCCAGTACGCGCACGCGCGCATCTGCCGCGTGTTCGAGGAGTGGGGCGGCATGGCGGACGCGCTCGACGGCGCCGACCTCGCGCCGCTGACCACGGCGCACGAGCTTGCGCTGATGCAGCGCCTGGCCGAATACCCGGAAACGGCCGCCACCGCCGCGCGCGAGCTGGCACCGCATCTGCTGGTGCATTATCTGCAGGTGCTGGCAGGCAATTTCCACGCGTGGTACAACGCCGACAAATTCTTGGTCGAGGATGCGGCGACGAAGCTCGCCCGGCTCGCACTGGCCGACGCGACGCGCATTGCGATCGTCAACGGGCTGGCCTTGCTCGGCGTATCGGCCCCGGAGAAAATGTAGCCATGGCAAAACCCGCATCCCGCAAAACCGGCCGCTCGGGCGGCAACCCCATTTTCACCGGCGTGCTGATCGGTCTGATCGTCGGGGCCATCCTCGCCGTGGGCGTGGCGCTGTGGGCCACCGGCGTCAATCCGTTCAAGCTCGGCAAGGACGCTGCTGCGCCCGCAGCGTCCTCGGCGCCCGCGTCTGCTGCGCCGGAAACCGCCCCCAGTTTCGATTTCTACAAGGTGCTGCCGAACAATGCACCCGGTGCGCTGCCATCCGCCGCGGCGCCCGCCGCCCCGCCCCTGTATTACCTGCAGGCGGGCGCGTTCCAGCGGGCCGACGAAGCCGACAACCTCAAGGCACAACTGGCGCTGCTGGGCGTCGAAGCGGTCATCCAGACCAGCGAGGTGGCCAACAAGGGCGTGCTGCATCGCGTGCGCGTCGGCCCCTTTCGCGCCATGGACGACGTAAACCGCACCCGCAGCCTGCTCGCGCAGAACAATATTCCAGTGACGCTGGTCAAAGAAGTTCCCACCCAACAGGAGACGCCTTGATGTTTACCCGCGCTTTGGCGATGTTTGCAGCCGCCGTATTGTCCTTGTCCGCTTTTGCCGCGCCCGAGGAGGCATTCGAGGGCCACGATTACACCCGCGTGAGCGTGCCGCAACCGGTCGCGACCGGCAAGAAAATAGAGGTGCTGGAGTTCTTCTGGTATCGCTGCCCGCATTGCAACCAGCTTGAACCCGGCCTCGAAGCGTGGCTGAAGAAACTGCCGAAGGATGCCCAGATTCGCCGCGTGCCGGCCGTGTTCCGCGACGACTGGATGCCCGGCGCCAAGATCTATTACACGCTGGAACAACTGGGTCAGCTGAACCGCCTGCACCGCAAGGTATTCGACGCCTATCACGTGGAAAACGTCAACCTCAACGACCCGGCCGTGCTGGGCGGCTGGATCGCGAAGCAGGGCATCAACCGCGGGAAATTCGAGAGCATCTACAACTCCTTCTCCACCCAGTCGAAGGCCATGCAGGGGGCGAGGCTCGCCTCGACCTACGGCGTCATGGGCGTCCCCGCTTTCATTGTCGACGGCAAATACGCCACGTCGGAGTCGATGACCGGGAGCGAACCGCGCCTGTTCGAAGTCCTCGATCAACTGATCGTCAAGGCACGCGCCGAACGCAGCGGCAAAAATTCCGGCAAATGACCGATCTTTACGCCCTTCACCGCGCACGATATTGAATAAGCCCTCGCGGGTCTTCATCACGGGGGCCAGTTCCGGCCTCGGCGCAGCCCTGGCGCGGCATTACGGCGCATCGGGCGCACAACTCGGGCTGGCCGGACGCCGCTTGGACGGCCTGCAGGACACCGCCGCCGGGCTGGACGCACACCTGTATCAGGCGGACGTGCGCGACGCAGTGGCCATGCAGGAAGCGGCAGCGGCGTTTTTGAACGCGGTCGGCGTGCCCGACATCGTCATCGCGGCGGCCGGCATCAGCGTCGGCACGCTCACCGAAGCCGCCGAAGATGCCCCGGTGTTCCGCGCAGTGATGGACGCCAACGTACTGGGGCTGGTGCACACCTTTCAGCCCTTCGTCGCCGCCATGCGGACAAACGGCGGCGTCCTGTGCGGGATTTCAAGCGTGGCCGGCGTACGCGGCCTGCCGGGCGGCGGCGCCTACTCCGCTTCCAAGGCGGCGGCCACGGTCTATCTCGAGGCCTTGCGGCTCGAATTGAAAGCGTCGGGCATTGCGGTGGTCACGGTCGCGCCAGGCTACGTCGACACCCCCATGACGCAGGTCAATCCGTATGCCATGCCGTTCAAGATGACCGCGCAGGCAGCCGCTAACAAGGTGGCGCGCTGCATCGAACAACGCCGGGCCTATACCGTCATACCCTGGCAAATGGCCTGGGTAGGGCGATTGCTGAAATGGCTGCCCATTCCGGTCTATGATGCGGTATTCGAGAAAGCCCCGCGCAAGCCACGCGGCCTGCCAACCTGAAAGCCCAATAAAGAATTTAGCGGAGTAGCGATGCCGGCCCCCTTGAACATCATCCTGATCGACGATCACCCCTTGCTGCGCATGGGCGTGGCAGGCTACATCCAGCAGGAGCCGGATCTGCATCTCACGGCCCAGCTGGCCAACGCGGCCGAGCTGCGCGCCTGGATCGAAGCGGGCAACCGGGCCGATGCGGCCCTGCTCGATCGCTCGCTGCCCGATGCCGACGGCCTCGACCTCGTCTCCGACCTGCGCGACCTCGGAATCAAGGTCATCATGCTCACCATCGCCGATTCCGACGAAGAGATTTCCGAGGCCATCTCCTCCGGCGTCGACGGCTATGTCGTCAAGTCCAGCGACCCCGACCAGGTGCTCGCCGCCATCCGCAGCGTATGCGACGGCCAGAGCAGCTTCCCGCTCAACATCATGCAGAAGATGGCGCGCGGCGAACTCAACAACAGCGCCCTGTCGGCGCTGACCGCGCGCGAAATGGAAATCGTCGACCACGTGAAGGAAGGGCTTTCCAACAAGGCCATCGCCTACAAGATGACCCTGTCGGAGAACACCGTGCGCAACCACCTGCGCAACATCATGGAGAAGCTCGGCCTGCGCAACCGCGTCCAGGTCGCCACCCTCGCGCTGAAGGAAGACCGCAAGCGCCATTGAACCCGGCGGGGCTGCGGGGCGCGCATGGGCTGCGCTTCCACCAACAAAAAAACGCGGCTCAGTGCCGCGTTTTTTGTGCCTCCGCGCTGCGCGAATCCACTGCGTCGTTCGACCGTGACAATTTTTTGTCAGATTACGCAGCTTGCGGCTTAACGTTCGCTCTGCTCACATCAGCCTTCGCCACACGCCCCGAAATCATCGTAATCACTCAACCGTGACCGACTTGGCCAGATTTCGGGGTTTGTCCACATCGGTGCCCTTTTGCAGGGCGGCGTGATATGACAGCAATTGCAGCGGCACCGTGTGCAGGATCGGCGACAGCGCGCCATTGCTCCCCCCCGGCAACCGGATCACATGCACGAAGGCGGATTCCTCGATGTGGACGTCGCCGTCCGCAAACACATAGAGCTCACCGCCGCGCGCGCGTACTTCCTGCATGTTCGACTTCAGCTTCTCGATGAGCTGGTCGTTGGGCGCGATGGTCACGACCGGCATGTCCTCGTCGACCAGTGCCAGCGGGCCGTGCTTGAGCTCGCCCGCGGGATACGCTTCGGCGTGGATGTAGGAAATCTCCTTCAGCTTCAGCGCGCCTTCCAACGCGATCGGATAATGCACGCCACGCCCGAGGAACAGCGCATGGTTCTTGTTGGCGAAGCGCTGTGACCAGGCTTCGACCTGCGGCTCCAGCGCCAGCACCTGTTGCGTCCTGTTCGGCAGGCTGCGCAGCTCGGTCAGGTACGCGGCTTCCTGTTCCGCGGTGAGTCGACCGCGCAGCTTGGCCAACACCAGCGTCAGCAGGAACAGCCCGGCCAGCTGCGTGGTGAAGGCCTTGGTCGAGGCGACGCCGATTTCCGGCCCGGCGCGGGTGAGGAACTTGAGGCGCGAGGCACGGGTGAGTGCCGATTCCGGCACGTTGCAGATGGTCAGCGTCTTGTCCTGGCCCAGCGCCTTCGCGTGGTTCAGCGCCGCCAGCGTATCGGCGGTTTCGCCCGATTGCGAAATGGTGACGATCAGCGCGTCTGCATTCGGGACGCTGGTGCGGTAGCGATATTCGCTCGCGATTTCGGCGTAGGCCGGGATGCCCGCGATCTCCTCCAGCCAGTACGTGGCCACTTTCGCAGCGTGGTAGCTGGTGCCGCAGGCAAGGAAGGTCACCGCGTTCACCTTGCCGAGCACCTCGCCGGCATCGAAGCCGAACCATTCGGGCTGCACGCGGTCCTGCGCCACCGCGGTCAGGAGGGTGTCGGTGAGCGCGCGCGGCTGTTCGTGGATCTCCTTCTGCATGAAGTGGCGGTAGTTGCCAAGCTCGGCCATGTCGGCTGACAACTCGGAAATGTGCACGCTGCGGTCGACTTGACGACCTGCGGCGTCGTACACCGTCACCGACAGCAGCCGGATGTCGGCGACGTCGCCCTCCTCCAGGTACATCATGCGCTGGGTCACCGGCAGCAGCGCCGAAACGTCGGAGGCGATGAAGTTTTCCTCGATGCCCAGCCCGATCAGCAGCGGACTGCCCTTGCGCGCGCAGACCAGCTGATTGGGCGAATCTTCGCTTACCACGCCGATCGCGTATGCGCCTTCGAGTTCGGCTGCCGCGGCGCGCGTCGCAGCGAGCAGGTCCTTAGCCTTGCGGAAGTAATGCAGGATCAGGTGCGCGATGACTTCGGTATCGGTTTCCGACGTGAAGACGAACCCTTCTGCTTTCAGGCGGGCGCGCAGGGCTTCGTGATTCTCGATGATGCCGTTGTGCACTACCGCCAGGCCGCCACTCACGTGCGGATGCGCATTGGCTTCCGACGGCGCGCCGTGCGTGGCCCAGCGGGTATGCGCGATGCCGAGGTTGCCGTGCACCTGCTGCGCGGCGCAATCCGCCGCCAGCGAGGCGACGCGGCCGACGCTGCGAACGCGCTTGAGACCGCCGTCGATGGTGACCAGTCCGGCAGAATCGTAGCCGCGGTATTCCAGGCGCCGCAGGCCTTCGAGCAGGATGGGAACGACGTTACGTTGCGCAACCGCGCCGACAATGCCGCACATGCTTAGCCTTCCTTTTTCTGTTTGACCGGCCGCTTCCAGCCATTGATGGTCAGTTGCTTCGCCCTGGACAGGGTGAGCTCGCCGGCCGGGGCATCCCGGGTCAGCGTGGTGCCGGCGCCCAGGGTCGCGCCCTTGCCGACGGTGACCGGCGCAACCAGTTGCGTATCGGAGCCGACAAAGACCTCGTCCTCGATGACCGTGCGGTGCTTGTTGGCGCCGTCGTAATTGCAGGTGATGGTGCCGGCACCGATGTTGACCTTTTTGCCCATGGTGGTGTCCCCCACATAGGACAGGTGGTTGATCTTGGAGCCGTCGTCGATCTGGCTGTTCTTGATCTCGACGAAGTTGCCGACATGCACGTCGCGCGCCAGCGTGGTGCCTGGACGGATGCGCGAGAACGGTCCCAGCCGGTTGAGCTCACCGATGACGGCGTCGTCGATCAGGGTGAAGGCGTCGATGCGGGTGCCCGCCGCCACCGTCACATTGCGCAGCACACAGTTAGCGCCCACTTGCACGCCGTCGCCCAGTTCCACGCGGCCCTCGAATACGCAGTTGACGTCTATCGTCACGTCGCGCCCGCATCTGAGGGTGCCGCGCACGTCGAGCCGCGCCGGGTCGAGCAAGGTCACGCCGGTGTCGAGCAAGGCCTGTGCAATCTCGTTCTGGTGGATGCGCTCCAGCTCGGCCAGCTGCGCCTTGCTGTTGACGCCCAGCACTTCCCACTCGAATTTCGGTTGATGCGTCTCCACCGTCACCCCGTCGCGCACCGCCAGGGCAATAATGTCGGTGAGGTAGTACTCGCCCTGCGCATTGTCGTTTTTCAGTTCAGCGATCCACTGTTTCAGATGGCGCGTCGCCACCGCCAGGATGCCGGTGTTGACTTCCTGGATCGCGCGCTCGGCAGACGTCGCGTCCTTGTGCTCGACGATGCGCGTCACCTTGCCGCCTTCGCGGACGATGCGGCCGTAGCCGTCGGGCAGCGCCAGATTGACAGTCAACAGCCCCAGTTTTCCAGCCTGCGCGGCCGCCACCAGCGGCTGCAGCGTACGGGTATGCGTCAAGGGGACGTCGCCGTACAACACCAGCGTCACGCTGTCGTCGGCCAGCCGCGGCAGTGCCTGCTTCACTGCGTGCCCGGTGCCGTGCTGTTCGGCTTGGAGCACAAACGTCAGCTTGTCGTCAGCCATCGCCTGCGGCACCGCCTCGCCGCCAAAGCCGTAGACCACGCACGTTTGTGCCGCACCGAGTGCATGGGCCGTATCCACCACATGGCCGAGCAGGGATTTGCCCGCCAGCTTGTGCAACACTTTGGGCAAATCGGAGCGCATCCGGGTGCCTTTGCCCGCTGCGAGAATCAGGATTTCAAGCATGGAATGCATTGGTGTCGGTCTGGAAGTGTGAACTGCATCAACAGCACGAGAGCAAATCGCGCGCCAAGTATAAAGCCTCGGCATGGCGACAACATGAAAAAACGGGAGCCGCAGCTCCCGTTTTTATCTTGGTGCTTAACGTAATTACTTTTGCTCGATCAATTCGACCCGGCGGTTTTTGAAGCGGCCCTCAGCCGTCTTGTTGTCCGCGACCGGCTTGGTTTCGCCAAATCCTTTTGCAGTCAGGCGGTCCGC
>JAJXTE010000046.1:0-4477 GCA_021784115.1 Pseudomonadota bacterium | reverse complement strand
TTGGTGCTTAACGTAATTACTTTTGCTCGATCAATTCGACCCGGCGGTTTTTGAAGCGGCCCTCAGCCGTCTTGTTGTCCGCGACCGGCTTGGTTTCGCCAAATCCTTTTGCAGTCAGGCGGTCCGCGGCAATGCCCTTGCTGATCAGATAGGCACGCACCGCTTCAGCACGACGCTGCGACAGTTTCAGATTGTATTTGTCCTTGCCTCGGCTGTCGGTATACCCGGCGACTTCGACCTTGACGTCCCCCCACTCCTTCAGGCCCTCTGCGGCTTGATCCAGGATGGGATGGGAATCTTCACGCAAAGTCGCCTTGTCATGGTCGAAATTCACGCCTTCCAGTACCAGTTTCTTCGGGGCGGGTGCAGCTGCCGGGGCGGGTGCGGGCGCGGGAGCCGGCGCCGGTTCTGCGACGGGCGCGGGGGCAGGACAGCCATCTGCAGTCTTCGCATAGACCGTCGGGCACTTGTCTTTTGAATCCACAATACCGTCGCCGTCAGTGTCAGGTTCTTTCGGCACTTGGCAGGGCGCATCCAGCAAACCCTTGCCGGGGCAACCGATGGTCCTGTAAAGCTCAAAGCCGGAGGTTTTTCCAGACGAACTGGCCGCATTGCTCGGATCGTAGAAAACGCCCTCTGCCGCATGGGCCGAGACTGCGCCCGCAGACATGAGAGCCGCCAGGCTTGCACTGAGAAGAAAACGGGTTGTTCGCATAGTCAGGTTCCTTTAATTTTTTTCATAGAAAGGTGAAACAAAAATTCACCCGGTCGGCGCACTCCCATGAAGCCACACACCATTTAACCGTGTACCGCCACACATCGTTCGACCGGGTATTTAACTACCACGTATTTATACACGTAAACACGAGAAGCATTCAACTCAGAGCTAAATCTTAAACGTCTGTTTTTTAATCTAGCGCATCAGGCAATTCTTGCCTATAAACGGACATAAGGCAAATTTCATTGCGCCGCGTAAGTCCCGACAGATCATAAACGTCCATAACCCCCTCGACTTTGCTGCATAAAAAAGGCAACCCGAAGGTTGCCTTGTGCGTACTTGCTGCGAACGATCAGCTCAGCTTGCGCAGCTTCTTGATCGCGGCCAACTGGGCCACCGCCTGTGCCAGTTCGGCCTGCGCTTGCGCGTAGTCCATCGTGGCGGCCTTGTCCTTCATGGCCTCTTCGGCGGCGCGCTTGGCCTCGAGCGCCTTGGCTTCGTCGAGGTCGGCACCGCGAATGGCGGAGTCGGACAGGATGGTAACGACGTGCGGCTGTACCTCAAGAATGCCTCCGGATACGTAGACCAGCTCTTCTTCGGCCTGGTTCGGCACCTTGATGCGAACCGAGCCGGGCTTGAGCGTGGTCAGCAGCGGCGTGTGACGCGGGTAGATGCCGAGTTCGCCGCGCTGGCCAGGGGCGATCACCACTTCGGCAGTGCCGGAGTAAAGTGATTTTTCTGCGCTGACGATGTCGACGTGGATGGTCATTGCCATGTTTTAACCTCGTGTGGGCCAGGGATCGGGCACCAGGCCCAGGCTGAAGCCTGATGCCCGAGTCCTGCGCTTTACTGAATCGTCTTCGCCTTTTCGACGGCTTCTTCGATCGCGCCGACCATGTAGAAGGCCTGTTCGGGCAGGTGGTCGTACTCGCCTTCGACAATCGCCTTGAAGCCGGCAATGGTCTCCTTCAGCGTGACGTACTTGCCGGGTGCGCCGGTGAACACTTCGGCAACAAAGAAGGGCTGCGACAGAAAGCGCTGGATTTTACGTGCACGGGACACAGCCAGCTTGTCTTCCGGCGACAGTTCGTCCATGCCCAGAATCGCGATGATGTCGCGCAGTTCCTTGTACTTCTGCAGGGTGCCCTGCACCGCACGGGCGACGCCGTAATGCTCTTCGCCGACGACCTGCGGATCGAGAATCCGCGAGGTCGAGTCGAGCGGATCCACCGCCGGATAGATGCCCAGTTCGGCGACCTGACGGCTCAACACCAGCGTTGCATCCAGGTGGGCGAAGGTGGTGGCGGGCGACGGGTCGGTCAAGTCATCCGCCGGCACGTACACGGCCTGGAAGGAGGTGATCGAGCCGGTGCGGGTGGAGGTGATGCGCTCCTGCAGGCGGCCCATTTCGTCGGCCAGGGTCGGCTGGTAGCCCACCGCGGACGGCATCCGGCCCAGCAGCGCGGACACTTCGGTACCGGCCAGGGTGTAGCGGTAGATGTTGTCGACGAACAGCAACACGTCGCGGCCTTCGTCGCGGAAGTATTCGGCCATGGTCAGGCCGGTCAGTGCGACGCGCAGACGGTTGCCGGGCGGCTCGTTCATCTGGCCGTAGACGAGCGCCACCTTGTCCAGCACGCCGCCTTCCTTCATCTCATGATAGAAGTCGTTGCCTTCACGGGTCCGCTCACCGACGCCGGCGAACACCGAGAAGCCCGAGTGGGCCACGGCAATGTTGCGGATCAGTTCCATCAGGGTCACGGTCTTGCCCACGCCGGCGCCGCCGAACAGGCCGACTTTACCGCCCTTGGCGATCGGCATGATCAGGTCGATGACCTTGATGCCGGTTTCGAGAATTTCCACCGTCGCGGCCTGGTCGGCGTAGGCCGGCGGCTTGCGGTGAATCGGCATGTGGGTGTCGGTGTTGACCGGGCCGGCTTCGTCGATCGGCGTGCCCAGCACGTTCATGATGCGCCCGAGCGTTGCCTGGCCGACCGGCACCATGATCGGGTTGCCGGTGGCGAGCACGTCCATGCCGCGGCGCAGGCCGTCGGTGGAGCCCATCGCAATGGCGCGAACGACGCCGTCGCCCAGCTGCTGCTGGACTTCCATCGTCAGTTCCGGCGACTGCATTTTCAGCGCTTCGAAGACCTTCGGCATGGAATCACGCGAAAACTCCACGTCCACCACGGCGCCGATGATCTGAACAATTTTTCCGTTGCTCATGTTGATTTCCTAAACAATTAAATTCTGTAAGCGCTCAAACCGCAGCGGCGCCCGCGACGATCTCGGACAGTTCCTTCGTAATCGCGGCCTGGCGGGTCTTGTTGTAGACCAGCTTCAGCTCGCCGATCACGTCCTTGGCATTGTCGGAAGCGGCTTTCATCGCCACCATCCGCGCCGACTGTTCGCACGCGATGTTCTCCGCCACGCCCTGATACACCAGCGACTCGATGTAACGCATCAGCATGCCGTCGACCACCGGCTTGGCATCGGGCTCGTAGATGTAGTCCCAATGCGTTTTCAGGCTGGCTTCCTCAGCATCTTCCGTCTGCTTCAGCGGCAGCAGCTGGGTCAGCGTCGGCTCCTGCTTCATGGTATTCACGAAGCGGTTGTAGACGATGTAGAGCGCGTCGATGCGGCCTTCCAGATAGGCATCCAGCATGATCTTCACGGGGCCGATCAACTTCTCCATGTGCGGCGTGTCGCCGAGGCCGGTCAGCTGCGACACCACGTTGGTGCCAAGACGCTGGACGAAACCCAGCCCCTTGTTGCCGATCGCGGTGACGTCGATGCCGACGCCCGCCGCTTCCCACTGCTTCATCTGGTTGACCATCATGCGGAAGGCATTGGTGTTGAGACCGCCGCACAGGCCCTTGTCTGACGAAACCACAATCAGGCCGACGCGCTTGACATGGTCACGCGCGATCACGAATGGGTGCTTGTATTCCGTGTGGGCGTACGCCAGGTGGGTCGCCACGCGGGCGATCTTCTCGGCGTACGGGCGCGCGGCCTTCATGCGCTCCTGCGCCTTGCGCATCTTGGACGCCGCGACCATCTCCATGGCCTTGGTGATCTTGCGCGTGTTTTCCACGCTCTTGATCTTGGTCCGTATCTCTTTTCCGGCTGCCATCGTGGCTCCTAACTAATCAGCGCGGTCTATCAATAGACGCCGGTTTTCTTGAACTCGTCGACCGCGGCGGTCAGTGCCTTCTCGGTCGCGTCATCCAGGTTGCCGCTGGTCTCGATGGTGTCCATGATGCTGGCGTACTTCGACTTCATGAACGCCATCAGGGCCGATTCGAACGGCAGGATCTTGTTGACCTCGACGTCGTCCATGTAGCCCTTGTTGACGGCGAACAGCGTCAGCGCCATCTGCGACACCGACATCGGCGAATACTGCGCCTGCTTCATCAGTTCGGTCACGCGGCGGCCGCGCTCCAGCTGCTTGCGGGTCGCTTCGTCCAGATCGGAGGCGAACTGCGCGAAGGCCGCGAGTTCGCGATACTGCGCCAGCGCCAGACGGACACCGCCGCCGAGCTTCTTGATGACCTTGGTCTGGGCGGCACCGCCGACGCGGGACACGGACAGACCGGCGTTGATCGCGGGACGGATACCGGCGTTGAAGAGGTCGGTTTCCAGGAAGATCTGGCCGTCGGTAATCGAGATCACGTTGGTCGGCACGAAGGCGGACACGTCGCCGGCCTGCGTTTCGATGATCGGCAGCGCAGTCAGCGAACCGGTCTTGCCCTTGACGGC
>JAJXTE010000045.1 GCA_021784115.1 Pseudomonadota bacterium | reverse complement strand
GCTCAATAGCATTTTTATAAGTCGTTGTAAATTCATCAAATTCCGTTCCACATGCTGTCCGGCGCAGCGTGAATTCCTGCTCGCGAAGATTGCTCGCGGTGGCGCAGGGCTATCTGAGCTTAACGTGCAATATACACCTTGAAAGGTGTATATATAGAAATGTGGACGGTGTATAACGTGACTTTTCGCATGCTAAGTTGTTGTTCTAATTGATCCTGGTTCTTGATATGGTACGATCACGGAAACTGCAAACACACCTGTTGCCAACTCCCACCGGCATTGCGCGTGATCGGATGCAAGTGAAGCATTACAGCATCCGCATGCAAACGCAATACGTTCGGTGAATCAAGTGTTTATCCGGGTTTTCTAAAGATGGGCAAACCACGGTTTCCGCCGCCTGCAACTTAAAACCGTGATCCGGGCTAAAACCCTCTTCCGCTTCAACCCAACGCATTCCCAACAATCTCGGCAACGTCCTTCGCCAGCCCCTCGCAGTCCCTGACCCGCTCCAGCGCAGCCCGTGCGTGATGCTGGCGCATGGCGTCGAACTGGCGCCAGCGGTCGAAGCTGCGCGCCAGGCGCGAAGCCACCTGCGGGTTGATTGCCTGCAGTTCGATGATGACGTCGGCCGCCAGCGCGTAGCCGCTGCCGTCCGCCGCGTGGAAGTGGCGCGGGTTGGCGCCGCAGAAGCTGCGCACCAAGGCGTAGACCTTGTTCGGATTCTTCAGGTCGAAGGCCGGGTGCTGCATGAGTTCGCGCACCCGCGCCGCGGTGCCGGGCAGGCGCGAAGTCGCCTGGACCTGCAGCCACTTGTCGACCACCAGCGCCTCGTCCTTCCAGCGCGCATAGAACGCCGCGAGGGCGGTCTCGCGCTCGGGCAGGTCGAGATTGGCGAGGGTGGAAAGCGCGGCGATGACGTCGGTCATGTTGCCGCCCTGCTCGAACTGGGCCAGCAGGCGCGGCAGCACGGCGGCACGCAGAGTGGGCTCGTCGCATTCGGCCAGGTAGCCGAGGCAGAGGTTGCGCAGGGCACGGCGGCCGACCTGGGCGCCGTCCGGGGCGTAGGGCTCGGACGGCGCGAGCGCACTCCATACGGCCTCGAAGCGGTCCCGCAGCCGGGTGGCGAGGTGGCGGCGCAGGGTGACGCGGGCGCGGTGGATGGCCTCGGGGTCGATGGCCTGCCCGCGGCCGGCGACTTCCTCGGCCAGCACCTGCTCGGCCGGCAGCACCAGGGCCTCGGCGGCGAGCGCGGGGTCGGCCGTGAGGCCGGCGTCGAGCACGCGGCCGCAGGCAGCGACGAAGTGCTCGGGAATCCAGTTGGCGCCCCCGCCCCCGCCTCCGGCTGCGATGCCGGCGAGCAGCACGCGGGTGGCGAGGCGCTGGCCGGCCTCCCAGCGGTTGAACGCATCGGAATCGTGCGCCATCAGGTGGGCAAGTTCGGCATCGGTCTGCTCAAGCTCAAGCTGCACGGGCGCGGAAAAGTCGCGCAGCAGCGAGGCGACCGGCGCGGCCGGGATGTCCTCGAAAACGAAGGTCTGGCGGGTTTCGGTGAGCGACAGCACGCGCGTGGTCCCCTGCGGCGCGGCTTCGCCGGCAAGCCGCAGCGGCGCATCCATGCCGTCGGGCAGCACCAGGCCGACGGCGACCGGAAGGTGCAGCGGGCCTTCCTCGATCGGCATGCCTGCCTCTCTGAGGCGCTGCTCGTAGGCGGTGGCGGCGAGGCTTTGCGTGAGGGTCAGCGTGTAGCGCCGCGCTGCTGCGTCCCATGCCCCCTCGGCCTTGAGGCGCGGCGTGCCGGCGCGGGCGTACCAGCGGCGGAACCGGGTGAGGTCGACGCCTGCAGCATCCTGCATGGCGGAAACGAAATCCTCGCAGGTGACGGCCCGGCCGTCGTGGCGCTGGAAATAGAGATCCATGCCCTTGCGGAACCCCTCCCGCCCGAGCAGCGTGTGGATCATGCGAACGACTTCGGCGCCCTTGTTGTACACGGTGGCGGTGTAGAAGTTGTTGATCTCGGCGTAGGAGGCGGGACGCACCGGATGCGCCATCGGGCCGGCGTCCTCGGGGAACTGGCCGACGCGCAGGGCGCGCACGTCCTGGATGCGGGTGACGGCGCGCGAGTGCGTGTCGGCGCCGAACTCCTGGTCGCGGAAGACGGTGAGGCCTTCCTTCAGCGACAGCTGGAACCAGTCGCGGCAGGTGACGCGGTTGCCGGTCCAGTTGTGGAAGTACTCGTGGGCGACGACGCGGTCGATGGCCTGGTAGTCGGCGTCGGTCGCGGTGTCGGGACGGGCCAGCACGTACTTGGTGTTGAAGAGGTTGAGGCCCTTGTTCTCCATTGCCCCCATGTTGAAGTCGCCCACCGCGACGATCATGTAGTCGTCGAGGTCCATCTCGAGGCCGAAGCGTTCCTCGTCCCAGCGCATCGCCTTCTTCAGTGCCGCCATGGCGTGGCCGCACTGGTCGAGCTTGCCGGGTTCGACGTAGACGGCGAGCCGGATCGTGCGCCCGGAACGGGTGACGAAACGGTCCTCGAGCATGTCCAGCTTCGCGACGACCAGCGCGAACAGGTAGGCCGGCTTGGGGAACGGGTCTTCCCAGCGCGCCCAGTGGCACGAGGCGTCGTGCTCGCTGGTGCCGGAAGCGGCCCGGTTGCCGTTCGACAGCAGCTGCGGGAAACGCTCGCGGTCGGCCTCGATGGTGCAGCGGTAGCGCGCCATCACGTCGGGGCGGTCGGGGAAGAAGGTGATGCGGCGGAAACCCTCGGCCTCGCACTGGGTGAAGTAGCCGTCGCTGGAGCGGTAGAGGCCGGAGAGCCGCGTGTTCTTGTCCGGCTCGATGCGCACCACGGTTTCGAGCACGAACGCGTCCGGCAGCGCCGCGGAATCCTCACCCACGATGGTCAGCGTGTCGTCGGCCAGCGTATAGCGCGAGGGGGTGAGCGCGGCGCCGTCGAGACTGACAGCCTGCAAGGCGAGTTCTTCGCCGTTGAGGACGAGCGCGCCGCCCGCTCCCTGCGGATTGCGCCGGCACGCGAGCCGGGCGCGGACCTCGGCGTGGCCCTGATGGATCGAAACATGGAGGTCGACCGTGTCGACCAGCCAGGTGGGCGGCGTGTAGTCCTTGAGGTAGATCTTGTTCGGGGGTGCGGCGCGCATGGGGAATTCCTGGAAAACGCTAAAAATGTCTGTGCGATCGCGGCAGGCGCGTGGCAATAAGCGGCCTCAGCCTATCACCCTTCGCCCATTCCCAGTGCGCGGACGGACGTCAGACCCTCGCGGCGTCGGCGTGCCGCTGGGCGAGTTCGAGATAGGCCTCGGCAGTTGCCCGCCAGGTGCCGGGCGGATGCCGCCCGTCATCGCGCAGGTGCCAAACGGCGAGCTTGGCCCGCATGGTCGCCCGGCAGCTCTGGTAGAAATGGAGCAGCGCCTCGGGCGGAACGTCCCCGCTCGCCTCGCCATACGCCTGCAGCAGCCAGCGCCCCACTTGCGGCGCATGCTGCCGCTCGCATTCCAGCGCCAGATAGCCCAGCTCGTCGGCCGGGTCGAGGATGCGGAATTCGCGATTGAACTCCAGGCAATCGATGACCACCGGCTCGTCCAGCAGGCACACGTGCTCCGGACGCAGGTCGCCGTGGCCTTCGACGATGCGGCCCTCCGACACACGGCGATCGAACCAGTCCGCGTGGCGACGCAGGAAGGCGAGCTGGAATCGGGCGATGCGCTCGGGCCGTTCCGGGTCAAGGCCGAATTCCAGGCTGGCGAGCTCGCGCAGGTTGTCCTCGATCCGCCCGGCGAGGCTTTGCCGATACATATCGGGCGCGAGGGCCTCCACGCCGGCCGTGGCATAGAAGCGGGCCAGGCGCCGCGCCAGCCGTTCGATTTCTGCCTGCCCGACCGCCGCGTTGCGGAGCAGGTGATCGAGCCTGCGATCGGCCGGCAGCCGCAACATCTGCACCCGCCACTCCACCGCTTCCCCTTCACCGCCAAGACTCAGGCGCCCTTCCGCATCGCATGTCAGCGGAATCACCCCATGGTAGACATCGGGCGCCAGACGACGGTTGAGCCGCACCTCACGCTCGCAATCCAGGCGCCGCGCATCGATCGTGCTGAAATCGAGATAGGCGTAGCGCACCGGCTGCTTCAGCTTGTAGGCATGGGTATCGGTGAGGAGAACCCAGGACATGTGGGTCTCCACCGCGTCGACCTTCGTGGTCGTCTCCGGGTAGGCGCCCGGTTGCATGAGGAAGCCGAGCTTGGCCTCGAGCGTGGGCACCGATCCTGGCAGGGTTGAAGCATGGAATGGGGGGCTGGCAATCACCGCCTTCTTCTTGTCGTCCGTCGATTTTAATCGCGCAATATGCGCCATGCACGGTGCGAGATCCGAAAACCATCTGCTATACATTGATATAGGCAGTGGGATTGGAAAAATCACGATTCGGCCTTGTGCCCCCACACAAACAGGAAAAGCCATGACCCGTAACTCCATCGATGTCGCCAGTCGCGTCAGTCCTCACCTGTCGGCGCTGCTCAGCAGCCGAATCAGCAATCCGGAGTGCGAACAGCCTGTCACGCTCATGGCGGTGCGCCGCTTTCTCGGCGACCTGTTGCCTCCCGACTTCAGGGAGGCCGAGCGAATGCATCACTTCGACGTGAGCGAATCGGTGCTCGACGAACTGGATGCGCTCATCGAGGAATTCGGCGCAACCGCGCTTGCCGTCGATTTCGCGCAGGTCAAAGCGAGCGAGCCCCTCTCCCGCGCGATCGAGGCGGTGGTCAACGACGAGAACCGCGAGAATCCGCCCACCCTCGCTGTCGTCCGCGAAGCCCTCCTGGCGGGTCTGGGCGCCCGGCTGGTGGGCGACGGCGCGCTGGAAGACGACGAAGACGACACGCTGTTGTCGGAGATCGAGGCACTGATCGACCAGTTTGGCGCCGACACCCTCGCCGAAGAATACTTGCGCTACGAGTAGCAGTTAAACAGGGACGGGAGGAAATCGGCATGTGGGGCAAGCGGCGATCGAGTCGGATTCTGGCGGGTTTCCTGGTGGTGCTGGGCGGCGTGCTGATGTATCTGGCACCCGAAATCTGGGCCGGACTCGCGGTACTTGCGATAGGCGTGGTCATCGAGCTGATCGGGATTACGCTGGAACGCAAGGCCTAGGCCGCCCCTGCAATTGACATTTTCACCGACTGCTTGACCCGGACACCAGGTGTTTCCATGAAGGCACTGATCATCAGCGCAGACCATTTCGAGGATTCCGAGCTTCTGGTCCCGTTCTACCGGCTTCAGGAGGAAGGGCTGCAGGTGGACGTGGCCTCGATCGCCCGCGGGAAAATCAATGGCAAGCACGGCTATGAGGTCGTCGTCGACAAGGCATTGCGGGATGTCGACCCGAACGCGTACGACCTGCTCGTGCTCCCAGGCGGCAAGGCCCCCGCGAAACTCCGCAGGGAGCCATCCGCCATCGCGATCGCGCAGGATTTCATGCGCAGCAACAAGCCGGTTGCCGCCATTTGCCACGGGCCGCAGATATTGATCACAGCAGGCGTGCTGCAGGAACGGCGCGCCACCTGCTATCCCTCGGTTGCCGAGGAACTGCAACAGTCGGGCGCCCTGTACGAGGATCAGGAGGTGGTCGTGGACGGCAACCTGGTCACGTCGCGCCGTCCCGCCGACTTGCCGGCCTTCCTGCGTGAAATGGTCCGGCTGCTCAAGCCGGCCCGGCAAGCCGTGCATCGTCCCTCGCGCGTCCTAATATGAAAAGCGAAGATCATCCTTGAATACGGACCGCGCCCTCGATCCTGGTATAGCAACATGAAAAAAACACGGCTTGCCATCATCGGCCTGGGGAACCTGGGGCGTAAATGCGTCGAGGCCATACAGTCGGATCAGCAGACCGAACTGGCGGGGGTGGTACGGCGCCCCGAGGGCGCCCACGCGCCATGGCTAAAGGCCCCGGCGGTGACCCATGTCAGCGAACTGGATCGAGTGGACGGCGCGCTCATCTGCGTTCCGGTCGATGCGGTCGCGGACACCGCGAAGAGCCTGCTGCAAAGCCGCATTCCCGTTGTGGAATGCGCCCGTCTCCACAGCGTGGCCTTCATCAATCACAAGTCGGACATCCATCGCGCCGCGCTGCATCACAAGGTGCCGGCGATCGTCGGCGCGGGTTGCGATCCCGGCGCGGTTTCCCTTTTCCGCAATCAGTTCGCGCTGCTGGCGCCGCGCGGCCACACGGAGACCCGTCTGCACACCGGGACCAGCCTGCACCACACCCTGGCCGCGTCCGGCATCAAGGGCGTGAAAAGAGCGCTGGCGACCGAACTGCCGTCCCGTGAAGGCGTCCTCCAGCGCTATGTCTATGTCGAACTGGAGCCTTCGGCCGATGCGGCGAACGTGGCAGACGCCATCGTCAACGACCCGCTTTTTCTCGACGAGGAAACGCGGGTGTTTGCGGTGCCCAGCATCGACACGCTGGAAGAGACCGACCGCGGCGTCGTGCTGGAGCGTCACGCCGCGGCGGGCGACCCCGGCCATGCCACATTGTTGCTGGAAGGCCGCTACGACGAGGCGGGCCTGGCTGCGCGGATGATGCTGGCCGCCGCACGCGCATTGCCGTTTCTCCAGGCGGGCGCCTACTCGCTGCTCGATCTGCCGCCGGGCGTACTGTGGGGCGAACAGCGCCATGCCGCGGAGAAGGAATGGATGTAAGCAGTTTTCTTGTCTTCACTGAAGGAGCGCACCATGAAAACCCGGTTCACTGATTTCCATCCTGTCAGGCGCGACCGCCTGGTCCAGGACGCCCGTCACGACACTTACAAGGTCAAGCACAAGCTGCCGCAACCCACGGTGTGTCCGCAATGCGGCGCCGTGTTCCACGACGGGCGCTGGCAGTGGCTCGCAAAGCCTGCCCAGGCCCACGAGGAAATGTGTCCGGCCTGCCATCGCATTCATGACGACTTCCCGGCCGGCTATGTGACCGTGGGCGGAACGTTCTTCAAGGACCATCGCGACGAACTGCTGCAGCTGGTGAAGAACGAGGAAGCGCGCGCCAGGGCGGAGCACCCCCTGAAGCGGATCATCAAGGTCGAGGACGAGGACGACGGCGTCCAGATCACGACGACCGACATCCATCTCGCTCGCGGCATCGGCGAGGCCTTGCATCATGCCTACCAGGGCGAACTGGAGTATCACTACAACGAACAGGAGAACCTGCTGCGCGTGGTGTGGGAACGCCAAGCCGCTCACGGCAGCAGGTGATGCGGCCGACACGATCGGGGGTGTCCTCGACCCGGCATCCGTAAAGGGGCTGCAGACAGCGCCCCGCCCGCGTCATCACCGCACACTCTTCCCGGCGAGGACCGTTTCATGCATCCCATCACGCTGCGTCTTCCCGTCAGGATGCTGCCGCAACCGGATGAGACCACCTGCGGCCCCACCTGCCTGCATGCGGTCTACGACTACTGGGGCGGCGAGAGCGAACTGGCGGAGGTGATCGCGCGCACCCACAAGCTGGCGCACGGCGGCACCTTCGCGATCTTCCTGGCCTGCGACGCCCTGCGCCAGGGCTACCAGGCGACCCTCTATACCTACAACCTGACAGTGTTCGACCCCACCTGGTTTGCGCCGGGCGTCGACATCGCCGAACGCCTCGAGCGCCAGCGTGAGGCAAAGCCGCAGGATGCCAGGCTGCAGCACGTCACCGCGGGCTATCTCGAATTCCTGCGCCTCGGCGGGCGGCTGCGCCTGAGCGACCTCTCGCGGCCCCTGATCCGCGGGCTGCTGCGACGCAAGCTGCCCATCATCACGGGCCTGAGCTCCACCTACCTGTATCGCGCCGCGCGCGAGTTCGGGCCGGACGACACCCCCGACGACATCCGCGGCCTGCCGGCCGGCCACTTCGTCGTGCTCGCGGGCTACGACCGGGACAAGCGCAACGTGCTGGTGGCTGACCCCTACTGGCGCCACCCCTACAGTCCTTCGCACGAATACTGGGTCAACATCGATCGCCTGATCGGCGCGGTGCTGCTCGGCATCGTCACCCACGACGCCAACCTGCTGGTGGTCTACCCGCCGCGCTCGGCGCCGAAGGACGCGCCGTGAGCATCCTCATCGTCGTCGACAATCCGCGCGACTGGCCGCTGGACCTTCCCGGCGTCGGCGTCGTTCCGGCCCGTGCCTACCTGACCGATCCCGCCTACGGCGAGGGGCGTTCGGTCAAGGTCTTCAACCTGTGCAAATCCTATCGCTATCAGAGCCTGGGCTACTACGTCTCCCTGCTCGCGGAGGCGCGGGGCCACAAGCCGTTGCCCCGGGTGAGCACCATGGAAGACCTGCAGTCGCAGAACATGGTGCGGCTGCTCACCGAGAACCTGGACGAGGTCGTGCAGAAATCGCTCGCGCCGATCAAGTCCGATGCGTTCGAGCTCAGCATCTACTTCGGGCGCAACATGGCGAGTCGACACGAGCAGCTGAGCCACCGCCTCTTCAGCCTGTTGCAGGCGCCCCTGCTGCGCGCGCATTTCGAACGCCACCGCGACCAGTGGCAGTTGCGCAGCGTGCGCGCCATCGCCGCCAGCGACATCCCGCAATCGCACCACGATTTCGTGGTGGAGGCCGCCACCGCGTATTTCATGGGACACCGCAGGCGCACGCACAAGCGGCATCCCGCCCGTTTCGACCTGGCCATCCTGCACGATCCCGACAACACGGACTCGCCTTCCAACGCACGGGCGCTGCAGAGATTCGAGAAGGCCGCCGAAGAAGTCGGACTCGATGTCAACTTCATCACCCGCACCGATCTTGGCCGGCTGCCCGAGTTTGACGCGCTGTTCATCCGCGACACCACCTTCGCCAACCACTACACCTACCGGTTTTCACGGCGTGCCACCGCGGAAGGGCTGGTGGTGATCGACGACCCCGAGTCCATCCTCAAGTGCAACAACAAGGTCTATCTCGCCGAACTGCTCACCCGTCACAACATTCCCGCGCCGCGGACGCTGATGGTGCACCACGGCAATGTCGAACAGATCATTCCGGGGCTCGGCCTGCCGTGCGTGCTCAAGCAGCCCGACAGCTCGTTCTCGCTCGGGGTCACCAGGGTCGAATCGGAGCAGGGGCTGTTCGAACAGGTCAACGCGCTGCTCCATAAGTCCGAACTGATCGTCGCCCAGGAATATCTCCCCACCGAATTCGACTGGCGCGTCGGCATCCTCGACCGGCGGCCGCTGTTCGTGTGCAAGTACTTCATGGCCGCCGGGCACTGGCAGATCGTCAGGCACGAGCCCGGCCGCACAGGTTACGAGGAAGGCCCGGTGCAAGCCGTGGCGGTGGCCGAAGCGCCGCACGAGGTACTGAAGATCGCGCTCAAGGCGGCCAATCTCATCGGCGACGGGCTGTACGGCGTGGATATCAAGCAGGTGGACAACCGCTGCTACGTCATCGAGGTCAACGACAATCCCAACGTCGACGCCGGCAACGAGGACGGCGTGCTGAAGGACGCCCTCTATCGCGAGATCATGGGGTCGTTCGTGCGCCGCATCGAGGCGCGCAAGCTGGGGCACGGCCGGTGAGCACCGCCCCTGCGCTGCCTGCGTTCGCGGGCTACGGCATCGAGCTGGAATACATGATCGTGGCCCGGGACACGCTTGCGGTCATGCCCATCGCCGACAAGCTGCTGCAGGACGCATCGGACGTCGATCGCGGGCCGTTCGGCTGGTCCAACGAAATCGTGCTGCACCTCGTCGAGTTCAAGAACGTCCGCCCCGCCCCCGCGCTCGGTCCCCTGGCCACGGGATTCCAGGCGCAGGTCAACGCCGTCAACCAGCTGCTGCACCCCCTGGGGGCGCGACTCATGCCGGGCGGCATGCATCCGTGGATGGACCCTGCCGCCGAGACGCGCCTGTGGTCGCACGACCACGCGTCTCTCTACCGCGCCTACGACCGCATCTTCGACTGCCGGCAGCACGGCCAGGCGAACCTGCAAAGCATGCACGTCAACCTGCCCTTCGCCGACGATGACGAGTTTGCCCGGCTGCATGCCGCCGTGCGACTGCTGCTGCCCATCCTGCCGGCGATCGCCGCCAGCTCGCCGATCGCCGACGGCGCGCCGAGCGGCCAGCTGGACACTCGCATGGCGGCCTATTGCACGGCCGTCCGCCGCGTCCCGTCGGTGATCGGCGAGGTGATCCCGGACACGGTCGGCAGCCGCGCCGAATACGAGGCGCGCATATTGGCGCCCATGTACCACGATATCGCCCCGCTCGACCCGCAAGGCGAACTGCAGCACGAGTGGCTCAATGCGCGCGGTGCGATCCCGCGCTTCGAGCGCAACGCGCTCGAGATCCGCGTGATCGACATGCAGGAGTGTCCGCAGGCCGACCTTGCCATCGCCGCTGCCGCCACGGCCGTCATTCGCGCGCTCTACGACAGCAGGTGGTCACCGCTCGGCATGCAGCAGGCTTGCGCGACGGATGCCCTGGCGAAGGTCCTGCACGCCTGCATCCGCGACGCCGAACGGGCGAAGATCGACGATGCCGGCTACCTGCGCCTGTTGGGTTTTCCCGGGCGCGCATGCGAGGCCGGCGACCTCTGGCGGCACCTCATCGAAACGGCCCCACCGGACCGGTCGGGAAACTGGCGCGAGCCGCTGCGCGTGATCCTGGAACAGGGCCCCCTCGCCCGCCGGATCCTGCGGGCGCTGGGCCCGGACTATCCTCCGGCGCGCAGGCATACCGTCTTCCTGGCGCTGTGCGCGTGCCTGGAAGCGGGACGGATGTTCGTCGACTGATGCCATGGTGCGAACCGATCACGTCCTGATCACCTGCGAGCATGGCGGCAACCGCATCCCGCCGCGCTACCGCCCCCTGTTCGCCGGCTTCGAGGCCCTGCTGCCCACCCATCGCGGCTACGACCCGGGCGCGCTGAGCGTGGCACGGAAGCTGGCCCGGGTTCTGCGCGCTCCCCTGTTCGTCTCCACCACGAGCCGGCTGCTGATCGACCTCAACCGCTCGATCGGTCATCCCAGGCTTTACTCCGAAGCCACCCGGCAGGCGCCGGCCGACGTGCGCCGCGAAATCCTGGCCGCGCATTACCTGCCTTACCGGGAGAAGGTCGAGGCGCACATCGCCGATACGATCGCACACGGCGGCCGGGTGATCCACGTCTCTTCCCACAGCTTCACGCCGGTCCTCGACGGCGACGTCCGCAACGCCGACATCGGTCTCCTCTACGATCCGGCGCGAGCCGGCGAGGCCGAACTGTGCCGCCTCTGGCAGGCACGGCTCACGGCATGCGCACGCGACCTGAAGGTGCGCCGAAATTACCCCTATACGGGCCGCTCGGACGGCCTGACCGCCCATCTGCGCCGCCGTTTCCCGGATGCCGTGTATATTGGAATCGAACTCGAAATCAATCAGAAGCACATATTGCAGGGTGGGCGTCGGTGGCGCGCATTGCAGGAACTCGCGATCGAAGCCTTGCACCAGGTGATGACAGACAGGGGATTTCAGAATTGATTGCCACTCAATCGGCCGGGAGGGTGAAGGTCTCCGAACATTTTCCATACGGGTTCCGTACCCGGTCAGCAGATCATTCCCGGGAATTTGCGAGAGGCCTGCGCCCCGATTCTTCCCCCGATTGCACTCGCCATTCGAATGGCAAAATCTGATGGCAGACATAACGCGTGATCTCCCATGAAGGCGCCTTCCATTTCCGCCCGCCTGTTGTTGAGTTACCTGCTGGTGGCCGTATTGCCGCTGACGGCCCTGGCCGCTTTCTATCTGGCATCGTTCGAGTCGTCGCTGCGCGATACCGTATTGGCGAACATGGACATCATCGCGGACAAGAAGGCCAATCAGATCGATCGCTACATGAACGAGCGCCTGGCGGATGCGCGATCGCTCGGCCAACGAACCCTGATCCGCAATGGGCTGGTCTCGCTGGAGCACGCGCTCGCGTCGGGCGGGATGCATTCCCCTACCTTTCTGGCCGCCGCGAGCCAACTGCGCGACGACTTGAGCACGTCGTACGAAATCGGCGACTTCTACGATCTGCTGTTGATGGACCCCTCCGGCAACGTGATTTTTTCGCTGGCGCGGGAGTCGGACCTGGGGACCAATCTCAGGAGCGGCCCCTATCGCGAGACCGAGCTGGCAAAGGCGTTCAACGCCACCCTGGAGACCCGGCAAACGTACCTCTCGCATTTTGCGGCTTATGCGCCGTCGGGAAATCATCCGGCGGCCTTCCTGACCACCGCCGTGCGGGAAAGGGGCAAGCTGATCGGCGTGCTGGCCCTCCAACTCGATGTCAGCAAGCTGGAGTCGGTCACGGCCGATCGCACGGGGCTCGGCCAAACCGGCGAAACGCTGCTGGCGCAACGGGCGGGCAGCGACGCGCTCTATACCGGGCCGCTCCGGCATATCGAGGATGCCGCCTACCGTTACCGGGTACCGCTCCGGGAGCTCGCACTGCCGATGCAGAAGGCGCTGGCCGGCGATCATGGCCGCGGACTCGTGCGCGACTACGTCGGCATCGAGAGCGTGGCGGCGTGGCGCTATCTGCCTGCGCTCAGGTGGGGCATGGTCGTGAAGATCGACAGCGCGGAAGCGCTGGCGCCGGCCGCCCATCTGCGGCATGTCACCTACCTCGCGCTGACGCTCTTCCTCGCGCTGTCCGGCATCGCGGCCTTTCTGCTGGGTCGCGGCCTGTCCCGCCCGATCCAGAACCTCACGCGGGTGGCCGACCGCATCGCCGCAGGCGACCTGTCGCAGCGCGCGCAACAGGAAGGCGTCGATGAGGTGGGCCGCCTGGCCCATGCCTTCAATCACATGACGGACGCGCTGGCGCATGCCCGCACCGATCTGGAAGCACAGGTGGAAGCGCGCTCGCACGAATTGCGCAACGTCTCCTCGCTGCAGGGCGCGATCCTCGAGAAAGCCGGGGCGCTGGTGGTGGTGCTCGACCGTGAAGGCCGGATCCGCCGCTTCAATCGCGCCTGCGAGGACCTGACAGGCTATGCGTTTGCAGAAGTCGAGGGGCGATTTGTCTGGGACTTCCTGTTGCCGCCCGAAGAACGGGACCAGGTCCATCAGCAAGCGTTCAGCAGCCTCGCCAGCAATCCGCAATCGCTGCGGGGATCCCATACCAACCACTGGATCGCACGGGACGGGACGCGACGGCTGATCGAATGGTCGAATTCCGCATTGCTCGACGAACAGGGCGAGATGGAATTCATGGTGAGCCTCGGCATCGACGTGACGGAGAAACGCCTGGCCGAGGCGGCACTCAAGGAAAGCGAAACGCGCCTGAACGAGGCGCAGCGCATCGCCCAGGTCGGCAGCTGGGAGCTCGACCTGGCCAGCGGCAATCTGAGCTGGTCGGACGAGATTTTCAACCTCTTAGAAATCGACAAGGCGTCGGTTCAAGCTTCCTGCGAAGCGTTCCTGAATGCGGTCCACCCCGAGGACCGCGACCGGGTCGATCAGATCTTCAACGCCTCGCCGACGACCCGCACGCCATACGAAATTACCCATCGGCTGCGCATGCCGGACGGCCGCATCAAATGGGTCAACGAACGTTGCGAGACGCACTACGACGCCCAGGGCAAGGCGATCCGCTCCACCGGCACCGTGCAGGACATCACCGGGCGCAAGCTGGCAGAGGAAGCGCTCCGGCTCTACGCGAGCGTGTTCGAGCACAGCGGCGAAGCCATCCTCATCAGCGACCGCAACAACCGGATCCTGGCCGTGAACTCGGCCTTCACCCACCTGACGGGATACCGCATCGACGAGATTCGCGGCGAGAGCCCGCAGATCCTCGCGTCCGGGCAGACGCCCGACGAAACCCATCGGGCGATGGCGGCTGCTCTGGAGCAGGTCGGCTACTGGCAGGGCGAGGTGCTGGACCGGCGGAAGGACAATACGATCTACCCAAAATGGATGTCGGTATCGGTGGTGCGCGATGCCGAGGGTGATGTCTCCCACTACATCACCAGCTTTACGGACATCACGGCACGCAAGATGGCCGAGGCGCAAATCAGCCAACTCGCCTATCACGACGCCCTCACCGGCCTGAACAACCGTTTCAGCCTGCAAACCCAGCTCGAGCAGGCACTCTCCATGGTGCACCGGGAACAGCGGGCACTGGCGGTGATCTTCCTCGACCTCGATCGCTTCAAGACCATCAACGACACCCTCGGCCACGCGGTGGGCGACGAACTGCTCAAGGACGTGGCGCATCGTCTGCGCGACAGCGTGCGCGAGAGCGACATCGTGGCCCGGCTTGGAGGCGACGAGTTCGTGGTGGTCCTGACCGAGGTGGAAGACGCCACCACCGCCGCCCGCGTCGCCGACAAGATCCTGCAGACGCTGGCCCGGCCTTACGCTGTCGGAGACGAGGAATTGCATTCGACGGCGAGCATCGGACTCGCCTTTTATCCGAACGACGGCGAGGACAGCGATACGCTGATGAAAAACGCCGATACCGCCATGTACCACGCCAAATCGCTGGGCCGCAACAATGTCCAGTTCTTCACGGCCGAGATGAACCGCACCGCGATGAAACGGCTGACGATGGACCATGACTTGCGGGTGGCGGTAGAAACCGGACAGTTCGAACTGCATTACCAGCCCCAGCTCAATGGCCGGACTGGCCGCATCGTAGGCTTCGAGGCGCTGGTGCGCTGGCGCCACCCCCATGCAGGCATGGTCTCGCCCACCGAGTTCATCCCCATTGCCGAGGAAACCGGCCTGATCCTGCCGCTGGGCGCGTGGGTGCTGGACGAAGCCTGCCGCCAGCTCCGCGCATGGCGGAACGCAGGTATCGCGAACATCACCATGGCGGTGAACCTGTCCGCGCATCAGCTGCACGCGTCCATTCTGCTGGCACACGTCAAGCACGCGCTGGAGAAACACGGGCTGAAAGGCACCGACCTGGAACTGGAAATCACCGAATCGGTTGCCATGCACGACCCCGATGCCAGCATCCGGCAGCTCAGGGCGCTGCGCGATCTGGGCGTGCGCCTGTCGATCGACGATTTCGGGACGGGCTACTCCTCGCTCAGCTATCTCAAGCTGCTGCCGATCCACACCCTGAAGCTCGACCAATCCTTTGTGCGCGACATCGAGTACGACAGCAACGACGTCGCCATCTGCACCGCCACCATCGCTCTGGCGCACAGCCTCGGCCTCGCCGTGATCGCAGAAGGCGTGGAGACGGAGGCACAGCGCCATATGCTGGTCTCGCACCACTGCGATTTCATGCAGGGCTATCTGTTCAGCAAGCCTTTGCCGGCCGAGGAGGCCCTGGCCTTCGTCCAGGGGCGTCACGCGGCCTGACCGAACCGGATGACGCCTGCGCCGGTCTGAAATTCAGGTCGCCATCCAAATAGGATATTGCTATCCTTAGATTAACGGCGCGCCGTTCAACAACACGACTACAGGAGGTTCAATGCCCGCTCTCACTTCATCCCAGCTTGATCAACTCGTCAGCAAGCTGAACGTCGACTACCAGGCATTGATGCGCGAAGTGCGCGAAGAACTGGAAAACTCGGGCAACCAGCATCGTATCGACCTGCTCAACCAGGAACCCGGCGACAGCGGCGACGAATCGCTGGCCAATGCGCTGGCGGATTTCAACCTGACGATACTGGATCGCCATATCGATGGCATGCGCGATATCGACGCCGCGTTGCAGCGCGTCAAGAACGGCGAATACGGCGTCTGCATCGAGTGCGGCGACAACGTCGGTTTCTCCCGCCTGCAGGCCTACCCGACCGCCAAGCGCTGCATCGTGTGCCAGGAGCAGCGCGAAAAGCAATACGCCCAGGAAGGCCACCCGAAAATGTAACCCGAAGCAGGACCGACCTGCTTTCTGCCAACCCAACGGAGTCACCATGAAAACCCCGCTTCAAATCACCTTCCGCGACATCCCGCATTCCGACGCCCTCGACACCCACATCCGCGAGAAGGCACAAAAGCTCGAACAGGTCTTCGCCGACATCATCAGTTGCCGGGTCGTGGTCGATCAGCCCGCCAGGCATCACCAGCAGGGCAAGCTGTTCAACGTCCGCATCGACCTCGGCGTCCCGGGGTCCGAAATCGTGGTCGACAAGCAGGCCAACGAGGACGTCTACGTCGCGCTGCGCGATGCATTCGACGCCGCCAAGCGGCAGCTGGAAGATTACGCGCGGCAGCTTTAGGCGCGCGCGCCGCGGCCGGGCAGGGACACCATGCCGGGAATGACGGGCAACACGCCCTTGCTGATCCGGACCCTGCATGACCCGGCCTGCTTCGACCACGCGGCCGGCCCGATCCGCGTCATCGAGACCCACATCTCCTGGGTCCTGCTCACCGGCGAATTCGCCTACAAGATCAAGAAGCCGCTGAATCTCGGCTTCCTCGATTTCAGCAGCCTCGACAAGCGTTTGCAGGCGTGCCGCGACGAAGTGCAACTCAACCGGCGGCTCGCACCGGACATCTATCTCGACGTCGTTCCGATCAGCGGCACGCCCGCCGCCCCGCGCGTCGCCGGCACCGGCGACGCGTTCGAATATGCCGTGAAGATGCGCCAGTTTCCCGTGGAGGCCACGCTCGACCAGCTCGACGCGGCGGGCGGCATCACCGCGCAGCACGTCGAAGCCATCGCCGCCACCCTCGCCCGTTTCCATCTCGACGGGTGTGCGCGCGCCACGGCAGACAGCCCCTGGGGCAGCCCGGAGAAAATCTGGCAGCCGGTCGCGCAGAACTTCGCGCAGATCGCGCCGCGTCTCGACGCGCCGGCCGATCGCGAACAACTCGATGCGCTGGCGCGCTGGAGCGCAGTCGAGCACGCCCGCTTCGCGCCGCTGATGGCCGCGCGCAAGGGCGGGGGTTTCGTGCGCGAATGCCACGGCGACCTGCATCTCGGCAATCTGGCCTGGGTGGACGACCGGTTGCTGGTGTTCGACTGCATCGAATTCAATCCCGAACTGCGCTGGATCGACATCCAGTCCGAGATCGCGTTCTGCTACATGGACCTGCTGCAGCGCGGGCACGCCGACTGGGCCTGGCTGTTCCTCAATCGGTGGCTCGAACGCAGCGGCGATTATGCGGGGCTAGCGCTCTTGCGCTACTACGCCGTCTACCGCGCGCTGGTGCGCGCCAAAGTCGCCGCCATCCGTATGGCGCAGACCGCCGGCGTCGAGCGTGAGGCCGCGCTCGCCGACGTGCGCACGCTGCTGGAGCTGGCGGCATCGCTGACACGCCCGCAGCCCGTCAGGCTAGACATCACGCACGGCCTGTCGGGTTCCGGCAAGACCACCGTCACCGCACAATCGATGCAGATCCCGGGCGCCATCCGCCTGCGCTCCGACATCGAGCGCAAGCGCCTCGCCGGACTCGACGCCCTCGCGAAAAGCGGCTCCGGTGTCGGCCAGCACCTCTATGCCGCCGATGCCACGCAACGCACCTACCGGCGCCTGGCCGACCTCGCAGGCCAGCTGCTCGACGCCGGCTGGCCCGTCATCGTCGACGCCACCTTCACCGCTCGCTGGCAACGCGACCTGCTGCGCGAGACGGCGCGCACCCGCAGCGTCGAATTCCGCATCCTCGATTTTCCCGTCCCCGTCGCCACCCTGCGCGAGCGCATCGTCCAGCGGGCAGCGGCGGGTAGCGACGCTTCCGAAGCCGATCTCGACGTGCTGCAGCATCAACTCGATACCGA
>JAJXTE010000044.1 GCA_021784115.1 Pseudomonadota bacterium | reverse complement strand
TGCGTGCACGCTGCGCTGGCGCTGCGCGAGAACGGCTTCGAGACCATCATGGTCAACTGCAACCCGGAGACCGTGTCGACCGACTACGACACGTCCGATCGCCTGTACTTCGAGCCGCTGACGCTGGAAGACGTGCTGGAAATCGTGCGCATCGAGAAGCCCTTCGGCGTGATCGTGCAATACGGCGGCCAGACGCCGCTGAAGCTGGCGCGCGACCTGGAACGCAACGGCGTCCCCATCATCGGCACCAGCCCCGACATGATCGACGCCGCGGAAGACCGCGAGCGTTTTCAGCAGATGCTGCACGACCTGGGTCTCAAGCAGCCGCCCAACCGCACGGCGCGCACGCCGGAGAGCGCGCTGCGCATGGCGACCGAGATCGGCTATCCGCTGGTGGTGCGTCCATCCTATGTGCTCGGCGGCCGCGCGATGGAAATCGTACGCGAGGAGGCCGACCTCGTCCGTTACATGACCGAGGCGGTGAAGGTCTCGAACAAGTCACCGGTGCTGCTCGACCGCTTCCTCAACGACGCCATCGAAGTCGACGTTGACGCGCTGTCCGACGGCGAGCAGGTGGTGATCGGCGGCATCATGCAGCACATCGAGCAGGCCGGCGTGCATTCGGGCGATTCGGCGTGTTCCCTGCCGCCATACAGCCTGTCGCAGGACGTGCAGGATGAACTGCGCCGTCAGACGGTGGCCATGGCGAAGGCGCTGAAAGTGATCGGCCTGATGAACGTGCAGTTCGCGATCCAGGGCGACACGGTCTACGTGCTCGAAGTGAATCCGCGCGCGTCGCGCACGGTGCCTTACGTCTCGAAGGCGATCGGTGCGCCACTGGCGAAGATCGCCGCGCGCGCGATGGCCGGCATTTCACTGAAGTCGCAGGCGTTCGAGAAGGAGATCATCCCGCCGTACTACTCCGTGAAGGAAGCGGTGTTCCCGTTCCGAAAGTTCCCCGGGGTCGATACCATCCTCGGTCCGGAAATGAAGTCGACCGGCGAAGTCATGGGCGTGGGCGACAATTTCGGCGAGGCCTTCGTCAAGTCGCAACTGGCGTCCAGTTCCGAACTGCCGAAGCCGGGTGGGCGCGCGTTCGTCAGCGTGCGTTCGGGCGATCGCGATGCCATCGTCGAGGTGGCGCAGGCGCTGCGCGACCTCGGTTTCAACCTGGTCGCGACGCGCGGCACCGCCCAGGCGATCGAGTCGGCGGGCATCCCGGTGGCGGTCGTCAACAAGGTCAAGGAAGGCCGCCCGCACATCGTCGACATGATCAAGAACGGCGACATCGACTTCATCGTCAACGTGGTCGAGGACAAGAAGGCGGTGAAGGATTCCTACGCCATTCGCGCCGAGGCGCTGGCGCGTCGCGTCGTCTACTTCACCACGCTGGCCGGCGCGCGCGCCGCCTGCATGGGCATGCAGCACGGCAACGAATTGAAAGTGTATTCCCTGCAGTCGCTGCATCAGCGACTGAACTGATAAAGGCAAGCTTGTGAACAAGTTCCCCATCACTGTCGTGGGCGCGGAAAAAATGCGCGCCGAGTTGCAGCATCTGAAGAGTGTGGAGCGGCCCGCCGTGATCCAGGCGATTGCCGAGGCGCGCGCGCAGGGAGATCTGTCGGAAAATGCCGAATACGATGCGGCCAAGGAGAAGCAGGGGTTCATCGAGGGCCGGATTGCCGATCTCGAAGGCAAGTTGTCCAACGCGCAGATCATCGATCCCAAGATGCTGGACGCGGATGGCCGCATCGTGTTCGGCGCCACGGTCGATCTGGAAGACGTCGAGTCGGGCGATACGGTGACCTACCAGATCGTCGGCGATGACGAGGCCGACATCAAGCAGGGCAAGATCTCCGTGTCGTCCCCCATCGCCCGTGCGCTGATCGGCAAGTACGCAGGCGACAGCGTGGACGTGCAGGCACCGGGCGGCGTGCGCCAGTACGAAGTGCTGGACGTGCTGTACAAATAGCATGCGGCGCTTCTGGGATGGCCTTGCCGGGGTGTTGCTGGTGCTGTGGATCGGCGGCATGTGGGCGATCGGCTACGTCGCCGCGCCCGTGCTGTTTGCCAATCTGGGCGACAAGCAGCTGGCCGGAATGCTGGCGGGCAGGCTGTTCGATGTAATGGCATGGATCGCCATCGCCGCTGCGACCTACCTGCTGATCTACCGGTTTGTCCGCGACGGCGGTGCGGCGTTGAAAACCCTGTTTTTCTGGGCCGTGGCGCTGATGCTGGTGCTGACGCTGGCGGGCCACTTTGGCATCCAGCCCATCATGCAGAGCCTGAAGGATCAGGCCATGCCGCACGCCGTGATGCAAAGTGTGTTTGCCAATCGCTTTGCACGCTGGCATGGCGTGTCGAGTATTCTCTATCTCATTCAGAGCGCGCTGGGCCTGTTGCTGGTCTGGCGTTCGGGGCTGGCGCGATAACCCCCCTCAGGCAGACGTCAGCCCGGCAGGACGATCACAGGCTTGCCGGCGGCGCGATAAATCACCAACACCTTGCCGATCTGCTGCACCGGCGCCGCGCCGGTGGCCGCACAGATTTCCTCCAGCCAGGCCCGGCGGGTATCCGGCTCGTCGCTGGCAGCCTTGACCTTGATCAACTCGTGCGCATCGAGTCCGCGCTCGATTTCCTTCAGCACGGCAGCCGTCAGGCCCTGGTTGCCGATCATGACCACCGGCTGGCGACGATGCGCCAGGCCTTTGAGAAATTGCCGCTGGGCGGGTGTGAGTGATTTCATGCGTATTCCTTCAACTGAGCGCGGATTGTAGCCGATAGAGCGGATAGAGATGTCCCAGAAACCCAAGCGGACCAAATCGGGCAGTGCCTGGATGCACGAGCATGTGACGGATCCCTACGTCAAAAAGGCGCAGCAGGATGGCTACCGCTCGCGCGCGGCCTATAAATTGCTGGAAATCGACAAACGCGACCATTTGTTGCATCCCGGCATGACGGTGGTGGATCTGGGTGCCGCGCCGGGGAGTTGGTGCCAGGTGGCCGTTCAGAAGATCAAGCGGCAGGGCCGGGTGCTGGCGATCGACCTGCTGCCGGTTGCGCCCATGCCTGGCGTCGACGGTCTGGAAGGGGACTTCACCGAGCCGGCGACGCTCGCCTGGCTGGAAGAAAAGTTGCAGAGCGGGCGGGTTGACCTTGTATTAAGCGATATGGCCCCCAACATCAGTGGAGTCATGCTGCGCGACCAGGCCCGGCACTACGAGCTATGCGAGTTGGCGCTTGATTTTGCGGTGAACTGGCTGAAACCGGACGGCGCTTTTCTCGTCAAAGTGTTTCAGGGGGTCGGCTTCGAGGATTTTCGGGCCCGGATGCGGGAAGCATTCCAGCAGGTGATGATCCGCAAACCTGACGCATCGCGCGGCCGCAGCGCTGAAGTATATTTGCTGGGACGCCACCTTTTGGCGGCAAGGGTGCCGGCGCGGGATGATGGAGTGACAAGTCCGCAAGACTAGGTTTAGAATGAGTCTAAACGTGCTGTATTCAGCACCAAGGAGTAAACGTGAACAATTTGTCCAAGAACATCGCCATCTGGCTGATCATCGCCGTCATCCTGATGACGGTGTTCAACCAGTTCGGGGCGCAGCGCACCGCGCAGTCGCAAATGCCGTACTCGCAGTTCATCGAGGAAGTACGGCAACAGCAGATCTCCAAGGTTGTGATCGAGGGCAACGTGCTGAAGGGCGAGCGCAGCGATGGCCAGCGCTTCACCAGCTATGCGCCGAGCGACCCGTGGATGGTGTCCGATCTGCTGAAAAACGGCGTCTCGGTCGAGGCCAAGCCTGAAGAGCAGCCGTCCTTCCTGATGAGCCTGTTCATCTCGTGGTTCCCCATGCTGCTGCTGATCGGCGTGTGGATCTTCTTCATGCGCCAGATGCAGGGCGGCGGCCGTGGCGGTGCGTTCTCGTTCGGCAAGAGCCGGGCCCGGCTGCTCGACGAAAACGCCAACCCGGTGACCTTCGCCGACGTGGCCGGCTGTGACGAGGCCAAGGAAGACGTCGCCGAACTGGTGGATTTCCTGAAAGACCCGTCCAAGTTCCAGAAGCTGGGCGGGCGCATCCCGCGCGGCGTCCTGATGGTGGGCCCCCCGGGTACGGGTAAGACCCTGCTGGCACGCTCGATTGCCGGCGAGGCCAAGGTGCCGTTCTTCAGCATCTCGGGTTCCGACTTCGTCGAAATGTTCGTCGGTGTCGGCGCCGCGCGCGTGCGCGACATGTTCGAGCAGGCGAAGAAGAACTCGCCTTGCATCATCTTCATCGACGAAATCGACGCGGTCGGCCGCCAGCGCGGTGCCGGCCTTGGCGGCGGCAACGACGAACGCGAGCAGACGCTGAACCAGCTGCTGGTGGAGATGGACGGCTTCGAGGCGAGCGTTGGCGTGATCGTGATCGCCGCGACCAACCGTCCCGATGTGCTCGATCCGGCGCTGCTGCGTCCGGGCCGTTTCGACCGCCAGGTGGTGGTGGGCCTGCCCGACATTCGCGGCCGTGAACAGATCCTGCTGGTACATATGCGCAAGGTGCCGGTTGCCCCCGACGTGCGGGCCGACATTCTGGCGCGCGGCACCCCCGGCATGTCCGGTGCCGATCTCGCCAATCTGGTCAACGAGGCAGCGCTGTTTGCAGCGCGCCGCAGCAAACGCCTGGTCGATATGGACGATTTCGAGCAGGCCAAGGACAAGATCTTCATGGGCGCCGAGCGCAAGTCCATGGTGATCACGCCCGAGGACAAGAAGAAGACGGCATACCACGAGTCTGGGCACGCCGTGATCGGCATGACGCTTCCGGGTTGCGATCCGGTGCACAAGGTCACGGTGATCCCGCGCGGCCGCGCGCTGGGGGTAACCATGTCCCTGCCTGAGCTGGACCGTTACAGCCTGTACCAGGATCAGATGCTGGCGCAAATATGCATGCTGTATGGCGGACGGGTGGCCGAGGAAATTTTCGTCGGCAGCATCTCGACCGGCGCATCGAATGACTTCGAGCGGGCAACCGGTATCGCCCGCGACATGGTGACGCGCTACGGCATGTCGGATGCGCTGGGTCCGATGGTGTACGGTGAAAACGAGGGCGAAGTATTCCTCGGGCGCTCGGTGACCACGCACAAGAACATGAGCGAGGCCACCATGCAGAAGGTCGATACCGAAATCCGTCGCATTCTGGACGAGCAGTATGCCCGGGCCAAGAAAATCCTTACAGAAGGGCGTGACAAGGTCGAGGCGATGACGGCCGCCCTGATGGAATGGGAAACGATTGATGCCGAGCAGATTGGCGACATCATGGCGGGCCGCCCGGTGCGCCCGCCCAAGCCTTCGGCCACGCCGCAGCCGCCTGCCGGTGGAGGCGACAAGCCCAGCGCCCCGGCCCCCACTGCGCAGCCTGCCCAGGAAACCTGAGCGGCGAACCGCTGACTACCACTACAATAGAGGGGCTTTGGCCCCTCTGTTTTTATGTCCGCTCTCCACGCCGGCTCGCACCGCCTCTCGCTTTCCCGCCCCCGTATCATGGGCATCGTCAACGTCACGCCCGATTCGTTTTCGGACGGCGGGCGGCTGCACGACGCGCAGGCCGCAATCGCCCACGCGCTCAAGCTGCGTGAACAGGGCGCCGATATCCTTGACGTCGGAGGGGAGTCCACCCGTCCTGGCGCAATGGCTGTATCTGCCAAGGAGGAAATCCAGCGCGTATTGCCGGTGATCGAGGCACTCGTTCGCGAGGACTGCCTGGTATCGGTCGACACGAGCAAGACGGACGTGATGCGCGCGGCGCTTTCTGCCGGTGCCGCGATGGTGAATGATGTGTCGGCCTTGCAGGCTCCCGGCGCCCTGGAGAGGGTGGCAGCGTCGGATGCGGCGGTATGTCTCATGCACATGCAGGGCGACCCCCGGACCATGCAGCAGGCACCCTGCTATGCCGACGTCGTGAACGAGGTGAAGCAATTCTTGCGGTCAAGGGTACAGGCCTGCGAAACAGCAGGAATCGCGCGCGAGCGGCTGATGGTCGACCCCGGCTTCGGTTTCGGCAAGACGCTGCAACACAACCTGGCACTGCTGAAGCACCTGGATCATCTGGCCGAGCTGGGCCTGCCTGTGGTGGCCGGGCTGTCGCGCAAATCCATGCTGGGTGCGCTGACGGGGCGCCCGGTGGACGAACGCGAATTTGCCGGGGTGGCGGCGCACCTGGTTGCCGTGGCACACGGTGCGCGGCTGGTCCGGGTACACGATGTAGCGGCTATGCGCGATGCGCTGGCGATTTGGAATGCAGTGGAGGAACAACAGGATGGGACGTAAGTATTTCGGCACCGACGGCGTGCGCGGCAGGGTGGGCGAATCGCCGATCACCCCGGAATTTGTCATGCGTCTGGGCTATGCCGCCGGACAGGTGCTGGTGGCCGAGCGTGGCGGCCTGCCGGCCGATCAGCATCCGACCGTGCTGATCGGCAAGGACACCCGTATTTCAGGCTACATGCTCGAAGCTGCACTGGAGGCAGGTTTCACGGCAGCCGGGGTGAACGTGCTGATGACCGGACCGATGCCGACGCCGGCGGTGGCCTATCTGACGCGCGCCTTGCGCCTGCAGGCGGGCGTGGTGATCTCGGCGTCGCATAATCCGTTCGAGGATAATGGCATCAAGTTTTTCTCCGCCAGCGGGCAGAAACTGCCCGACAGTGTCGAGGAGGCCATCGAGGCAAGGCTGGATCAGCCGATCGTGACAGTTGAGGCGCGCCAGCTGGGGCGCGCCCGCCGCATCGAGGACGCTGCGGCGCGCTACATCGAGTTTTGCAAGAGCACCTTCCCCAACAGCCTCGATTTGCGCGGCATGCGCATCGTGGTCGACTGCGCCAACGGGGCAACCTATCACGTCGCGCCCCATGTGCTGCACGAACTGGGCGCAGAGGTGATCGCCATCGGCGATGAGCCGAACGGCTTCAATATCAACGACGAATGCGGTGCGACGCATACCCAGACGCTGTCCGATGCGGTGCTCAGGCATCATGCCGATATCGGCATTGCGCTCGATGGCGACGGTGACCGCCTGATGATGACGGATGCCCAGGGACGGGTGTACGACGGCGACCAGTTGGTCTACGTGATCGCACGCCATCGCATCCAGACAGGCTACATGAAGGGTGGCGTGGTGGGGACGCTGATGACAAATCTCGGCACCGAGCATGCATTGGCGCGCATCCAGATTCCGTTCGAGCGGGCCAAGGTAGGCGACCGCTACGTGCTGGAGCGCCTGCACGCCAACGGCTGGACGCTGGGCGGCGAGACGTCCGGGCACATCCTTTGCCTGGACAAGCACACCACAGGTGACGGGATTGTTTCAGCGCTGCAGGTCTTGCGCGCACTGCGCGAAACGGGGGAGACGCTGGACGCCTTCACCGCGGATCTCGAAACCTATCCTCAGGTGATGATCAATGTGCCCGTGGCAAAAGGCTTCAAGCTGGATGCGTCACCCGCGGTCAACACGTCGGTGGCCGCGGCGGAGGCTGTCCTGAATGGCAGTGGCCGGATCGTCCTGCGCGCCTCCGGCACCGAACCGCTGATTCGCGTAATGGTGGAAGGGCGCGACGCCGATCTGGTTCGACACACGGCTGAAACAATTGCAGCTGCCGTCCGGGCTGCTGCCGCGGGCAGGTGATTTCCCGTCCTGAAATATATCTGTAATATTCGCCCGTTAGTATGACTGCGTCGCCAAAGCGGCATAGTCAAAACTACCGGAGATTTACATGATTACTATCAACAAATTGGCCAAGGGTTCCCTGGCCGTGGCCATGGGCCTGGCTTTCTCTGTTAGCGCGCTGGCCGCTGACATCACCGGCGCGGGTTCGACCTTCGCCTACGCGATCTACACCAAGTGGGCCGAGGGCTATCAGGCCAAGACCGGCAACAAGGTCAACTACCAGGGCATCGGTTCGTCGGGTGGCGTCAAGCAGATCAAGGCCAAGACGGTCGACTTCGCAGGCAGCGATGCGCCGCTGAAGGAAGAAGAGCTCGATGCGGCTCACCTGGTGCAGATTCCGACCGTGATGGGCGGCGTCACCATCGTCATGAACGTTCCCGGAATCGAATCCGGCAAGCTGAAACTGGATGGCACGACTACCGCCGACATCTTCCGCGGCGCGATCACCAAGTGGAACGACCCCGCCATTGCCAAGCTGAACCCCGGTGTGGCCCTGCCGAACCTGGCCATCACCGTCGCGAACCGTTCTGACGGCTCGGGCACGACCTATGCGTTCAGCAACTACCTGGCCAAACAGTCGATGGCGTTCATGCGCGAAGTCGGCGCAGGCAACACCGTGAACTGGCCGGCCAACTCGGTCGGCGGCAAGGGTAACCCGGGTGTGGCTGCCAACGTCGAGAAGATCAAGGGCACCATCGGCTATGTTGATTTCTCCGACGCCGTGAAGAACAACATGAAATTCGTCGCGCTGAAGAACCGCGCGGGAAACTTCATCGTTCCGAGCCAGAAATCGGTTGCTGACGCAGCTGCCGGCGCCAACTTCAAGGTGAAGGGCATGGCCCCCGATCTGCTGGACCAGTCGGCCAAGAACGCATGGCCGATCACCACCGCCACGTTCGTGCTGGCGTACGAAAAAGGTGCTGATGCCGCCAAGCAGAAAGCCGTCGTCGACTTCTTCACCTGGTCTCTCAACAATGGCCAGAAAGAGGCTGCCGAACTGGGCTATGTGGCACTGCCGCCCAGCGTCGTGAAGATGGTTGAAGCAGAAATGAAAAACATCAAGTAAGACGCTGACGCGTTGAACCGATGTTCGCCGGGGCAGCATGCTGCCCCGGCTGTTCTACGAAAGCAGCTGCCGCCTTGTCGGCTGCTTTCGCAGATAAAAAAACCGAACCCATAGGCACACCACAGTGAGCGAGCCCAGCGCATCCGCCGGAATCGATCTGCATGCCAAGCAGGTCCGACGATTTCGGTTGCAGGACATGTTTTTCCATCATTCCACCCAGCTTTTTGCCTTCGTTGTCCTGGCGTCGCTGGTCGGAATTCTGGTCTCGCTTGCCATCGAGGCCTGGCCCAGCCTCAAGGCCTTCGGGCCGGCCTTTTTGTGGACCAATGTCTGGAGCGTGCCGGACGACCAGTTCGGTGCGCTGGCGGCCATCTACGGCACGGTGACGACCTCCGTGCTGGCGCTGCTGATTGCAGTGCCCATCAGCTTCGGGATCGCGTTGTTCCTGACCGAAACCTGTCCGGTGTGGCTCCGTCGCCCCCTGGGTACCGCCATTGAATTGCTGGCGGGGATCCCGTCCATCGTGTATGGCATCTGGGGGCTGTTTGTTTTCGCCCCTTTGTTTGCAGAATACATTCAGCCACCCCTGCAGGCTGTGCTGGGCGATGTGCCGGTCATTGGTCGCTGGTTCTCCGGGCCGCCCATCGGGGTCGGCATTCTTACCGCCAGCATCGTCCTGGCTCTGATGATCATCCCCTTCATTGCCTCGGTCATGCGCGATGTATTCGAAACCGTGCCGCACGTACTCAAGGAATCGGCCTACGGCGTTGGCTGCACGACCTGGGAAGTGGTGCGCAATATCGTGCTGCCCTATACGCGCGTAGGGGTCATTGGCGGCATCATGCTGGGGTTGGGGCGCGCGTTGGGCGAAACCATGGCGGTGACCTTCGTGATCGGCAATGCCAACCGAATCAACGGCAGCCTGTTCGCGCCGGGCACCTCGATTGCCTCCACGCTGGCGAACGAATTCGGCGAGGCAGATCCCGGCTTGCACATTTCGTCCCTGTTTGCATTGGGTCTCGTGCTGTTCGTCATTACCTTCGTCGTGCTGGCGATTTCACGCTGGCTGATCAGCCGAAGCATGGGCTCGGAAGGGCTGTAAACAACATGATGAGCCTATACACCCGCCGCATCTGGACGAACCGCATCGGCATCACGCTCTCCATGCTCGCGATGAGCCTGGGACTGGTCGCGCTGTTGTGGATCTTGTGGACACTGTTTTCCAAGGGCATCGCGGTGCTGAGCTGGGATCTGTTCGCCCAGGACACGCCGGCGCCGAGTTCCGAAGGGGGCGGCCTGCGCAATGCGATCGTCGGAAGCGGCCTTATTCTCCTGTTCTCCATGCTGATTTCGACGCCGGTCGGCATCCTGGCTGGGATCTATCTGGCCGAGTTCGGCCGCGTGTCCAGATTTGCGTCGTTCACCCGTTTCATGACCGACATCATGCTGTCGGCGCCGTCGATCGTCATCGGCCTTTTCGTGTACGCATTGTTCGTGGCGACGACCGGCGGCTTTTCCGGCTGGGCGGGGTCGCTGGCGCTGTCGCTGATCGCCATCCCCGTTGTGGTGCGCACGACCGAGAACATGCTGAAGCTGGTGCCGACCAGTCTGCGCGAAGCGGCCTTTGCCGTCGGCGCGCCGCGCTGGCAGGTGTCGCTGAAGGTGACGCTGCGTGCGGTCAAGTCGGGCGTGGTGACCGGCGTTCTCCTGGCGATGGCGCGCATTACCGGCGAAACCGCGCCGCTCCTGTTCACGGCGCTGAACAACCAGTTTTTCAGCAGCGACATGGCGAAGCCCATGGCCAGCCTGCCCGTGGTGATTTTCCAGTTTGCGCTGAGCCCGTATGACAACTGGGTGAACCTGGCGTGGGGAGGGGCATTGTTGATTGCCATCCTGGTGCTGGCGGTCAACATCGGTGTGCGCGTGGTTTTCCGCAACAAAGACAAACGTTAATTTCTCCGGAGCTTCACGATGCCCGATCAAGCCATGCCTGCCGGCGAAAAAGTTGCTTTGGAAGTCCGCAATCTGGATTTCTTTTATGGTGATTTCAAAGGCCTCAGCAACGTCAACCTGGACATCGCCCACAAGAAGGTGACGGCCTTCATCGGACCCTCCGGCTGCGGCAAGTCAACGCTGCTGCGTACGTTCAACCGCATGTATGACCTGTATCCAGGCCAGCGTGCTGAAGGGCAGATCCTGTTCCATGGAAAAAATCTGCTCGACAAGAGCCAGGACGTGAATCTGGTGCGGGCCAGGATCGGCATGGTGTTCCAGAAACCGACACCGTTCCCCATGACGATTTACGAGAACATTGCCTTCGGCGTGCGCCTGTACGAGCGCATGTCGAAAAGCGCGATGGACGATCGCGTGGAATGGGCCCTGAACAAGGCCGCGCTGTGGGGTGAGGTGAGGGACAAGCTGAATCAGAGCGGTCTCTCGCTGTCCGGTGGCCAGCAGCAGCGCCTGTGCATTGCGCGCGCGGTCGCGGTCAAGCCGGAAATCGTGCTGCTGGACGAGCCGACCTCGGCGCTCGACCCGATTTCCACCGCCAAGATCGAGGAGCTCATCAACGAACTGAAAAGCGATTACACCATCGCCATCGTTACCCACAACATGCAGCAGGCCGCGCGGATTTCGGATTACACGGCGTTCATGTACCTGGGCGAACTCATCGAGTTCAACGAAACCGGCACCATCTTCATGCGGCCGGGCAAGAAGCAGACGGAAGACTACATCACCGGCCGTTTCGGCTGATTGCTCCGCGCGCCCTCGGTCGGGCGGTTGACCGGGCGGCGCGTAGCGCTTACCATCGCGCACTTTTGTTTGGCAGATTCCCATGCGCAAGAAGCTCGTAGCCGGTAACTGGAAAATGCACGGCAGCCTCGCTGAAAACGCCAGCCTGCTGGCAGCGATCAAGCCCGCCTTGTCAGGTATCGAGGCGGCGGTGTGCGTGCCTTTCCCGTACCTGGCGCAGGCGCAGGCCGCGCTGGCCGGTTCGTCGATTACCTGGGGCGCGCAAAACGTATCCGAGCAGGCCAAGGGCGCCTTCACCGGCGAAGTGTCGGCGTCCATGCTGCTCGATTTCGGCTGCAAGTACGCGATCGTCGGGCATTCCGAACGGCGCAGCCTGTACGGTGAATCCGACGAGCTGGTCGCGAGCAAATACATGTCTGCACAGGCGGCCGGCCTGACGCCCATCCTGTGCGTGGGCGAATCGTTGGCCGAGCGCGAATCGGGCGTGACCGAAGCGGTCGTGGCGCGACAGCTGGACGCCGTGATCAAGGCTGCTGGCGTGGCGTCGCTGGCCAAGGCGGTGGTGGCCTACGAGCCCGTGTGGGCAATCGGCACCGGCAAGACGGCAACGCCGGAGCAGGCGCAGGCCGTCCACGCATTCATCCGCGGAAAGATCGCCGGGCTTGATGCGGGCGTCGCGGATCAACTGATAATCCAGTATGGGGGTAGCGTAAAGGCTGCGAATGCGGCAGAATTGATGGCTCAGCCGGATATCGATGGCGGACTGATTGGCGGCGCGTCTCTGGTCGCCGATGAGTTCATCGCGATTTGCCGGGCCGCTGCCAAGTAAGAGTCGCCGAGCAAGAATTTTTAGAAATGGAAACACTGGTCTGGGTCGTTCACGTTATTGTTGCCATTGCACTGATTGCGCTGGTGCTCTTGCAGCATGGAAAAGGCGCGGACATGGGCGCGGCATTCGGCAGTGGCTCGTCCGGCAGCCTGTTTGGCGCCAGCGGTTCGGCCAATTTTCTGAGCCGCAGCACGGCCGTGCTGGCAAGCCTGTTCTTCCTCACCAGCCTCGGTCTGGCGTATTTCGGACTGCAGCAACACAAACCAACGGGCAGCGTGCTTGAGCGTACCGTCATTCCAGCGACGACGCAGCCTGCGGCACCCGCACAGGTACCTGTCAAGAACGCCGGCTCGAAAGCAGGGGACATTCCGCAGTAAATCAGCAGTACACATCCGGGCGCATGCCCTTTGGCCGACGTGGTGGAATTGGTAGACACGCTATCTTGAGGGGGTAGTGACCTAGGTCGTGCGAGTTCGAGTCTCGCCGTCGGCACCATCAAATTTCCTGATTCATTCATTAGCATTCGCTATCGAATAAGCCTTTGATTTTTAATATAAAAATACCAATTTTTTCGGCTTGACAGTCGGCGCTCCGGACTAATACACTCGGGTCATAATTACTCAACAGCCTGACACAGGCACAGTCGGAGGAACCCGGTGCTGGAGAATTACCTCCCCATTCTGTTATTCATTTTGGTCGGCCTGGCTTTCGGAATTGGGCCGATCATCGCCGGGGGTCTGCTGGCACCGCACCGACCCGATAGCGAGAAGCTCTCTCCCTACGAATGCGGCTTCGAAGCATTCGAAGATGCGCGCATGAAATTCGACGTGCGCTACTACCTCGTCGCCATTCTATTCATCCTGTTCGACCTGGAAATCGCCTTTCTTTTCCCCTGGGCCATCGTGCTGGAGGAAATCGGATTGGCGGGCTTCGTGGCGATGATGGTATTCCTCGGCATTCTGGTCGTCGGCTTCATCTACGAGTGGATGAAGGGGGCATTAGAGTGGGAATGATTATGGGGGTCACGCTATGAGCATCGAAGGCGTCCTCGAACAGGGTTTTGTCACCACCAAGGCCGATCAGCTCATCAATTACATGCGCACCGGCTCGATGTGGCCGATGACCTTCGGTCTGGCGTGCTGCGCGGTGGAAATGATGCAGGCCGGTGCTTCGCGCTACGACCTCGACCGTTTCGGTATCGTGTTTCGCCCCAGCCCGCGCCAGTCCGACGTGATGATCGTCGCCGGCACGCTATGCAACAAGATGGCGCCGGCCCTGCGCAAGGTCTATGACCAGATGGCCGAGCCGCGCTGGGTGATTTCCATGGGATCGTGCGCCAACGGTGGCGGCTATTACCACTATTCCTATTCGGTGGTGCGCGGCTGCGACCGCATCGTGCCGGTGGACATCTATGTTCCCGGCTGCCCCCCGACTGCGGAGGCGTTGCTGTTCGGCATCATCCAGCTGCAGAACAAGATCAAGCGCACCAACACCATCGCCCGTTGACGACCGATGCCGCAGACCCTGGATGCCCTCTCTTTGACTCTTGAAAACATGCTTGGCGACGCGCTGGTGCAGTCTTTCATTCGCTTGGGCGAGCTGACGCTGGTCGTCAAGCCTCAGGCGTATGCGGCCGCGATGCGCACCTTGCGCGATCATCCCGATTGCCGTTTCGAGCAACTGATTGACCTGTGCGGCATGGATTACTCCGATTTCGGAGACGGTAAATGGGAAGGCTCACGCTTTGCCGTGGTGGTGCATCTGCTGTCGGTATCGAACAACCAGCGCGTGCGGGTGCGTGTGTTCTGCCCTGACGACGACCTGCCTGTGGTCGCATCGGTGGTCGACATCTGGCCCTCCGCCAACTGGTTCGAGCGCGAAGCGTTCGACCTCTATGGCATCGTGTTCGAGGGGCACCCTGACCTGCGCCGCATCCTGACCGACTACGGCTTCATCGGCCATCCCTTCCGCAAGGATTTCCCGCTTTCGGGCAACGTCGAGATGCGTTACGACCCGACCCAGCAGCGGGTGATCTACCAGCCGGTTTCGATCGAGCCACGCGAAATCGTTCCACGCATCGTGCGCGAGGAAAGCTACGGGGAAGGGCGCTGATGGCCGAGATCAGGAACTACACCATGAACTTCGGCCCGCAGCACCCGGCCGCGCATGGCGTGCTGCGCCTGGTGCTCGAGCTCGACGGCGAAGTGATCCAGCGCGCCGATCCGCACATCGGCCTGCTTCACCGCGCCACCGAGAAGCTTGCCGAGCACAAGACCTTCCTCCAGTCGGTGCCCTACATGGACCGTCTAGACTACGTGTCGATGATGGTCAACGAGCACGCCTACGTGATGGCGATCGAAAAGCTGCTCGGCATCGAGGTGCCGGAGCGTGCGCAATACATCCGCGTGATGTTCGACGAGATCACCCGCATCCTCAACCACCTGCTGTGGCTCGGCGCGCATGCGCTCGACGTCGGCGCGATGACGGTGTTCCTGTATGCGTTCCGCGAGCGCGAGGACCTGATGGATTGCTACGAGGCCGTCTCCGGCGCACGCCTGCACGCAGCCTATTACCGCCCCGGCGGCGTCTACCGCGACCTCCCGGACACGATGCCGCAATACGCCGCGCAGCACACCCGCAACGAGGCGACGATGACATCGATGAACGCCAACCGCCAGGGTTCGCTGCTCGACTTCATCGAGGATTTCACCCACCGTTTCCCGACCTATGTCGACGAATACGAAACGCTCCTGACCGACAACCGCATATGGAAGCAGCGCACGGTCGGCATCGGCGTCGTGTCGCCCGAACGTGCCAAGGCACTGGGTTTCACCGGACCGATGCTGCGCGGGTCCGGCGTCGAGTGGGATCTGCGCAAGAAGCAGCCCTACGAAGTCTATGACCGCATGGATTTCGACATTCCGGTCGGCACCAACGGCGACTGCTATGATCGCTATCTGGTGCGCATCGAGGAAATGCGCCAGTCCAACCGCATCGTAAGGCAGTGCGTCGACTGGTTGAGGAAAAATCCCGGTCCGGTCATCGTCGACAACCACAAGGTGGCGCCGCCCGACCGCCTGTCGATGAAGCAGAACATGGAAGAGTTGATCCACCATTTCAAGCTCTTCACTGAAGGCATGCACGTGCCGGCGGGTGAAGCCTATGCAGCGGTGGAGCATCCCAAGGGCGAGTTCGGCATCTACCTGGTATCGGATGGCGCCAACAAACCCTATCGTTTGAAAATCCGCGCGCCGGGCTATGCGCATCTGGCGGCGCTCGATGAAATGAGCCGCGGCCACATGATCGCCGACGTCGTCGCCATCATCGGCACGCAGGATATCGTTTTCGGGGAGATCGACCGCTGATGTTGTCTGCAGAATCGCTTGCGCTGATTGATGCTGAAGTCGCCAAATACCCCCACGACCACAAACAGTCGGCGGTGATGGGTGCGCTGCGCATTGCGCAGACCGAAAAAGGCTGGCTCAGACCCGAGCTCATCGAATACGTTGCGAACTATCTCGAGATGCCGCCGATCGCGGCGTACGAAGTCGCGACCTTTTACAATATGTACGATACCCAACCGGTCGGGCGCCACAAGATCACGGTGTGCACCAACCTGCCGTGCGCGCTGATGGGGGCGAACGAGATCGCCGAGCATTTGAAAAACAAGCTCGGCATAGGCTTCGGCGAGACCAGCGAGGACGGCCGCTACACGCTGAAAGAGGGCGAGTGCATGGGCGCCTGTGGCGATGCCCCGATGTGCCTGCACAACAATCACAAAATGCACACGCATCTCACGCCCGAGAAGGTGGACGAACTGCTGGACAAGCTCAAATGAGCTTGCTCACGCCCACCCATCAGGTCTGCAGCTGGACGCAGGCGCTCGACCATCCGGCGTCACTCGCGACCTATGTTGCCCACGGCGGCTACCAGGCGCTGCGCCGGGTCGTCACCGAACAGATGCCGGGCGACGCCATCATCGCCGAACTCAAGACCAGCGCGCTGCGCGGGCGCGGCGGCGCAGGCTTTCCTACGGGGTTGAAGTGGAGCTTCATGCCGCGCGCATTTCCGGGCGACAAGTACATCGTCTGCAACAGCGACGAGGGCGAACCAGGCACGTTCAAGGACCGCGACATCCTCCGCTACAACCCGCACCAGCTGATCGAAGGCATGGCCATCGCCAGCTACGTGCTGGGTGCGCGGGTGGGTTACAACTACATCCACGGTGAGATTTTCGAAATCCATGAGATCTTCGAGCGCGCGCTAGAGGAAGCGCGCGAGGCCGGCTACCTCGGCGACAAGCTGTTCGGCACCGATTTCTGCTTCCAGCTGCATGCGCACCACGGCTACGGCGCCTATATCTGCGGGGAGGAAACCGCGCTGCTCGAATCGATCGAGGGCAAGAAAGGCCAGCCACGCTTCAAGCCGCCGTTCCCCGCGAGCTTCGGCCTGTACGGCAAGCCGACCACGATCAACAACACCGAGACGCTGGCCTCGGTGCCGTGGATCGTGCAGCACGGCGGCCAGGCCTTCCTGGAACTCGGCAAGCCCAACAACGGCGGCCCCAAGCTGTTCTCGGTGTCGGGTCATGTCAACAAACCTGGCAACTTCGAGGTGCCGCTCGGCACGCCTTTCTCCGAACTGCTCGAGATGGCGGGTGGAGTGCGCGACGGCCACAAGCTGAAGGCGGTCATCCCGGGCGGCTCATCGGCCCCCGTGTTGCCGGCCGACATCATGATGGACTGCACGATGGATTTCGATTCCATCGCCAAGGCGGGCTCCATGCTGGGGTCGGGCGCGGTCATCGTGATGGACGAAACGGTGTGCATGGTGCGTGCGCTGGAACGGCTCTCCTATTTCTACTTCGAGGAGTCCTGCGGGCAATGCACGCCGTGTCGCGAGGGGACCGGCTGGATGTATCGGGTGATCCATCGCATCGAGCATGGACAGGGCCGGCCGGAGGACATGGAATTGCTCAACAGCGTGGCGGGGCACATCGGCGGCCACACCATCTGCGCGCTGGGCGACGCCGCGGCAATGCCGGTGCAGAGCTTTCTCAAACATTTCGGCCGCGAGTTCGAGCACCATATCGAACACAAGCGATGCATGGTGTGAACGGAATCTAACGATGGCTACGCTCAACATCGAAATTGACGGACGCGCGCTGCAGGTCGAAAGCGGCGACACCATCATGGATGCGGCCAACCAGGCCGGCATCACGATTCCACATTTCTGCTATCACAAGAAGCTGTCGATCGCCGCCAACTGCCGCATGTGTCTGGTGCAGGTGGAGAAGGCGCCCAAGCCCTTGCCGGCCTGCGCCACGCCGGTGACCGACGGCATGAAGGTCTACA
>JAJXTE010000003.1 GCA_021784115.1 Pseudomonadota bacterium | reverse complement strand
CGCTTCACGTCATTCGGCAGCTCCTTGTAGTCGAGGCCGACGCGGGTCTGGTCGCCCAGCGTGCAGGCGGCGTCGAGGATGAAGGTGTCGCCCTTGGCCAGGGTGATCTTGTTGTCCTTGAACTTGCCGATGCGGATTTTCGGCCCTTGCAGATCGACCAGCACGCCGACCGCGCGGCCGCGCGTGCGTGCCAGCGAGCGCACCAGTTCGGCGCGGTCGATGTGGTCCTGCGCCGTGCCGTGGGAAAAGTTGAGGCGCACCACGTCCAGGCCGGCTTCCATCATCCGGTCCAGGGTTTTGGCATCGGAGCAGGCGGGGCCGAGGGTGGCGACGATTTTGGTTCTGCGAATCATATGTGGGTGAACAGTAAACGGTGAGCAGCAAGCGGTAGAAAACAAAAAACGGTGAGCGTAGCCCGCTCACCGTTTACCGTTTACGCCTTAGCCTTTTGCGCGTTCCTCCAGAATCGCCACGGCCGGCAGGACCTTGCCTTCCAGGTATTCGAGGAAGGCGCCGCCGGCGGTGGAGATGTAGCTCACCTTGTCGTAGATGTCGTACTTCTGGATCGCGGCGATGGTGTCGCCGCCGCCGGCCAGGGTGAAGGCACTGGTGTTGGCGATCGCCATGGCGATGGTCTTGGTGCCCTCGCCGAACTGGTCGAACTCGAACACGCCGACCGGGCCGTTCCACACCACGGTGCCGGCCTTCATGATGATGTCGGCAAGTTCCTGCGCGCTCTTCGGGCCGATGTCGAAAATCATGTCGTCGTCGGCGACGTCGCCGGCATCCTTCAGCACGGCGGGTTCGCTGGCGTCGAATTTCTTGCCGCACACCACGTCGACGGCGATGGGGATGGTCGCGCCACGCGCGGTCATCTTCTCGATCAGCGCCTGCGCGGTCGGCACCAGGTCGTCCTCGCACAGCGACTTGCCGACGTTGTGGCCGGTGGCCTTGAGGAAGGTGTTGGCAATGCCGCCGCCGACCACCAGCTGTTCGCACTTCTCGGACAGCGCTTCCAGAACGGTCAGCTTGGTGGAGACCTTGGAGCCGCCGACGATGGCGACCATCGGACGCGCCGGGTTGGCGAGCGCCTTCTCCAGCGCCTCGAGTTCTTCGGTCAGCAGGATGCCGGCCGCGGCGGTCGGCGCAAATTTGGCGATGCCGTGCGTCGAGGCTTCGGCGCGGTGCGCGGTGCCGAAGGCGTCCATCACGAAGACGTCGCACAGCGCGGCGTATTTCTTCGCGGTCTCGTCGACGTTCTTCTTCTCGCCCTTGTTGACGCGGCAGTTTTCCAGCACCACCAGTTCGCCGTCGGCGACGTCGAAACCGCCGTCGGTCCATTCGCGGATCAGGCGGATGTTCTTGCCGAGCTTCTGCGCGATGACGTCGACCACGGGCTTCAGCGAATCCTCTTCCTTGAACTCGCCTTCGGTGGGACGGCCGAGGTGCGAGGTGACCATCACCTTGGCGCCAGCCTTGAGGCAGTGCTCGATGGTGCGCATCGATGCGGTGATACGGGCGTCGGAGGTGACCTTGCCGTCCTTGACGGGCACGTTCATGTCGGCGCGGATGAAGACGCGCTTGCCTGCCAGATCGAGATCGGTGACGCGGATGAATGCCATGGTTTGTTTCTCCTGAGAATTAAGCGGTAAGGGTTGGGCAGCGTACCGCCCAGGCCTTACAACTCAGTCGGGTGAGCAGTGAACGGTGAGCTGAGAGCGGAACAAGGCCGCTCCCCGCTCACCGTTTACCGAATTACTTGGCGACGTGCTGCACGAAGCGCAGCATGTTGCAGGTGTAGCCGTACTCGTTGTCGTACCAGGACACGACCTTGACGAAGGTGTCGTCCAGTGCGATGCCGGCTTCGGCGTCGAAGATCGAGGAGAAGCCGTTGCCGCGGAAGTCGGTCGAGACCACTTTCTCGTCGGTGTAGCCCAGCGTCTTGCTGATGTCGCCGGACTGCGAGGCCTTCTTCATGGCGGCGCAGATGTCGGCGTACTTGGCGGGCTTTTCCAGTTCGACGGTCAGGTCAACGACCGACACGTCGGAGGTGGGAACGCGGAACGCCATGCCGGTCAGCTTGCCCTTCAGTTCCGGCAACACCACGCCGACGGCCTTGGCAGCGCCGGTCGAGGACGGGATGATGTTTTCCAGGATGCCACGGCCGCCGCGCCAGTCCTTGGACGACGGGCCGTCGACGGTTTTCTGGGTCGCGGTGGCAGCGTGCACGGTGCTCATCAGGCCGCGCTTGATGCCCCAGTTGTCGTTCAGCACCTTGGCGATCGGCGCCAGGCAGTTGGTGGTGCACGAAGCGGCGGAGACGATGGCCTCGCCCTTGTATTTCTCGTGGTTCACGCCGTACACGAACATCGGGGTGTCGTCCTTCGACGGGGCCGACTGCACGACCTTCTTGGCACCGGCGTCGATGTGCTTCTGGCAGGTTTCCTTGGTCAGGAAGAAGCCGGTGCACTCGATCACGATGTCGGCGCCGACTTCGTTCCACTTCAGGTTGGCGGGCTCGCGCTCGGCGGTCAGGCGGATCTTCTTGCCGTTGACGATGAGGTTGTTGCCTTCGACCGAAATGTCACCGTTGAAATTGCCGTGCACCGAGTCGTACTTCAGCATGTAGGCGAGGTACTCGGGGTCGAGCAGGTCGTTGATGGCGACGACTTCGATGTCCTTGAAATCCTTCGCGATCGCGCGGAATGCCATGCGGCCGATGCGGCCAAAACCGTTGATGCCAACTTTGATTGCCATTTGCAGCTCCTAGGTTGAGAAATTATTTTTATCCGCGCAGGTCGCGAAGTTTTTCTTCGCGATCTGCGCGGAAACAGCTTTTTACAGAACGCCCTTCACCGCGGCCGCGACGGCCTCGGCGGTGATGCCGAACTCCTTGAACAGCGCGGGGGCCGGAGCGGACTCGCCGAAACGGTCGATGCCGATGACGGCGCCTTCCAGGCCCACATACTTGCGCCAGAAGTCGGTGACGCCGGCTTCGACTGCCACGCGCGGCAAGCCCTTGGGCAGCACGCTGGCCTTGTAGGCGGCGTCCTGCTTGTCGAAGGTGTTGGTCGACGGCATTGAAACCACGCGCACCGCGATGCCTTCGGCAGCCAGCGCTTCCTGGGCCTTGACGGCCAGTTCGACTTCGGAGCCGGTGGCGATGATGATCACCTTGGCGCCTGCGGCATCCTTCAGCACGTAGCCGCCCTTGGCGATGTTGGCCAGGGTCGCGTCGTCGCGCTTCATGAACGGCAGGTTCTGGCGGCTGAGGATGTGACAGGTGGGGCCGTCGCGGCGCTCGACCGAAGCGACCCAGCCGACCATCGTCTCCACGGTGTCGCACGGACGCCAGACGTCGATGTTGGGGATCATGCGCAGGGTGGCCGTCTGCTCGACCGGCTGGTGGGTCGGGCCGTCTTCGCCGAGGCCGATGGAGTCGTGCGTGAACACGTGGATCACGCGCTGCTTCATCAGCGCGGCCATGCGGATGGCGTTGCGCGAGTACTCGGAGAACATCAGGAAGGTGCCGCCGAACGGCAGCAGGCCGCCGTGCAGCGCCATGCCGTTCATGATCGCGGCCATGCCGAATTCACGCACGCCGTAGCTGATGTAGTTGCCGGGGTTGCCGTGGCGCACCGGATGGCAGCCTTCCCAGTTGGTCAGGTTGGAACCGGTGAGATCGGCCGAGCCGCCGAGGAATTCGGGCAGCGCGGAAGCCAGGGCATTGATCGCAATCTGCGATGCCTTGCGGGTGGCAACGGTTTCGGCCTTGGCGTTGATCGCGGCCAGCTTCTCGGCGACGTGCGCCTTCCAGTTGGCGGGCAGTTCGCCCTTCATGCGGCGCTCGAACTCGGCCGCCTCGGCGGGGAAGGCCTTCTTGTACTCGGCGAACTTGTTGTTCCACAGCGTTTCGAGGCCCTGGCCCTTGGTCTTGGCATCCCAGCCGGCGTAGATGTCGGCCGGAACTTCGAACGCGGGGTGGTTCCAGCCCATGTTCTTGCGGGTAGCCTCGACTTCGTCGTGGCCCAGCGCGGCGCCGTGCACGTCGTGGGTACCGGCCTTGTTGGGCGAGCCCTTGCCGATGACGGTCTTGCAGCAGATCAGGGTGGGCTTGTCGGTGCTGGCCTTGGCCTTCTGGATTGCCGCCTCGAGGGCGACCACGTCATGGCCGTCGACGTTCGGCACCACGTTCCAGCCGTAGGCTTCGAAGCGCTTGGCAGTGTCGTCGGTGTACCAGTTTTCGATGTGGCCGTCGATCGAAATGCCGTTGTCGTCCCAGAAAGCGACCAGTTTGTTCAGCTTCCAGGTGCCAGCCAGCGCGCAGGCCTCGTGCGAGATGCCTTCCATCATGCAGCCGTCGCCCATGAACACGTAGGTGTGGTGGTCGACGATGGCGTGGTCAGGCTTGTTGAATTCGGCGGCGAGGATCTTTTCCGCCATCGCCATGCCGACGGCATTGGTGATGCCCTGGCCGAGCGGGCCGGTGGTGGTTTCGATGCCGGGCGCATAGCCGTACTCGGGGTGACCCGGGGTCTTGGAATGCAGTTGGCGGAACTGCTTGAGGTCGTCCATCGACAGGTCGTAGCCGGTCAGGTGCAGCAATGCATAAATCAGCATCGAGCCGTGGCCGTTCGACAGCACGAAGCGGTCGCGATCCGCCCACTTGGGGTTGGTGGGATTGTGGCGCATGTGGTGATTCCACAGCGTTTCAGCAATCTCCGCCATGCCCATGGGGGCGCCGGGGTGGCCGGATTTGGCTTTTTCGACGGCATCCATCGCGAGCGCGCGGATGGCATTGGCCAGGTCGTTACGGGTTGGCATTGCGTTCCCTTCAGCTAAGTAAAAAATCGTCGCATCGCTGCCCGGGAAAGCCGCGCGAGGGCAGCTTGGGCAGAATATGCAAAAACCTTGATTATCCGTCAGCAAGGCGGGCTTCCGCAAGCCGGGCCCAAACCATGCAAAAGAGGCGCTGCGACAAGGGCTTAAGCAGACAAGCTCAAGCGCCGGCTCACAATTGAGACACTAAAATCTTTTTATTTGTCCGATGCCGCGGCTTATGCGCCCGCGGCCTTCAGCCAGTCGCGCCACAATTCGAACAAGGCCGGACTGGCCGACGCGACGACGGAGCGCTCCCACACGTTGGCGATATCGAAGCTGCCCGACAGGCTGGCCAGGCGACCGCCCGCCTCTTCCAGAATCAGGGCGCCGGCGGCGTAGTCCCACAGCTTCTGGCCGCCGTGCACGTAGATATCGAAGCGGCCGGCAGCGGTATAGCACCAGTCCAGCGTGGAGGCACCGAAATTGCGCTGCGAGGCATACGGCGGCCACGACGCCAGCCGCCCGGCGAGTTCGCGATCGATGCGCTTCATCTCGACCCCGGCCAGCGCGCGGCGCAGTTCGGTGACAGGTTCGCGCAAAGGCAGCGGATTGCCATTCAGGTGTGCGCCCTTGCCGCGTTCGGCGGTGAACATTTCGTCGGCGACGGGATCGTAGACCACGCCGAGCTGGCGCTCGCCCTTGTAAAGATAGGCCACCGACACGGCGAAATACGGCACGCCGGCGACGAAGTTGGAGGTGCCGTCGATCGGGTCGACGCACCACAATCCGTCGCGTCCGGCATCCCAGGCGTCGTGCTGCTGCTGCTCGGTCATTTCCTCGCCCAGCACCGGCACGTCGTTGATCCGCGGCAATGCCGCCTCCAGCGCGGCCTGCGTCGCGGCGTCGGCCTCGGTGAACAGGCTGCCGTCCACCTTGTGGCTGTGCGCCACCTTGAGAAAGCGCGGCGTGACCTCGCGCTGGGCGACTTCCCGAACCAGTGCCTTGACGTCTTCAAGCATGCTCAGGTCCGCACGCAGTAGCAGTAGACAAATTCCTGTTCCTGGCCCGCCGGGGTGTGGTGGATTTCGGTCTGGTGCCCAAGCAGACGGAAGGGCGCGCCGAATTCTGCGTGCAGCGCGTCGGGTTCGTAGCGCACCACATCGAGGCCCGAGCATTGCAGCGGCCCGCCGGGACCGAAGGCAGCCACGATCACGTGCCCGCCTGGCTTGACGCTGTGCAGCACCTGCGCGACATAGCGCTCACGGTCGGCCTGATCGGTCAGGAAATGGAACACCGCGCGGTCGTGCCAGACGTCGTAATGCGCGGCCGGCAGGTCGGCCCGGGTGATGTCGGCAGCGATCCACTGCACCAGCTGCGCACGCGCGCCCAGCCGCGCCCGGCTGACGGTGAGCGCAGATTCCGCAAGATCGAGGACGGTCACGTGGCGGTAGCCGGCGTCGAGCAGGTCGTCCACCAGCACCGAGGCGCCGCCGCCGACGTCGATGACGCGCGCATCCGTGCCCGCGCAGCCCTTGATCAGGCGCAACGACGACGCGGCATGTTGCTGGAACCAGCTGACCCGGTCGGCTGCCTTGTTGCTGTAAACGGTTTCCCAATGCTTCTGGCGGTCGGCCATCTCATTCCCCTTTCCACTTGATCGAGCAGCCCATGCTTGGAATCTGGTCGGCGGGGCCGCGCTGGGTGGCGGCGATGCCCTTCATCGCCTCGAACAGGTCGCGCCGCACGCCCTCGGGCGCCGTTTCCTTGCGCGATTCGTCGAAGCGGCCGCGATACTGCAGCTCGAAGTCGCGATTGAACCCGAAAAAGTCGGGCGTACACACTGCGCCGTAGGCCTTCGCCACGTCCTGGGTCTCGTCGATCACGTAGGGGAAGGGAAAACCAAACTCGGCCGCCACCCGTTTCATGTTGTCGAACGAATCCTCCGTGTATTCGGCCGGATCGTTCGACATGATGGCGATGGCACGGATGCCATGGTCACGCTTGAGCTCGGCGAGGTCGCGCACCAGGCGGGGACGGATCGCCTTCACATAGGGGCAGTGGTTGCAGATGAACATCACCAGCAGACCCTTCGGCCCCATCGCGTCCGCCAGCGTCCAGACCTTGCCGTCGACGCCAGGCAGGCTGAAATCGGGGGCCTTCCAGCCAAAGTCACACACGGGGGTGGTGAGGGAAACCATGACACATCTCCAGCAAAACGTGCACTCAATCCCGGCATAATACCAACATGTCTGCACCGCGTTTTTATCTCGACCAGCCGCTCGGCCCGGGCGCCCGCTTCAGCCTGCCGGCGGGGCCCGCGCGCCATGCCGCGCGCGCCCTGCGGCTGGCCGCGGACGACGCGATCACCCTGTTCAACGGCCGCGGCGGCGAGTACGCCGCGCGCATCGAACGCATCAACAAGGACGAAGTGGCGGTCAGCGTCATCGGCTTTGCCGACGTGGAACGCGAGTCGCGCCTGCGCGTCACGCTGGCGCAAGGAATTTCGAGCGGGGAACGCATGGACTACACGCTGCAGAAGGCGGTGGAGCTGGGCGTGGCGGCAATCCAGCCGATCGCCGCCAGGCGCAGTGTGGTCAAGCTGGCGGGCGAACGCGCGGACAAGCGGGTGGCGCACTGGCAGGGCGTGGTCGCAAGCGCCTGCGAGCAATGCGGGCGCAACCGGGTTCCTGCGGTGGCGGCGCCGCTGACGCTGGCCGACTGGCTGGGACGCCACGGGGCCGGACGCCTGCTGTTCTTGTCGCCACTCGCCGAGGCACGGCTGGCCGATCTGCCGTCGCCCATTACACAGGATAGTCTGGTGGCCGGCCCCGAGGGGGGGTTCGAGGCCGATGAGATCGCCGCACTGCATGCGGCGGGGGCCATGTCCGTACGGCTGGGGCCGCGCGTACTGCGCACCGAGACCGCCGCGCTGGCCGCCTTGGCCGCCATGCAGACGCTATGGGGTGATTTTTAGGCGGCAACAGGCGTAAAAAAACCGGGCGCAGGCCCGGTTTTACCCCACCTCGCCCGTTTACGGGCGAATGTAGCTGTAGCCTTCCATTTGGCGTTTCACGATTTCCACCACGCCGCCGGGCACAATGTCGACCTTGGGATTCATGTCCGCCTTGGTAAGATTTTTCGCCTTCATGGTGTTCCCGCACGCAGCCACCTTCACCCCGGAATCTACGGCTTCACTCACGCGATTGGCCATTTCGGAATCAGCCGTCAGCATGCCGATGCCAGGCCCATAGGCCACGACTTCAATTTTGGCATTGCCCTTCGTCGCGGCCTGGAAGTTCTTGACGTTATTCAGTGCCAGACCCCAGGTAGCCGGGTTGGCATCGCTCACCTGAATCACCACTTTCATCTGCGCATTGTCGTTTCCTGCGACAGCGGCGGACGGAAGCGCCAGCGCCCCCAGCATCAATGCGCCACCCAGAAGCGCGCCCGTCACTTTGTTCATGTACTTCATTCTCGTGTCTCCTTCAGGTTGTTGGTTGAAACGGAAAATCATGTCGCGACTCATCTGGATGATGACGCGAATCCTATCCGATTTATTCCACTAATTTAACCGCGGGAAGAATCGGCCCCCTCCGTTTCGCGGGTGTTTTCTGTATCCTTCGCGTTAAACAACCCGCTCAGGCCCTACTTTTGAAAGATACCACCCATTTCGTCCACTGGTTCCGCTCTGCCGCGCCGTACATCCACGGCTTTCGCGGCAAGACCTTTGTCATCGCCTTTGGCGGCGAACTGGTGGCGGATGGCGGCTTCGTCCAATTGGCGCACGACGTCAACCTGCTGAACAGCCTGGGCGTGCGACTGGTGCTGGTCCACGGCGTGCGGCCGCAGGTCGAGGCGCGCCTGACCGAAAGCGGCACGGCGATCCGCTACGTGAGCGGCCTGCGCGTTACCGACGACACCGCACTGGCCTGCGTCAAGGAAGCCGCGGGCACCGTGCGGGTGGAAATCGAAGCGCTGTTGTCGCTGGGCCTGGCCAATACGCCGATGGCAGGCGCCGACATCCGGGTGGCCTCGGGCAACTTCGTCACCGCCAAGCCCATCGGCGTCATCGAAGGAGAGGATCTGCTGCACACCGGCGAGGTCCGCAAGATCGACGCCGCCGCCATTCGCAGAAGACTCGACCAGCACGACATCGTGCTGCTGTCGCCGATCGGCTATTCGCCGACCGGGGAGATCTTCAACCTCAGCCTGGAAGACGTGGCCACCCAGGCGGCGGTCGAACTGGCGGCCGACAAGCTGATCTTCCTGATGGACACCGAAGGCGTGCCCGACAAGGGCCGCACCATCCATAACGCCCTCACCGTCAACGAGGCACGGCAGGTGCTCGACAAGGCGAAGAAGCTGCCCGAGGACGTAACCTATTACCTGCCGTGTGCGATCACGGCCTGCACCCAGGGCGTCAAGCGCGCCCACCTGATCAGCCGCCATCGCGACGGCGCATTGCTGTCCGAACTGTTTACCCGCGAAGGCGTCGGCACCCTGGTTGCGCCGGCACCGCTGGAAACCCTGCGCCCCGCCACCATCGACGACGTCGGCGGCATCCTCGGCCTGATCGAGCCGCTGGAGCGCGAGGGCATCCTGGTTCGGCGCTCGCGTGAACTGCTGGAAATGGAAGTCGACCGCTTTCTGGTGCTCGAATCCGATGGCGTCATCGCCGGCTGCGCCGCGCTGTACCCCTTCCCGGAAGAGCAGGCGGCCGAACTCGCCTGTCTGGCCGTCTCCAGCGAGTTTCGCGGGCGCGGGTTTGGCAACCTGCTGCTGGCAGAAGCCGAGAAACGGGGCAAGAAGGCAGGCTTCAGGAAACTGTTCGTGCTGACCACCCGCACCGAGCACTGGTTCGAGGAACGCGGCTTCGTCGACAGCAGCCCCGATCATCTGCCCCGGAGCAAGCAGGCGCTTTACAACTACAAGCGGAAATCCAAGGTTCTGCAAAAGACCCTGTAAACAAGGAAAGTCAGTTTGTATCGATTTGTCCAGCGGGCAGCGGTGTCCAGCCTTCGATTCCACGCGCATGCGTTCGTTGCCAGAACCCGGCGCCTGCTTGGCAGGGTCATACAGGGATGGGTGCGCCTTCATCCCCCGCGAGTCGGCCGTCCGGTACCGATGATGCTCCTCGTCCCTGTTGTGGTGGCGGGCGCACTCGCCATGCCGGTGAGCGCTGACGCCCAGACAGGCTCGGCAGACGCGCCCCTGGTTTTCGGCGTGTTCCCGAACATGACAGCCAAGCAAATCATCGAGACCTACCAGCCGCTCGCCGACGCGATGGCAAAACGCCTGCGGCGCCAGGTCGTCATCCACAGCGCGCGCGACTTCAAGACCTTTGTCGAGCGCAGCCGGCAGGGAAACTACGACATTCTGCTCACGGCGCCCCATCTGGCCTGGCTGGCGCGGCAGGATGCCGGCTACCGGCCGCTGCTCAAATATGCCCAGCCCACGCGCGGCCTGCTGGTCGTCAAGAACACCTCGCCGTACCGGGCACCGGACGACCTGCGCGGCCACAACATCGCCACCCCCGACGCCATGGCCGTGGCGTCATTGGCCCTGCAAGCCGACATGGCCGCGCACGGACTCAGGCGCAACGTCGATTACCAGACGGCGGAATTCGGCACCCACCTCAATGCCGTGATGCAGCTCATCAATGGACGCGCGGCGGCGGCCATGCTGGGGCTGCACCCCTACCTGCTGCTCCCGCCCGAATTGCGTCAGCAGTTGCGCGTGCTCATCCAGACCGCGCCCCTTTCAAGCCTGATGTACCTGACCCACCCGCGTCTGCGTGACCAGGAAGCCAGCGTGATACGCAGGGCATTGCTCGATTTCGCCGCCACGCCAGAAGGGAAGGCCTTCATGCAGCACGGCGGGTACGGGGGCTTCGCCGCCGTGGATGGCACCGAACTGCGGGCGTTCCGACCCTATGCCCTGCAGGCAGAAGAAATGATGCGGGCCACGCAATGAAGGCCTGGTTCGGACGCCTCTCGTTGCGCTACAAGCTCACGCTCGCCGCGCTGAGCGTGGAAGCCCTGATGCTGGCATTCCTGATCATCAACGGCGTCCATCTCACCAGCCAGGAGTTGCAGCAGCAGGCCGAGAATCGCGCACAGGACATGGGTAAAACCCTGGCGGCCGCCCTGCTGTCCCCGCTCACGCAACAGGACGACGCCGGCGTGCGCGACATCGTCGAAACGATCCGGCGCGAGGGCGGCCTGAAGATGATCGAGGTGCGCGACAGCAGCAATCGCGTCGTGCACCAGGCGGGGATCGCCGGCACGGAAGCCGATTTCCGGCTGGTCCAGCCGATCGAATTCTCAGGCCATCGCTACGGCGATATCACCCTGGTGCTGGGAGGCGATTTCATCCAGCAGGCGCGCAGCCGCTATCTCCGGCAAAGCCTGTTCATTGCAGCCGCCGCCTTGCTGCTGACGGGTTTTCTGCTGGCCTTGTCGGTCGGCGGCGTGGTACGTCGCTTCGAGGCACTGACCCGCGCCAGCAAGCGCATGGCGCAAGGCGACCTGGACGTCAGGCTGACCGGCGCCGGCGAGGACGAGATCGGCCAGCTGGTCGACACCTTCAACCGCATGGCCGAGTCGGTGCGTTTCAACATCGACCGCGCACGCGAAAACGAGGCGCGCTTTCACGCCATCGCCGATTACACCCACGATCTCGAGTTCTGGCTGTCGCCCGACGGCAAGCTGCTGTGGGTCAACCCCTCGGTCGAACGCATGCTCGGCCACAGCGTCGGCGAATGCATGGGGAAGATGAACTTTCCGGCCGACATCATCCACCCGGAAGACCGCACGGCAGCGGAATTCCAGTTGCGTCAGGCCTTGCGCGGCACCTCCGGCCAGGGTTACACCTTGCGCGTCTGCCGCAAGGATGGCGGCCATTTCTGGGCGGTGGTGAACTGGCAGCCGATCCACGATTACAGCGGCGTGTATCAGGGCATTCGCGCCAGTATCCACAGCATCGACGACCTCAAGGCGACCGAGGCCAACCTGCGCCAGGCGATCAACGAACTGCGCACAGCGGAAAGCCTGCAAAGCCGGTATCTGGACGAAACCGAACAGGAACGCGCCCGCCTCGTATCGCTGCTGTCTGCGATGAACCTGGGCATTCTGTTCGCCGCCGCCGACGGCCGAGTGATCTACCACAATCCCGCATTCACCCGCATGTGGATGATCGACGAGGCGATCCGCCTGATCGGCCTGCCGGTGCATGAGGTACTCGCCCAATCGACGTCGTTGCTGGCGCGCCCCGATCATTTCTCCAGGCATTTGCAGTCGGTGCTGGAGGCGCACGACGTGTCCGACAGGTATGAAATCCAGATGACCGATGGCCGTGTCATCACCGAACTCGATTACCCGGTACGCGACCGCGAAGGCCGCTTCATCGGCCACCTGTGGATCTACGAGGACGTCACCCGCGAGCGCCAGACGGCCGAGCAGCTGGTGTATCTGGCCGAGCGCGACGCGCTCACCGGGCTCTACAACCGTCACCGCTTCCAGCAGGAGCTGGCGCGAACCATGCTGGACAGCGACCGCCACCAGACGCAGTGCGCGGTCATGTTCTTTGACCTTGACGAATTCAAGACCATCAACGACAGCTACGGCCACCGCGCCGGCGATGCGCTCCTGATCCGGGTGGCCGGCGAAATCAGCGCCCTGGTGCGCCGCAACGAAGTGCTGGCGAGACTGGGTGGCGACGAGTTCGCCATCCTGCTGCCTGCCATGCAGGGCAACGAAGCGGAAATCCTGGCCGATCGCGTGGTGCGCGCGATCGCACAGATTCCCTTCCGCTTCGAGGGCCAGGATCTGCGGCTGACCACCAGTCTCGGCATCGCCTGCTATCCGGGGCATGCAGCGGATGCCGACGATCTGGTTGCACGCGCGGACATCGCCATGTACCAGGCCAAGGATGCCGGCAAGAATACCTGGCGCGTATACCGCGCCGATACGGAAGCGGACATCGAAATGCGAAGCCGCCTGTCGTGGGGCGAGCGCATCAGCAATGCGCTCGACAAGGGCCTGTTCCAGTTGCATTTCCAGGGCGTGTACCGGGCCGAGGGCGGCGCGCTGTCGCATCTGGAAGCGCTCATCCGCATGACGGACGAGCGCAAGCCGGATCAACTGATCATGCCGTCCTACTTCATCCAGCTGGCCGAAAAAAGCGGCCGCATCCTCGACATCGACCGCTGGGTCATCCACGAGACGCTGCGCCGCCTGGCCGCGAACCCGAACATCCCCGCGATCGCGCTCAACCTGTCGGGGCGGTCGCTGTCCGAACCCAGCATGCCGCAATACATCGGCGACGAGTTGCGCCGGGCCGGCGTCAATCCCGCTCGACTGATCGTCGAAATCACGGAAACCGCGGCCGTTTCCGACCTGCACGACGCGCAGCGCATGATCGAGGCGCTGCACCAGCTCGGATGCGGCGTCTGCCTCGACGACTTCGGCGTCGGCTTCGCCTCCTTCGCCTACCTCAAGCACCTGAATGTCGACACCATCAAGATCGATGGCATTTTCATCCGCGACCTGCCCAACGACCCCGACAACCAGGTATTCGTCCGCGCCATGGTGAGCGTCGCGGTCGGTCTCGGCAAATCCGTCGTGGCGGAATACGTCGAGGACGGCCCGACACTCGCCTTGTTGACCCGCTTCGGCGTCGATCTGGTCCAGGGCTATTACCTGGACCGGCCGATTCCAGACCACCCGGCGCTGCAGGGCAACAGCCAAGCGCACGTTTCAAGCCACACGCTGTAAGGGCCAGGCCGTCCGGGCCGCGGGCGGCAGGATGTTAAAATGCCGCGTTTTTCCCGCATCCCAGGAACACGCCCGTGCTCACCGCTTCCAGCATCACCCTGCAATTCGCTTCCAAGCCCCTGTTCGAGAACGTCAACGTCAAGTTCGGCGACGGCAACCGCTATGGCCTGATCGGCGCCAACGGCTGCGGCAAGTCTACCTTCATGAAAATCCTCGCCGGCGAACTCGAGCCCACCTCGGGCAACGTCTCGCTCGACCCCGGCGAGCGCATGGCCTGGCTGCGCCAGGACCAGTTCGGCTACGAAGACCAGCGCGTGCTCGACGTGGTGCTGCAGGGCCACGCCGAGATGTGGCGGGTGATGCAGGAAAAGGACGCCATCTACATGGACCCGGAGGCGAGCGAGGAAGACTACTTGCATGCCGCCGAACTCGAAGCCAAATTCGGCGAAATGGGCGGCTATGACGCGGAAGCGCGTGCCGGCCAGCTGCTGCTCGGCGTCGGCATCCCCACCGAGCAGCACACCGGCCCCATGAGCCAGATCGCGCCCGGCTTCAAGCTGCGCGTGCTGCTGACGCAGGCACTGTTCTCCAACCCCGACATGCTGCTGCTCGACGAGCCGACCAACAACCTCGACATCAACACCATCCGCTGGCTGGAAAACGTGCTGAACGAGAGCAAAGCCACCATCATCGTCATCTCGCACGACCGCCACTTTCTCAATCAGGTCTGTACCCACATGGCCGACCTCGACTTCGGCACCATCAAGGTCTACCCGGGCAACTACGACGACTACATGCTGGCGTCGACGCAGGTCAAGGAGCGCCAGGCCAGCGCCAATGCCAAGGCCAAGGACAAGGTCGCCGAACTGCAGGAATTCGTGCGCCGTTTCTCCGCCAACAAATCCAAGGCGCGCCAGGCCACCAGCCGCATGAAGATGATCGACAAGATCAAGATCGAGGACTTCAAGCCTTCGTCGCGGCAAAACCCCTACATCCGCTTCGAGCCGGAAAAACTGCTGCATCGCCGCGCACTCGAGGTCGAGAACCTCAAGTTCGGCTATGACGGCACGCCGCTGTTTTCCAACATGGCATTTTCGCTGGAAGCCGGCGAAAAAATGGCTGTCATCGGCGGCAACGGCGTCGGCAAATCCACATTGATGAAGCTCTTGATGAGCGAGCTCACCCCCCAGTTCGGTGAGGTGAAATGGAGCGAGAACGCCAACATCGGCTACTTCTCGCAGGACCACGTTGCCGACTTCGACAGCGACCTCAACCTCACCGACTGGATGCACCAGTGGACGCAGCCGGGCGACGACGAGCAGGTCCTGCGCGGCATCCTCGGACGGCTGCTGTTCTCCGGCGACGACGTCAAGAAATCGGTGCGCGTGCTGTCCGGCGGCGAGAAGGGCCGCATGCTCTACGGCAAGCTGATGCTCGGCCGCCACAACGTGCTGGTGATGGACGAACCGACCAACCACATGGACATGGAATCGATCGAGTCGCTGAACCTCGCGCTCGACCTGTTCAAGGGCACGCTGATCTTCGTCTCGCACGACCGCCAGTTCGTCTCCAGCCTCGCCACCCGCATCCTCGAAATCACGCCCGAGGGCGTCGAGTTCTACATGGGTGACTACGATGAATACCTGCATTCCAAGGGCCTGGAATAAGGAAACACGGCATGAGCGAAGTGGTCGTCATTGGGCTCGGGCAACTGGGCCGCGTGTTCGCCGGCGGACTCTTGCGTGCCGGCCGCACCGTCGTCCCGCTCAATCGCGGCGACGACATGAACGCGCTGGCGCAATCGCATCCGGCGCCCGAACTGGTGTTGGCAGCGGTGGCCGAGAACGACCTGCATGGCGTGCTCGCGGCGCTCCCCGACGCCTGGAAGCCGCGCGCCGCGCTGATCCAGAACGAGTTGCTGCCGCGCGACTGGGAAAAGCACCGCTACGTCAACCCGACCGTGATCTCCGTGTGGTTCGAGAAGAAAAAGGGCACCGACGCCAGGCCCCTGATTGCGTCCCCTGTGGCTGGCCCCGGCGCCGCGCTGCTGTGCCGTGCGCTGCATTCAATCGAGCTGCCTTGCCGCGAAGTCGCCCTGGGCGACGAACTGCTGTTCGAACTGGTGCGGAAGAATGTCTACATCCTGACGACCAACATCGCCGGACTCAAGACCGGCGGCACCGTGTCGCAGCTATGGGCGCAGCACGAAGGCTTCGCACGCCAGGTGGCGAGCGAGGTGATGGACATCCAGGATGCCTTGACCGGCGTCAGGCACGACCGTGACAAACTCATCGCCGGCATGCTCGAAGCCTTCGAGGCCGACCCCGAACACGGCTGCACCGGCCGCTCGGCACCGGCGCGGCTGGCGCGTGCACTGCAGCATGCAGACACCTTCGGCCTTGCGGTGCCCACCCTGCGCGCGTTGGCGGGCTAGACGCCTCCTGCGGCCAGACTGCCGCTCAGATGGCTTGGCCCTTCGGCTTGTTCTCGTTGCCCCCATAAACGCCCGCGTGGTCGAACGGCAGCCAGCGGGATGAGCGGTCGGTTTTGACCCGGCCCTTGATGCGGTAGGGCACGCCTTCCTTGAGGCTTTCCGGCGGCAGGGTCTTGAACTGCCGGATCAGGTCCTTCGATTGCGTGACCGCATCGATCTGCACCACGGTGCTCGATGCCGCCGGGATCAGCATGCCCGTGCGCGACACGCTCTTGGCAAACGGCTCCCCGTTCACTTCCAGCTCGAACTCCAGCGCCTCGATCGTCAGATCGAAATCGTTCGGATTGGTCACCCGCAAACGGACGTCGAAATGCTGCTCGAAGAGCCCAAGGCTGTTGATGTCGACACCAGCCACGCTCAGCTTGGGCGGCACCGCATTCAGCGGCAGCCCGGAACAGGCAGCGACGACAAACGAAAGCAGCAGAACCCAGCGCCGGCACATGGCATCTCCTATCGAAGCTCGGCCAGCAACTGCGCCATCATGCGATGCGCCTGCGCGGCGTAGCCGCCGCCAAACAGGTTGGCGTGGTTGAGTATGTGGTACAGATTGTAGAGCGTGCGGCGCACCGGATAGCCGGGATCGAGCGGCCACGTCTCCCGGTAGGCGGCGTGGAATGCAGGGGCGAATCCGCCGAACAGTTCGCTCATGGCAAGGTCGCACTCGCGGTCGCCGAGATAGCTCGCCGGGTCGAAGATGAGCGGCATTCCATCGGCCAGAAACCCGTGATTGCCGCCCCACAGGTCGCCATGCAGCAGCGAAGGGGCCGGGCGGTACGCGACGAAGAAGCCTTCGAGCCGCGCCATCAGCGCCTCGCCGTCGCGCTGCAGGGCGCCGCCGTAGCCGATTCGTGCGGCGAACTTCAGCTGAAAGCCGAGCCGCCGCTCGCGCCAGAAGTCGACCCAGTCATCCATCGGGCCATTCGGCTGCGCCGTGGCGCCGATCCAGTTGTCGCGCGCGCCGCCGAAGCGGTCGGCGCTGACACGGTGCTGCTGCGCCAGCTGGCGCCCCAGCTGCGCGGCATCGCCGTGCGGCCGCAACGGCAAGTGCTCGAGCACCAGATACGCCATGCCTTCTGCCACGCCGTGGCAGACCACCTGCGGCACCCGCACCGCGTTCGCCGCCGCGAGGTCGGCCAACCCCACCGCCTCCGCCTCGAACATGGCGAGCCGGGCGGCCGGCTGGGTCTTGACGAAAAACGTGCGTACGCCGTCGCCGAGCGTGAACGCCTCGCTGATGTCGCCGCCATGCATGGACCGCGTCTCCTGCGCCGTAAAAGGCGCGCCGCTGGCACGGCTGATGGCGGCGGCGAGGTCCGCATGAAAAACGCTCACGGCGCGACCAGCGGCTGGATGCGCACGCCGAGCGCGGCGTGGGCGCTGCGCAGAGCGGCCTCGGCTTGCTGCGGCGTCGCGGCGCGGCTGAAGAGGAAGCCCAGATAAGCCGCGCCCTCGGGCGGCGGCGCGACCAGCTGGCCCGGATGCGCCGTGATTTCGACGCCGGTGACATGCGGCACGGCCCGCGCCGCGTCGAGGCCCTCGACGCCCTGAAACATCCCGCTGGCCGGGATGGGAATCATCATCACGCCAGCGGCGCTGTCGTTCGCCTGCGCCGGCACAGGCAGTCCGACGGCGTGACGCAGCACGATCTCCGCCGTGTCCATGCCGAGCGTGGCGGCGAGCACCCGCCCGCACAGGCCGCCGATGCCACGCGGCGCGATTTCGAGCAGCCACACGCCGGCGTCGTTGACGCGCGCTTCCGCGTGGACCACGCCCTCCGTCACGCCGGCGGCCACGCAGGCACGCTCGACCGCGGCGGCGAGTTCGCGCTGCGTCACCGGCGGCAGGCGGGAAGGCGTGATGTAGAGCGTTTCCTCGAAATAGGGTCCATCGAGCGGATCGGGTTTGTCGAACATGGCGAGCACCCGCAAGGCGCCGCCGGACAGCACGCCGTCGAGCGCGACCTCGACGCCGGGGATGAAGCGCTCGACCAGCAGGTCGTCCTGGTCGCGCTGCGCACGCGCCTGGATGCGCTCGACCTGCTTCAGCGCCCGCGCCAGTTGTTGCGCGTCGTCCACGCGGATCACCCCGCGGCTGGCGTTCAGCCGGCGTGCCTTCACCACCAGCGGAAAGCCCAGCGCGGTTGCCGCACGTACGTCGTCATCCTTGACCCTGACAAAGTCCGGGTGCAGCAAGCCGATCGCCTGCTGCAACTGGCGAAAGCGCAGCTTGTCGGTGAGCGTGGTCACGGCCTCGGGCGGATTGCCTGGCAGCTTCAGCGCAACGCGCAGCTGCGCCGCCAGCGCCAGTCCGCGATCGTCCGCCGCCAGCACCGCATCGACCGGCTGCTTCAACGCATGCAACACCTGCGGCAAGGCGCGTTCGGGCTGGTCGAACGGCACGCTCATCAGCGGCGGCAGGCCCCAGCCAGCTGCCAGCTGGTGACAGTAGTCGGCGCAGGTGACGAGCTCGACGTTCAGCCGCGCGGCGGCGGCGATGTAATCCTGGTTGGCGTAGCCCGCGGCGGGCAGCAGCAGCAGAAGGCGCGGCATCATGTGGTCAGAAGCTGGCGAGCTGGGTCTCGGTCGGCTCGGCGCAGCAGTACCACGGCTCGGAGTGATGCGGGATGGCCGCACCGAATTGCGCCGGATCGAGCGGCGGCTGGGCCTCGCCCAGCGCGGCGTGCGTCCGCGCCCAGATGCCGGCGAATACCTCAGTGCGCGGCAAGGCGGCTTTCTCGGCATCCATCACCCAGGCCATGATGTCGCGCTGCAGGGCATCGACGCGCGGGTCGTCGGCCTGCCACGGGTAGCCCAGCAGGGCCTCGTCGAAGGCGCCGACACGTGCGGCAAATTCGGGCAAATGCAGCAGATGGGAACCCTGCGGCACCAGCAGGCGGATCGCCAGCTGCACCGGCGGCACGGCCTCGACCAGCTTGACCCGGAGCAGCGTGGCGAGCAGTTCACGATAGCCCGCGAGCGTGGTCCACGGGGTGAAGGGGACGAAGGTGGGCGCGAGTGCAATGCCGAGCGCGCGGCAGTGCGCCAGCGCCGCTTCAAAATCTGCCCGGGTGTGGCCCTTGGCGAGCCGGTCGAGGATCGCGTCGTCCACCGATTCGACTGCCGTGACGACGAACAGCAGGCCGCATTGCTGGAGTCGCGGTAGCAGGTCTGCGTGATCCAGCAGGTGTTCGACCTTGATCGTGGCGTCCCAGGTCAGATCGGGGAAGCGCGCGTGCAGCGCCTCGGCGACTTTCAGCGCGTGCGTCGGTCCGTTCAGGAAATCGGGATCGCCGAAGCTGATGTGCGCAGCGCCCACCTCGACCTGCTGCGCGATGTCGGCGATCACCGTTTCCACCGGCACGATGCGGAACTTGCCTTCGTACACCGGCACGACCGGGCAGTGGCGGCACAGGTGCTTGCAGCCGCGGCTGGCCTCGGCGAAGCCGGTGATTCTTTCTGTACCGTCGGCCAGGATCAGCTTGGCGTAGCGCTGCAGGGCCGGCAGGCTGCGCCGGTCGGGCAGCAGGAATTCAATCCTGTCGCGCCGCACCACGGTGGCGGCCGGCGCAACCCCCGATTGCACCCAGGCCAGCAGGTCGGGCTCGGACTCGCCGCCGAAGATCGCCTCCACGCCCAGGCTTTTCAGCCACGCGGCGTTGACCGGCGCATACAGGCCGAACGCCGCGATGCGGGCGCGCGGTGCCAGGGCACGGATTTTCGGCAGGGCGGCGGCGGCAATCCGCGTGGCGGTATGCATGCCCAGGTAGATCGCCACGTATTCGGCGTGCGCAAACGTCGCGGGATCGAGCTTCTGTTGCGACAGGTCGACGCAGGCGACGGCGATGTTCGCACGCCCGAACCAGGCGGCCGGCTGGGCCAGATTAAACGGCTGCCGGCCGAGCTCGTAGGGACTCACCAAAACTACACGCGCCCCGAGAGGCGCGCGTAGAGGCACTGCACAGGAACTGCTCATCGCAGCTTATTTCCCTTTGGGCCGCTGCTCGAACATCTTGGAAATGCCGGGGTCGCGCGAGGCGCCGGCGGCGTCCATGCGCTTGAGGTATTCGTCCCACAAGGCGGCCTGGTTGACGCCTAGATCGTACAAGTATTCCCACGAATAAATCCCGGTATCGTGGCCGTCGGAAAAGAAGAAGTTGATGCCGTAAAGGCCGACCGGTTCGGCGGCGTTGATCAGCACTTCGCGCTTGCCGACCTGCAGCACTTCCTGGCCGGGGCCGTGGCCGCGCACTTCGGCGGACGGCGAATAGACGCGCAGGAATTCGAACGGCATCTCGAAACGTGCGCCGTCCGTAAAGGCGATTTCCAGCTTGCGCGAAGCCTGATGCAACTTGATGTCGGTAGGGGTGGGATGGGCCATGTCTGAAACACTCGAAATGAACTTCAGCGCCAAGTTTAAACCCGCCGAGCGGAGTTTAAACCCTTGCGTGACAAGGGGCTGAAGCCAATTGTGACCGGAAAACTGGCGCGCCCGGCGCGATTCGAACGCACGACCCCTGCCTTCGGAGGGCAGTACTCTATCCAGCTGAGCTACGGGCGCCAAGAGCCGCGAAGCATAGCGTTTTTGCCACGTGGCGTCCATCCGCCGGGCGCCCGCCCTTTCCTGTCAGGGTGGGTTTCCTTATAATCGCGGCTTTCGATGCCACCCCCCAAGGATACTTTCATGGCCGATTCGCACGCCAAGATGACTCAAGCCACCCCGCAGGAGATCATCATTTCCGTTCTTGCCGGATTGTTCGCACCCCTGGTGGCGATCGTCCTGATCGTTCTGCTGGTGCTCAGCATTCAGGACAAGCACCAGCCCGACACCACCAGCGAAGCCGCCCAGAAAGCAACGCTCGACCGCATCAAGCCGTTTGCCACGCTGGCTGCAGTCGACGCCAACGCCCCCAAGGTTGAAAAGTCTGGCAAGGAAGTCTTTGAAGCCGTGTGTACCACGTGCCACACGGCCGGCGCGCTGGGCGCGCCCAAGTTTGAAAACAAGGGTGACTGGGGCCCTCGCATCAGCCAGGGTTACGATACCCTGATCAAGCATGCCATCGAAGGCATCCGCCAGATGCCCCCGCGCGGTGGCGACGCCGATCTGTCCGACACGGAAGTGGCACGTGCGGTGGCCTACATGGCCAACGCGGCCGGCGCCAAATTCAAGGAGCCGGAAGCCGCCGCACCGGCCGCGCCCGCTGCTGCGGGCGCGGCCCCCAAGGCCGACCCGGCCAAGGGCAAGGCCGTCTACGAAGCCAACTGTGCTGCCTGCCACGCCACGGGCGTAGCCGGCGCGCCCAAGATGGGCGACAAGGCAGCGTGGGGCCCGCGCGTGAGCCAGGGTTATGCGACGCTTTACAGCCATGCCCTGAACGGCATTCGCGCCATGCCGGCCAAAGGCGGCAACGCCGCTCTGCCCGAAGCGGATCTCGCCAACGCCGTCGGTTATCTGATGACCGAAGGGGGCGGCAAGCTGTAAGCCGGTGGTGCGCGCAACGGTTCGTGCAGCCGCGCGCACTGGACAGACAAGGGGGCCTGCGGCCATGAAATACGTCACGATGCTGACCACGCTGGCTACCCTGTCGCTGGCGGCCTGCGAAGGACCTGAAGACGTGACGGCGAAGGTGAACGCCGCGCCCGCCCCGAACCAGGCCGTGTCCCTCGACACGTCCGAACCAGAATCGCCCGCTCGGCGGGCCCGCGCCGCGGCCGAGGCCTCACCCGCGGCGGCCACACCCGCCCGGCCTGTCCCTCCCGTCGATACACCCCTCTCCGCGCAACACGGCTCGTCCGCGGTGGCCCGCAGCGAGCCGGCCACCGTCGCAGACCAACGCGACCCCGCACACGGCGAGCAAATCTATCGCCAGAACTGCGCGTTCTGCCATGACAAGGGCATAACGGGCGCGCCGGTAATCGGGGAGGCCGGTGCCTGGAGCCCACGCCTGGCGCAAGGCATGGATGCCCTCTACGCCTCGGCCCTGCAAGGCAGGAATGCGATGCCCGCCAGGGGAGGCAACCCGTCGCTGGCCGATGGCGACGTTCGGGCGGCGGTCGATTATCTCGCCGGCCGGGTACGGTGACGAACGCCATGCCGCGCGTCTGCCCACAATGCGGAAGCAACAAGGTTCGGAGCGGTACGCTGCATGCCCATGACGGTATCCGTCACCTGTTGCTGGACACACCATTGCGCTGCCGCGACTGCCGCCATCGCTTCTGGACCTTCAGTCCCCTGAAGCCGCTGCTGCTGCTGGCCGCCGTCGGCACGCTGGTCGGCGTCACCGCCTGGCTTGCGCTCGAGCCGAGTGGCCGCATGCCCGCGCAGGAGCCACTGAGCCTGCCGCACGCCCGGGCCGAGAAAGGCGATCGTGAGGCGCAATTGCAGTTGGGCATGCGCTACGCCGAGGGCGATGGCGTGATCCAGAACGACAAGGAGGCGGCCAAGTGGTTTGCCCTCGCCGCCCAGCAGGGCCTGGCCGAAGCGCAATATCGTTATGGCCTCGCCTTGCTGCAGGGACGCGGCGTCGTGCAGGATTACCGCGCCGCCTTCAGCTGGATCGAAAAACCCGCGCAACGCGGTTACGCCCAGGCCCAGTACAGCCTGGGGGAACTCTATCGCTACGGAACCGGCACCGCGATGGACAAGGCGCGCGCCTACCTCTGGTTCAATCTCGCCGCCGCACAGGGCGTGGAGGCAGCCGCCAAGGCACGCGACAGCCTGGTGTGGCAACTGAAACCCGAACAGATCGCCGCGATGCAGGAAGAGGCCCGGCGCCTGAGCCCCGGCGCAACCCCACCCGCACCCGCCCAAACGCCATCCGCACCGGCCAAGCCCTGAACGGAGGGGCTGCCGCCTGCGATTGCACCTCGGCCCGGGGTTTCTGCCCGCCGTGATCGGCGTTCTTCAGCGCTTCAGCGGCTTCATTCGTTCCCGACACGGCCAATCACGGCATGCCCTTCAGGGCGCGCGCGACCGGATCGTTTTCCGGCTTTACGGATGCGTGTGTGCACTGTCCTCATCCACGTCCAGCGGCCACAACTGATGCGCGTCAAGCTTCAGCCGGGCGCCTGCCGCCAGGGCAGCAAGCTGCGCCTGCTGGGCCATCAACTGGCCCTCCAGCGCCAGCCGGCGATTGAGCAGGACCTGATCCAGACTGCCTTCTCCCAGACTGTAGGCGCGGGCAGCCAGTCGCGCCGCCTCCGCCAGCGCCTGGGCAGCGCGGGCGGCCTGCTGCCAGTTCGCCGCCTGGCCTGCCGCCGCCTCGAAATCCGCGCGCGCTTCCTGGCGCAGGCGCTGCTCCAGCCGGACGGCAGCCTCCTCTGCGGTGGCGCTGAGCCGCTCGGCGGCCTGCTGGTCCGTATGCCGCGCCCCGCCCGGCAGCGTCAACCCCAGGCTCAATCCCAGCAGGTGCTCGTTGCCGCCCATTTCGTTCTTGTAGAACACGCCGACGTTGGGATCGACGCTGCGGCGGCTGGCGAACTGGCGCGCCTCGGCCCGCAACACCTCGGCCTGGCGGCGCGCACGAAACAGTTCGTGGTTGTGCGCGAGCACGGCGTCGACGTAGTCGTCAGCGGTGCCCGGCGGCGGCGCCGGCTCTGCCAGCGCGTCGTCCGCGGTCACCGGCAGGCCTGGATACTGCGCCGTCAGCCGGCTGCGCGCCTGCAGCTCGCGCGTGGCCGCCTGCTGCTGCAGCAGACGCGCCTGCGCCTGCGCCGCCTCGGCGTTGACGCGTTCGGAACGCGGCGCCTCGCCCAGGCGAATGCGTGAATTCACGGTGGCAAGCTGCTGTTCGGCCAGGGCCACCTGGGCCTGCCACACCCGCGCCTGGCTGGCCTCGTTCAGCCAGTCGAACCACAGCGCAAGCAGTTGCCGACCGCTTTCGTGCATCGCCTCGCCGAGGCTTGCTTCGGCATGGGCAGTGAGCGCACCGGCCAGGGCGCGATCGGCCGCGGCGCGCGCGGGCAGCCGCAGCGGGCGCGACAGCGCCACGCCCCACTCGGTGTACCGGTCCTGCGGGGAATCGATGCGGCGCTGCAGGGCATCCGCACCCAGCGTCCACTCTTCGCGCCCGCGCGTCAGGCTCTCGCTCTTCAGCGATTGCGCGGCGAATTCGCCGCGTGCCTGCGCCACCATGGGCGAAGCCCGCAGAGCGGCTTCGGCGGCGGCCGGGTCGGGCAAATAGTCGGCGCGGACATCCATGGCAAACGCCAGCGCCAGCGCGAGGGCCAATCTGTGCACGGCATTCATGCACGCTCTCCTTTCAGGATGAATTGTCTGTACAGCAGCGGCAGCATCACCAGCGTCAGCAATGTGGCGCTGACCAGACCGCCGATCACGACGATGGCAAGCGGTCGCTGGATTTCGGAACCGGGCCCGGTCGCAAACAGCAACGGCACCAGACCGAAGGCGGCGATGCTGGCGGTCATCAGCACCGGGCGCAGGCGCCGCAGCGCGCCGTCGCGCACCACGGCGTCGCCATGCATCCCCTGATTGCGCAACTGGTTGAAGTGGCTGACCAGCACCACCCCGTTCAGCACGGCGATGCCCAGCAGCGCGATGAAGCCGACCGAGGCGGGCACCGACAGGTACTCGCCCGACGCCGCCAGCGCGAAGATGCCGCCGATCAGCGCCAGCGGCACGTTCATCATCACCAGCAGGGCCTGGCGTGCGTCGCCGAAGGTGACATAGAGGAGGAAGCCGATCAGCAGCAGCGCGACCGGCACCACGATCATCAATCGTTTCGCGGCGCGCTGCTGGTTTTCGAACTGGCCGCCCCAGGTGAGGCTGTAGCCGGGCGGCAGCTTGACCTGCGCGGCGACGGCCGCTTTCGCGTCCTCGACGAAGCTCACCAGATCGCGACCGGCGACGTTGCTCTGCACCACGGTGAAGCGTGCCGCGTTTTCGCGCTTCACCGCCACGGGGCCGTTGGTGCGCTTGAGATGGGCCACCTGATCGAGGCTGATTTCGCGGCCGTCCGGCAGGGTGAGGCGCAGCGCCTGCAGTGCGTCGGGCGACGCGCGCAGGTCGGCCGGGCCGCGCAGCTGCAGCGGCACGCGCCGCCCCTGCTGCTGGATCGTGCCGATGATTTCGCCCTCGAGTTGCGTGCGCAGCAGCATGGCGATGTCGTCGGCGGACAGACCGAAACGACCGGCGGCATTGCGGTCGATTTCCGCCTGCAGATACTGCACGCCGGCGTTCTGCTGGGTGTAGACATCGGACGCACCGGGGACTTTCTCGACCACGCTGAAAATCTCGCCGGTCAGCCGGTTGAGCGTGGCGAGATCGGGACCGAAAATCTTGATCGCAATATCGCCGCGCGAGCCGGTGAGCATTTCCGATACCCGCATGTCGATCGGCTGGGTGAACGTATAGGCGATGCCTGGGAAGCCGTCGACTACCTTGCGGATTTCCCCGGTCAGCCATTCCTTGTCCGGGCGGCGCCAGTCGGCCATCGGTTTCAGCACCAGGAAGGAATCGGTGTCGTTGAGCCCCATCGGGTCGAGCCCGAGTTCATCGGCGCCGGCGCGGGCGACGATGCGGCGGATTTCCGGCACATTTTTCAGCAGCGCCTGCTGAACCCGCAGATCCTGCGCGACGGCTTCTTCCAGGCTGATCGACGGCAGCTTCTCCAGCTGCACCAGAATGTCGCCCTCGTCCATGGTCGGCATGAACGTCTTGCCGATCAGCGGATAGACGCCGACCGCCGCCAGCATCAGCGCGCCTGCCGTGAAGTAGACGAGTTTCGGCCGCGCCAGCGCGCGATCGAGCAGCGGCGTGTAGAGGCCCTGGGCCTTGCGCAGCAGCCACGGATCGGTGTGCGCGCCCTGCTTCAGCAGCATCGAGGCCAGCACCGGGATCACGGTGAGCGCCAGCAGCAGGGACGCCGCCAGGGCGAACACGATCGTCAGCGCGACCGGCGCGAACAGCTTGCCCTCCAGGCCTTGCAGCGTCAGCAGCGGCAGGAACACGATCGCGATGATGGCGATGCCCGATGTCACCGGGCGGGCGACTTCCTGCGTCGCCCACAGCACGCGTTGCAGCGGCGTTTCGCTGGTGTTCTCCGGATCGTGCGCCAGATGCGCGACGACGTTCTCGACCACCACGACCGCCGCGTCGACCAGGAGGCCGATCGCGATGGCCAGCCCGCCGAGGCTCATCAGGTTGGCCGACAGCCCGAACTGGCGCATCAGCACGAAGGTTGCCAGCACCGACAGCGGCAGGATCAACGCCACCACGATGGCGGCGCGCAGATTGCCGAGAAACAGCAACAGCAGGATCACCACCAGCACCGCCGCTTCCAGCAGCGCCTTGCTCACCGTCCCGACAGCGCGGTCGACCAGTTGCGCGCGGTCGTAGAACGTCGAGATCGTCACACCCTTGGGCAGGGTGGCCTGGATCTCGGCGATCTTGGACTTGACGTTCTTGATCAGTTCGCCCGCGTTGACGCCTTTCAGCCCGATCACCAGGCCCTCCACCGCCTCGCCCTGGCCGTTTTGCGTCACCGCGCCGTAGCGGGTCATCTCGCCCAGCTCCACGCGCGCGACGTCGCCGACGGTGACGACCACGCCATTGACCGTCTTGACGCCAATGTGCCGCAAATCGTCGAGGCTCGCGACCCCGCCGTTGACGCGCACCACCCAGGTTTCCTCGCCTTCGTTGACGCGCCCCGCGCCGTCATTGCGGGTGTTGCTTTCCAGCGCCCTGCGCAATTCGTCATAGGTGACGCCGCGCGCGGCCAGCGCCGCCGGGTCGGGGCTCACCGAGAACGTCGCGACGCGGCCGCCGAGCGAGTTGACGTCGGCCACGCCGGGCAGGGCTCGCAATTGCGGGCGCACGGTCCAGTCGAGCAGGGTGCGCTTTTCCGCCAGCGACAGCGGTCCCTCGATGGTGAACATGAACAGCTCGGACAGCGGCGTGGAAATCGGCGCCAGGCCGCCCGACACGTTGGCGGGCAGGTCGCCCTTCGCGTTGGCGAAGCGCTCCGCCACTTGCTGGCGCGCCCAGTAAATGTCGGTGCCTTCGGCAAAGTCGACTGTAATGTCGACCAGCGCGTTTTTAGACAGGCTGCGCAGAATGGTCTGCTTCGGAATACCCAGCAGTTCGGTTTCAACCGGCTGGGCGATGCGCGCCTCCACCTCTTCCGGCGTCATGCCCGGCGCCTTCAGGATCAGCTTGACCTGGGTGGTCGAGACGTCGGGGAAGGCGTCGATGGGGATCTGCTGGAACGCGCGCACGCCCAGCCCTGCCAGCGCCACCGCCAGGGCGAGCACGAACCACCGTCGCGCCAGCGCGGTTTCGATCAGGCTATTCATCATGACTCACTCTCCCAGCCATTGCGCCTTGAGCGCCGCCACACCCTTGGCGGCGACGCGGCTGCCGCCTGCGAGGCCGGTGACTTCGGCGTCGCTCGCGTTCTGGCGGACCAGCCGTACCTGCGTCGGCACGAAACCTTGCGGGGTTTCGACGAATACGTAGGGCACGTTGACCTTCCATACCAGCGCGGCGGCAGGCACGACTGCTGTTTCCGCCGACTGCACGCCGGCGATGGCGACCTGCACCGACTGGCCGGGGCGCAGCAGGCCTTGTGGGTCGCGCAGGCTGGCGCGCGCCAGCACGCTTTGCGACGCGCTGAGCTGGGGCAGCAGGGCGGTGACGCGCCCGCTGGCCCCGCTGTCCGCCACCGTCACGGATTGCCCGACCGCCACCTGACGCGCCTGCGCCGTCGACAGCGGAATCTCCAGGGCCAGCCTCGACAGGTCCGCGACCTTCACCAGCGCCAACCCGGCATCCACGCGCTGGCCCGGCTCGGCGGGACTTTCCGTGACCACGCCGGCGATCGGCGCAGTCAGCGTGATGGCGCTGCCGGCCACCTTGCCCGTGCCCATCAGGGACAGGGCAACCTGTGCCGCGGTCAGGGCGGCGCGTGCGGACTGGGCTTCGGAACGGGTGGCGCGCAAACGCGATTCGGCGATCAGGCCTTCGCTGAACAGTTGCTCATCGCGCGCGGCGTTGCTGGCCGACAGTTGCGACCTCAGCCGCGCCTGCGTCAGGGCATTCTGCGCGTCGGCCAGCCCCGGCATCGAGAGGGTGACGAGCGGCGCGCCGCGCTTGACGGTGTCGCCCGCCTGCACGTGCAGCTGGGTGACCAGGCCGGCACCGGCCGCGGCGACGACGCGCACGCTGTCGGGCGGCAGCGTGACGCGCGCCGCGTAGCTGAGCGCCGGACTCGCGGCCTGCGTGCCGGCGACCACGGTGTCGATGCCGAGGTTTTTCTTCTGGGCAGCACTCAGGGGCAGGACGTCAGCCGCAAAGGCGGGGGTGGCACCCAACAGCGCCATTAAAAGGATTCGAGTGATCACGCTTGATCTCCGGGGAATTGTTAGACGGCATGGGGGGCGCATTCTGGCGGGCGATTCTTAAGCCCGTCTTAAGACGCGGGCCCGTACCGTGCAAGCCCGAGCGGCGGCGTCGCCGAGGCATGCCCGTCGAAAAACGCCGTCTTAAGCTATTCCTAAGCTAGCACACGTAGAGTCCGCTTCACACCCTGTTCAAGGAGCGCACCGTGACCCAATCGCTTACCCACCCCCATCGCGTGTTCGACCCCCTGCTGCGCGTGCTTCACTGGGCCATCGCGCTGGCGATCGTCTCGCTCATCGCCACCAGCCAGCTGGCCGAATGGTTCGAGCACGGACCCTATGAAAAGACCTTCTGGAATCTGCATATTCTCAGCGGCTACGTCCTGACGGCCGGCCTGCTGACGCGCCTGCTGTGGGGCGTGGTCGGACCGGCCAGTGCACGCTGGCGCGACGTGTGGCATCCGGCCGTCTGGAAGGCCAGCCTCTCGACCATGCGTCTGCCCGCGAAGCATCGCGCAGGACACGACCCGATCGCCAGCCTGGGGTATCTGTTCGCCTACGGCGTCATGGCGCTCATGGTCATCACCGGACTGGGGCTGGCCGCCAGCGAGTTTCAGGCCGGCCCCCTCGCCGGCTGGCTGGGAGATGCCGCGTGGCTGGAGGACGTGCTGGGCGAGCCGCACGAAGTCGGATTCGTCCTGCTGCTCGGCTTCATCGGCCTGCATCTGACTGCGCTGGTGTTTCACCAGTGGCGCGGCGAGCGTGTGGCGCAAAGCATGGTCACCGGCAAGCAATACCATCAGATGGAAAGCGGGGTGCAGCATGATTAAGCACATGGTTTGCAGCGGCCTGGCAATCCTGGGCATGGCCTCCGCCATGGCAGGCGCCGCCGACTCCCCCGCCAGCCTGATGGCACAGTATGCGCAGCAGGCGGGCGTGCCGGTCTCGGCCTTGGCCGCCCCGCGCGGCGCGGCACTCTACCGAACCGAGCACGCGGGGCGCAATGGCCAGGCCGTGAGCTGCGCCGGCTGCCATACTGCCAATCCGACCCAGGTCGGGCGTACCCGCGTCGGCAAACGCATCGAGCCGCTGGCGCCGGCGGCGAATCCGCAACGCTTCACCGATGCCGCCAAAGTCGAGAAATGGTTTCGGCGCAATTGCCAGGATGTCCTGCAACGCGAATGCAGCGCGCAGGAAAAGGGCGATTTCATCGCCTGGCTGAGCCAGGTCAAATAAGGAGCACACCATGAATTATCTATTGCGTGGCATCGGCGTCGTCGCAGCGGTCGGGGCGGTCAGCGTGCTGGCGTTTTCGCTGCCTTCGGGCGACGCGCGTGGCGACGGCGGCGGCCATGCGCTGCCGAAACTGACGCACAAGAACTGGCAACAGGAGTGTGCCAGCTGCCATATCGCCTATGCACCGGCCTTTCTGCCGAAGGCCTCGTGGCGGCGGCTGATGGGCGGGCTCGACCAGCACTTCGGCGAGAATGCCAGCCTTGATCCGGCCACGCAGGCTGATATCCTGCGATTCCTGGAAGCCAACGCCGCCGACAGCGGCAACAGCCGGATGGGCGGTCGGGTGATGCAGGGCGTGAATCTGAACGAAGCCCCGCTGCGCATCACCGAAACCCGCTGGTTCGTGCGCAAGCACGACGAGGTGTCGCGCGCGACCTGGTCCCGCAAGTCGATCGGCTCCGCCGCCAACTGCGCCGCCTGCCACCGACAGGCGGAACAGGGGGTGTTCGACGAGGACACGGTGAGGATTCCGAAATGATGACCCGAGGGTGAAACCGGAGCGATGCGCATATTGTTGGTGGAAGACGACCGCATGCTGGGCGACGGCCTGCAGGCCGGGCTGACGCAGGCGGGCTATGCCGTCGACTGGCTGCGCGATGGCGAGGCGGCGGTGGCGGCGCTGTCCACCGAATCGTTCGCGGCCGTGGTACTCGACCTGGGGCTGCCGAAACGCGACGGCCTGTCGGTGCTGCAATGGCTGCGCGCGCGCCATGACGCGACGCCTGTACTGATCCTGACCGCGCGCGACCAGCTGGAAGACAAGGTGCGCGGGCTCGATCTGGGCGCCGACGACTATGTGCTGAAGCCATTCGACCTCGACGAGATTACCGCCCGCCTGCGCGCGCTGGTGCGCCGCGCTCATGGCCGCCCGGAGCCGGTTCTCACGCTGGGCGAGGTCGAGCTCAACCCGGCGGCACGCACCGTGACGCGCGCCGGCCAGGCCGTCGAACTGACCCCGCGCGAATTCGACCTGTTGCACCTCCTGCTGGAAAACAACGGCCGCGTTCTGACGCGGCGCACCCTGGAAGAACAGCTCTATACCTGGAACGACACGGTCGACAGCAACACGCTCGAAGTCCACATCCATCATCTGCGGAAGAAGCTCGGCAACGACCTGATCCGCACCGTGCGCGGCGTCGGCTACACGGCGTCGGCAGCCGCACCCGCGCCATGAGCCCGCCGCGGTCGTATTCCCTGCGGCGGCGGCTGGTGTGGCTGCTCACCGGGTCGGTGGCAGCGATCTGGCTGCTGTCGGCGCTGGTGGTTTACCAGCGCGCGCACCACGAAGCGGACGAACTGCTCGACGCCCAGCTGACGCAAGTGGCCGATACCCTGCTGGCGATCGTGGCGGCCGGTGAGGTCGAGCATTTTGTGGAAGAGTTGCAGGATCAAAGCCGCCACAACCCGGTGCCGATCGCATTCGAGGTGTGGCACCGCAAGCGCGGGGAAATGCAGCGTCTGGTCACGTCCATGGGTCACGGGGGGTTTGAGTCCGGCGTGGCGCCGGGATTCAGCGAACACCGCTACCAGGGCGCGCCCTGGCGCTTTTATGCGGTGCAGGATGGCGACGAGGAATACCAGGTCGTGGTGGGGCAGGCACACGCCGCCCGCGAAGGCCTGGCACGGGAAATCGGCTTGTCGCTGCTGATTCCTGGCGCGCTGGCGCTGCCGCTGATGGCGCTGGCGGTCTGGTGGGGCGTCGGCCGCACCCTGCGGCCGGTGGATGCCGTGGCGCGGCAGGTCGGGGCGCTGGATCCGCAGGCTCTGGCACCGCTCGACGCATCGCCCGCGCTGCCGGAGGAAATCGCGCCGCTGCGCACGGCGCTCAACGCGCTGATCCTGCGCGTCACCGAAGCGTTTGAAAACGAGCGCCGCTTCACCGCGGATGCGGCGCACGAGCTGCGCACCCCGCTGGCCGCACTGAAAGTGCAGGCGCAGGTTGCGCTGCGCGCGCAGAAGGCCGACAGCCAGCAGCACGCGCTGGCGCAGGTGATCGCGGGCGTGGACCGGATGACGCATCTGGTCGAGCAATTGCTGACGCTGGCGCGTGTCGATCCGGCCAGTCAGGGCAGCGCACCCCCGCCGCTTGATCCCGCCGAATCCGTGACCACGGTGTGCGAAGAACTGCTGCCGCAGGCGCAGCGCCAGCGGCAAACGCTGGTGGTCGATGCGACACCGGGGTGCAGCATCCAGGTCACCGCGGGATGGTTGCAGGTCGCGGTTCGCAACCTGGTCGACAATGCCGTGCGCTATGCAGGTGAAGGCGCGCGTATCGAGGTGCGCCTGGCACGAAGCGGATCAGCGTGTGCAATCACCGTCGCAGACGACGGCCCGGGCGTGGCGCCCGATCTGCGGTCGCAACTCAGCGCACGGTTTGTGCGCGGCGAGGTCGAGGGTGAGGGCTGCGGCCTCGGCCTGTCCATCGTCGCCCGCATCGCTGCGCTTTCTCATGCGCAGCTTGAACTGGGTGACGGACTGCCGCGCGCGGATGGCGGCCATGGATTCGCCGCCACGCTGCGTTTCAACGCAGCGGCCAGCCTGACCTGACCCCACGGGCTGTCGCCATTCAGCGGCGGCCACCCCCGGGTCCCATCCCGGAACCCGGCCCCATTCCGGGGCCCATCCCCGGACCGGGCCCCATGCCGCCAGCTGGCGGCATATCGGGCAGGGTCTTGCCCTGCGCTTTGGCGCGTTCCTGCATCTGCTTGTGATGCTCCTCGCGGAAAGCCTCGCGCTCCTGAGCGGTCTTCATCGTGCGCATGCGATTGTGATACTCGATACGCTCCTGTCGTGTCATCAGTTCAGACCCGTAAATGCGTTCACGATCCTGATCGCGTATCTGCTGGGTGGTGCGGGTCTGGTCGCGGGACTGCGCCTTGTCTTGCGTCTGGGCCAGGGCCGGTGCAGAAACCCCCAGCGCCAGACCGAGGGAAATAACCAACATCGATGGGTGTTTCATCATGCTCTCCTCAATAAGGGTGGACCCACCCGCACATGCCAAGTGCGTGGACGCGGCAGGCTTCACGTCCACTCTAGTACAAAATCCGTCGTTGATTTGCCCGACCGGCTACCCGGGCAGCTTCCCCATCCGTGCTCTCGTGCAATGCACGATCGCGCGGGCCCGATCCCAGACGTGATGGAGTCGCGCTGCACGATGCCGTCGGCCTTGCCTTCATCAGACGTCAGTGCTGCCGCTCGATACGGGTAATGGTGTCAACGCCGTCCCGCTTCTCGACATCGAAGCGGACCCGGTCACCTGCCTTGAGTCCCTCTAGGAGGGACGCATTAGCGGCCTTGTAGACCATCGTCATCGACGGCATGTTGATGCTTTTGATGACGCCGTGGCGGAGGGTGATCTTTCCTGCGTCGCGGTCAATCTTGCGCACCACACCCTCGGCCGCCGGCACAGTCATGTCGTGATCCCCCCCGGCCGCTGGCATGTTCATGGTGTGGGTCTCGGCCACCAGCATGGGCATGCCGTCGCCGTTAGCGTGAACAACTGTCAGCGGGGCGGCCAGCAAGGCAATCGATAGCAGTGCGGATTTCATGTTTTTTCCTTTCATTCAATGACCGGCATGGCCGGTGGGTTTGCGAACAGTCACTTCAATTTCGTTTCCTGCGTCATGAGCGCGGGTGGTCAGCGGCGCGCGTATCGGATCGGCCGGCGCGCCGGCGACCTCGCGCGCCTGCGTGCCCGGCGGCTGCGTGTACCAGCCGGGGTCGGAATAATCGTCGCGCTTCTGCTCGCGCCGCACCTTCATCACGCTGAACATGCCGCCCATCTCGACCGAGCCGTAGGGTCCCCGGCCGGTCATCATCGGCAGGGTGTTGTCGGGCAGCGGCATCTCCATTTCAGCCATGTCGGCCATGCCGCGCTCGCCCATCGCCATGTAGTCGGGGATGAGCTTGCTGATCTTGCCGGCCAGGCCGCTGTAGTCGACGCCGATCATCGTCGGCACCCCATGGCCCATCGCGTTCATGGTGTGGTGGCTCTTGTGGCAATGGAAGGCCCAGTCGCCTTCCGCGTCGGCGACGAACTCGATCTGGCGCATCTGGCCGACCGCGATGTCGGTCGTGACTTCGGGCCAGCGCGCGGATTTCGGCACCGGCCCGCCGTCGGTTCCAGTCACCTCGAACTCGACGCCGTGCAGGTGCATCGGATGGTTGGTCATGGTGAGGTTGCCCATGCGGATGCGCACCCGATCGTTCAGCCGCACGTTGAGGCTGTCGATGCCGGGAAAGGCGCGGCTGTTCCAGGTCCACAGGTTGAAGTCGAGCATGGTGTTGACCGACGGCGTGGCGCTGCCGGGGTCGATGTCGTAGGCGTTGATGAGGAAGCAGAAATCGCGGTCCACCGGTTCGATCAGCGGCTGTCTGCCCTTCGGATGCGTCACCCAGAATCCCATCATGCCCATCGCCATCTGTGTCATCTCGTCGGCGTGCGGGTGGTACATGAAGGTGCCGGGGCGGCGCGCGACGAATTCGTAGACATAGGTCTTGCCCGGCGCGATCTGCGGCTGGGTGAGCCCGCCGACGCCGTCCATGCCGTTGGGCAGGCGCTGGCCGTGCCAGTGGATGGTCGTGTGCTCGGGCAGGCGGTTGGTGACATAGATGCGCACACGGTCGCCTTCCACCACCTCGATGGTCGGGCCGGGGCTCTGGCCGTTGTAGCCCCACAGGTGGGCCTTCATGCCCGGGGCGATTTCGCGCACGACCGGCTCGGCGACGAGATGGAATTCCTTCACCCCGCCCTTCATGCGCCACGGCAGCGTCCAGCCGTTGAGCGTCACTACCGCATTGTAGGGACGGCCGTTGGGCGGCGTCAGCGGCGGCTGGGTGTCGGGCTTGTCCATGCTCACGATTTCCGGAAGCGCTGCCATCGCCACCGGGCTCACCGAAGCGGCGGCAAGCGCGCCGCCGAGCTTGAAAAAATCACGTCTTGACGTCATGAGGAATCCTTATCAATGTCCGCCCGCAACGTCGGCGGGGACGGATGAGATCGAGGTGACCGCGGTTTTTCCCGGTGGGCCGGCCAGCGCCATCTGCATGTCGGCGTCGGCGAGCCAGAAATCGCGTTGCGCCTCGATGGCGGCGTTGACCGCGGCGATCTGCGAACGCGCGTCGGCGAGCAGTTCGAACACGCCAATCAGCATGCCGTTGTAGCGGTACTGGTTTTCTTCCGAAATGCGCTGCTTCAGCGGCACCACCTCGTCGCGCAGGTGCCGCGCAACGGCGTACTGGCTCTGCTGCATGGCATAGGCCTCGCGCACCTGCGAACGCGCGTTCACCGCGGTCTCGCGTGCGCGTTCGAGCGCCTGGCGGTAGCGCGACTCGGCCTGCACCACGCGGGCCTGTCCCCAGTCGAACAGCGGCAGCTCGAAGCTGATCTCGTAGCCGCGCTGCAGCGGCGCATCGTTGAAGCTGTTGTTCATGGCGCCGAGCTCCAGCACATTGATGATGCGCGTGCGCCGGGTGAGTCCGAGGTTCCTGGCCAGCGCCTCGGTCTGCAGCCGGGTCATCTGCAGGTCGACGCGCGTGTCCATCGCGCGCTGCTCGACATCCGGCAGCGGCGGCAGCGACGCCGGCAGATCGGGCAGGCGCGTCGGCAGTTGGATCGCGTCCGCGCTGCTCAAGCCCAGCAGCCGGGTGAGCCGTTCGCGCGCCTGCAGCCTGGCCTGCTCGGCGCGCGCGACGGCCAGCGCCGCGTCCGCATAGAAGGCCTGCTCGCGCGCCTGCTTCAGCTTGCTCCAGTTCCCCACCTGCGCCATGCGTCGCGCCAGTTCCGCCCCGGCTTCTGCAGCCTCCATCGCCTGCTGCTGATAGTGCGCCGTCTGGTTGGCAGAGACCGCAACGACCCACACCTTGCGCGTATCCGCCGCCAGCCGCAGCACGTCGAGCAACAGCCTTTGCCGCGTCTGCTCGAACAGGCGCTCTTCGATGCCGGCACGCATCGGCATGGTCAGCAGCCGCATCAGGTCGAGGCTGACCGCGCGATCCCACTCCACCTCGGCTCCTTGCGTGAGCCGGCCGATGCTCAGCGCGGGGTTCGGCAGGCGCCGCGCCCCGATCCAGTCGGCTTCCGCAATGCCGAGCGTGTTGAATGCCGCCTGCAGGCCAGGATTGTTGAGGAGCGCGATCTGTACCGCATCCTCTGCGGACAGCGGCTTGGCCAGCAACGCATCGATGCGCGCCTGCGTTTGCGACCGGGCGGCCTCGTCGCGCGACCACACGACATCCTTCTGGATGCGCGACTGCGTGGCCGACTGAATCGCATCGAAGCCGCCGTCCGCCGAGAAATTCGCGCAGCCGCCGAGCAATACGGTGGCGAGCACTGCAAGCGCCAGAGTGCGCAACGTAAAAGGCGTCGGATTCATGGGGGTCATCTCAGTGCGCATGATGGTCGCTCCCGTTCTGGCCCGGACCGTCGCCGGCCTGCTGCGACTCGCGCAGATAGGTGCGCCAGCCGCCGATCTCACCGACGCGCGCGTTGGCCTTGCGCCAGTCCTGCAGCGGTTCGTCGCGCCAGCGCTGGTAATGCCCGAAAGGGTCGGCTGCAACGGGCCGGGATGCAACGGCTTCGGCCGCCAGTGCCGCCGGCATTGCTGCAAGCCATGCGCACATCGACACCAGCGCCAGGAAAGGTGCGTACGCCAGCAGCGCCGCACGACGTAAGAAAAGCTTCAACATGATCGTCCTCGCAACCGCGCGGCATTTTCTCCGCGCGCAAAATCGGGCTACGCGCCGTTACCAGCGCGCGATTCAGGCGAGGGAGGCCCGGGGAGGTCGGTCAGGGCCGTCCGGGATGAAGCCGCTGAACGACGCAGCGGGCAGCAAGGCGAAGCTGTGCGCAATCGGCACCACCGGCGTGCCGCCGGTGAAGTCGATCGGCAGGGCCGAGGCCAGCGCGCAGGCAGCGCAGTACTTGCATTCGTGTTGTGCGGGTGGGCTATGCGGCGGGTCGGGTGTGGTGTGGCAGTCGGTCATGCCCTCCATCGCCTCGCCGGACATTGCCATCTGTTCCGCCGCACCCCGATCCGAAAACATGCAGGCCTGCATGGCAGTATAGGCAAACGCCTGCAGCGGCAGGGCCAGCATCAGCAGCATCAACAGGTATCGGTGGAGTCGGGCACGCACGCGGAAAGTGTAATCAAAAAGCGGAAGCCGACCAAGTGACCGCGGCACGCCCACTCGGGTTCCCCGACTGGTAGTTTTGGTCATGAGCGGCGCTTGCGCGGTTCGTAATGCACCACGGCGCGCATGATTTCGGAGTAGGGAAAATCGGCGGTATCGCCGAAATGCGCCGTGCCCTGCAGCACGGTCGCGGCGATGTCGGTTGCTTCGTCGGCAGCGCCCTCGAGCGCGGTCGACAGGCCGCGCACACCGCCACACTGGGCGCGGATTTCCTTGCCGAATGGCCACGGCGCATCGGGATTGATCTTGAGCGCGAATTGCGCGTTCTCGTGCAGCGCCTGATAGAACGTCAGGCAGTGTTCGCGCACGCCGGGGTCGCCGCAGGCAATCGCTTCGCGCTCGGCCAGATTCAGCTTGCGCGAGCGGGCGCAGCTCACGCAACGCGACAGCAGGGCCCGCTCGAACGGGCAGCTGTATTCGATGTAGGCCTTGCGGGCCAGTTTGTAGGCGTCTTCGTTGTATTCAGCCATGAAGCGTCATCACACAAGACATGGGTTGAGCAGCCGCCGCGTTTACCAGTCGTCACCGGACAGCCGCTGGTCCAGTTCGCGCTCGGCCGTCAGCGTGTCCTGCGCGGCGATTTCATTCTCGGCAAAGATCATCTTGTACTTGTCGCCGGTCTTGGGGTCGAGCGTCTTGCGCAGTTCATTGGTGTGCGCCTTGGCTTCCTTGAAGGTCGCCCACTCGCCCCGCTTTTCCAGCACCTTGAACATTCCCAGACGGAAAACATAGTAGGGCATGGTGACTCCTCAGCTCAGCCGGCCGTGGCACTGCTTGTATTTCTTGCCCGAACCGCACGGGCAGGGATCGTTGCGGCCGACCTTGGGATAGCCTTCGCCCGCGGCCGCGGCCTGGTCGACTTCGGCAAAGTCCTGTGCCTCGTCGTACTCGGTGTGCTGGAACTGGACGTTCGACGGCTCGTGCGGCTCGACGGCCTGCACGTCCTCGGGCGCGCGGATCTGCACGGTGGTGGTGATCTGCGTGACCTCGGTCTTGATCGCGGTGAGCATGGCGGCGAACAGCTCGAAGGCCTCGCGCTTGTATTCCTGCTTTGGCTGCTTCTGCGCGTAACCTCGCAGATGGATGCCCTGACGCAGATGATCCAGCGCCGACAGGTGTTCGCGCCAGTGGCTGTCCATGCTCTGCAGCATCACCGCACGCTCGAACTGGCGCAGGCCATCGGCGCCGACCAGCGCTTCCTTCTCCTTGTAGACCGCGTCCGCGGCCTCGAAGATCTTCTTGCGCAGGCCCTCCTCGTTCAGGGCCTTGTCCTCGTCCAGCCACTGCTGGAGCGGCAGGTCGAGCGAGAACTGCGCAGTCAGGGTCTTTTCCAGGCCTGCCACGTCCCACTGCTCGTCCATGCTGCCGGGTGCAATGTGCTGGTTGACCGTCTCATTCAGCACGTCGTCGCGCATGGCGCGAATGGTGTCGCCGATGTCGGCGCTCGCCAGCAGGTCGTTACGCTGCTCGTAGATAACCTTGCGCTGGTCGTTCGACACGTCGTCGTATTCGAGCAGCTGCTTGCGGATGTCGAAGTTGCGCTGCTCGACCTTGCGCTGCGCGTTTTCGATCGCACGGGTCACCCATGGGTGCTCGATCGCCTCGCCCTCGGGCATCTTGAGCCGGTTCATGATCGCGGCGACGCGGTCGGAGGCGAAAATGCGCAAGAGCGGATCTTCCAGCGACAGGAAGAAGCGGCTGGAACCAGGGTCGCCCTGGCGCCCGGAACGGCCGCGCAGCTGGTTGTCGACGCGGCGCGATTCGTGGCGTTCGGTGCCGATGATGTGCAGGCCGCCGGCCGCCACCACGGCGTCGTGACGCGGCTGCCAGTCCGCCTTCAACGCGGCGATGCGCGCGTCCGTGTCGGCGTCGGACACGGCTTCGTCGGTGCGGATCCCGTCGATCTCCTTCTGGATGCTGCCGCCGAGCACGATATCGGTGCCGCGGCCCGCCATGTTGGTGGCGATGGTGATGCCGCCCGACATGCCAGCCTGCGCGATGACTTCCGCCTCGCGGGCGTGCTGCTTGGCGTTCAATACGTTGTGCGGCAGTCCGGCCTTGGTCAGTTCGGCCGACAGGTGCTCGTTGGCCTCGATCGAGGTGGTGCCGACCAGTACCGGCTGGCCGCGCTCGTGGCAGGCCCGGATTTCGTTGATCACCGCCTGGTCGCGTTCCTTGCCGGTTCGGTACACCTGGTCGTGTTCGTCCTTGCGGATCATCGGCCGATGGGTCGGGATGACCACGGTTTCGAGGCCGTAGATGCTCTGGAATTCGTAGGCTTCGGTGTCCGCCGTGCCGGTCATGCCCGAGAGCTTCTGGTACATGCGGAAGTAGTTCTGGAAGGTGATCGACGCGAGCGTCTGGTTTTCCTTCTGGATCGCCACGCCTTCCTTCGCCTCCACCGCCTGGTGCAGCCCTTCCGACCAGCGGCGGCCGCTCATCAGACGGCCGGTGAATTCGTCGACGATGATCACTTCGCCGTTCTGGACCACGTAATGCTGGTCGCGGAAATACAGCGCATGCGCACGCAGCGCGGCGTAGACGTGATGCATCAGCATGATGTTGGAGGCATCGTACAGACTGCCGCCCTCGGGCAAGAGGCCCATCTCGGTGAGGATGGCCTCGACCTTTTCGTGCCCGGATTCAGACAGCAGCACCTGGCGCGATTTCTCGTCGACCGAGTAATCGCCCTCGGATTCCTCGTCCTTCTGCCGGACCAGCCGTGGCGGTACCAGATCGACCTGCTGGTACAGCGCGGTGTTCTCTTCAGATTGTCCGGAAATGATCAGCGGCGTGCGCGCCTCGTCGATCAGGATCGAGTCGACCTCGTCGATGATGCCGTAGGCCAGCGGGCGCTGCACCTTCTCCTCGATCTGGTAGACCATGTTGTCGCGCAGGTAGTCGAAGCCGTATTCGTTGTTGGTGCCGTAGGTGATGTCGGCGGCGTACGCGGCCTGTTTTTCATCGTGGGGCATCTGCGACAGGTTGACGCCGGTGGTCAGGCCGAGGAAGCCGTACACGCGGCCCATCGACTCCGCGTCGCGGCTGGCCAGGTAGTCGTTCACCGTCACCACGTGCACGCCCTTGCCCGCCAGCGCGTTCAGGTAGGCGGGCAGCGTCGCCATCAGCGTCTTGCCCTCGCCGGTGCGCATCTCGGCGATCTTGCCGTCGTGCAGTACCATGCCGCCCACCATCTGCACATCGAAGTGGCGCATGCCGAGCACCCGCTTCGACGCTTCGCGCACCACGGCGAAGGCTTCCGGCAGCAGCTTGTCGAGCGTCTCGCCGCCTTCCAGCCGCGACTTGAATTCGGCGGTCTTGCCGGCCAGTTCGACGTCGGACAATTTCTCCATCGCCGGTTCGAGCGCATTGATCGCTTTCACCTTTTGCAGGTATTGTTTGACCAGCCGGTCGTTGCGGCTGCCGAAGACTTTCTTGAACAGGGATTGCAGCATGAGGAATCCGAAATGCCCGCAGGACGCGGTAAACCGTTGAATCTTAACATAGCGGAACGGCCTTCCCGCGACGCGCGCGTGTCACGCCCGTGAGCGCCTCGAGTCTGGCCGACCTGCTCGCCAGCCAGCTGCCGAATGGCCTGGCGGTGCGCGCCCGCGCCCTGCTGAAGACCCAGGCGGCGCTCGACCGTTCCCTGCCCGCCGCGCTGGCCGGGCACGTTCGCGTGATGCAGATGGAAAATGGCGTATTGAGCCTCGCCTGCGACAGCGGGGCTGCCGCGAGCCGCCTGCGCCATCAGACCGACGCGCTGATGGCCGGCCTCGGCAAGCACGGAATCGTGGCGACGGCGGTGCGCGTCAGCGTCAACCCCGAACTGCTGGCGCGCTATGTCCACCCCGTCGAGAAGGCCGGCTTGCCGCCCGCCGCGCTGGACGGTCTGGCGCACTTGAATGCGGAAATCGAAGATGGCCCCCTCAAGGACGCGCTGGACAGCCTGCTGCGCCACCACCGCAAGGGCTGATCCGCCTGTCGTCCGCGCCCCCTCACTGAGCCATTCGCTTAGCGCGCATCCCGGTTTTCGCGGTCGCGCCCCCGGTAGGTCTGGTTGGCAGGCTGGCCTGGCAATGCCCGCTCTTTCCTGTCCTGCCGGGTTTCGACGCGAGGCGAGGGGGGCTCGCCCCCACCGCGCGGCGCCTGCACGCTGCCAGGCGCCGCCGGGCGGCTGGCCGGCGGCGCAACCCCACCGGGTCGAGGCGCAGGCTTGACTTCCCGGCGCTCGGTCCCTTGCTCGCGTATCGTGGTCTGGCCGCGCGGGGTGACGGGAGACTGGGGCACAGGCTCGGTACGCGCGCGCGGGACCTGCACGCTCGGCGCTGCCGGACGGCTGGCCGGCGCAACGGCGGCAGGGCGGGCCGCGGGCTGCACCTCCCTGCGCTCGGTCTCTTGCTCGCGCGTCGTCGTCTGGCTGCGGGGGGTGGCCGGCGATGGCGGCGTCACCGACTTCTTCATGTCCTCATAGCGCGGCGGCAGCGGCTGTGGCGGCCGTTCCGGACCGGTGTCGGCACCGAAAGGCGGCCGCGGCAGGGGCTTCGTTTCTTGCGGGCGACGTGCAGGCGGGATCACATAGCGGGATTCGGGCCCCGCCTGGGTGGCGGCGCGCGGCGCCGTGTCCTGCCAGGGCAGGAGCCGCTCGCGCGGCTGACGCGTCGACACCACCGGGCGCGCAAGGATTTCCCGCGGCGGCGCCACGCCCTTGGACGCGCCGCCAAACAGGCTCGCACGCGTAGGCTTGACCGGCAGCTCCCCACGCACCGGCGCGAAATCGGTGTACCGGTAACGATTCTCCAGGGTGGCGCGAATCCGCTCACGGCCAAACGTGTCAGCGGGTACCGTGAGGATGGCGTGCGGCAGGGTGGCATTGTGGAAATGGATGGTGCCCACATTGATGACCGTGGTCTGATTGATCACCACGTGGTTGACAATCCGCGGCCCGCCCCAGCCGCCCCACCACGGATGGCCGCGATAGTGGGATGGGCCCCACCACGGCAGCACCGGCTCGCCCCAGCTCAGCGCGACCCACCAAAGCCCGGGCAGGCCGATGCTGATGCGCGCTGACACGTCATGGTCGCGGATCAGGAACGCCACCAGCGCGGGCGAATACACCGCGCGCCGCACCACCGGCCCCGGCGCCCACGCCCAGAAGCCGTCCAGATAGATCCAGCGGCCATAGTGGAAGGGCGCCCAGCCCCACGGCGAATCGTCGATCCAGGTCCATTCGTAATAGGGATCCCACACCCAGGAGCCGGTGCTGTAGGGTACCCAGTCGGCACGCATGCCATACGGAATCCACACCGCGCCGTAGGTCGGCACCACCCGCCACTGGCCGTAGTGGTCGAGTTCTTCGGCGCCATACATACCGGGCGGCAGATAGCGGGCGCTGATCGATTCGCTGATCCGGTCGCTGCGTTCATCGTTCCAGCGGTCCCATGCATCAGGCGACGGCGGGGCGTAAGTGGCCACGTGCACCGGATTGCCGGCAGTCACGACGATTTCCTCTGATGGATAGATGCTCAGCGAGCGCCCATCAGCCGTGATCACCGTGGCCTCGCCGCCACGGCGGGTGATGAAATGGGCTTCGCGGCTGTTCACCTCCACCCGGTAGTAGCCGGGATGCTCGATGACGAACACGGCATTCGGCGTACTGACCTCCACCGTGTCGCCCACCGCCAGGCTGCGCATGTCGAAGGACGCCCGCCCGCTGGTCAGCTTGAACTGGATGGTGTGCGCTTCCTGCGCAACCAGCGACAACTGGCTATTCTCGTCGGCGCGCACAAAGCTGCGACTGCCGAACTGCACCTCCAGGTTGGCATCATTTCCGGTGTAAAACGCATCGCCTTCGGCCAGCGCCAGATTGGGTCGCGCATCCACCCACTCGTCGGCGCCGTACCGCCAGTACGACACCTCGCCGTCATAAAGCTCAGCCGCGGCGGGGTGGGGGCCCACGCTCCGTCGCCGTCCGCAGCGTACACCCCGGTGCCCGGCAAGCCGACCAGGAACAATAACGCGATCAGCCAGATACGTGGCAGGACTTTCATGGATGCCTTCCCGATGTCAGGATTAATCGAATGCAGGCGAGCGGGCGGATGCTTTCCGACCCTGTCTGGTTTTTTTTATAGTCCGTCCGCAGAGGGCGGACTACCGCTGCCCAATCAATGCGATTCGTCCGCCGCGCGACGCCAGAAACGTCCCATCAGCGGCTTGACGCTGATGCCGTGGAGAAGAATGGAGAGCGTCACGACGATCAGGGTCATCTGGATCAGGTCGAGCGCCAGCGGTTCGGGCAGCCCGCTCTGGATGGCGTACACCAGGTAATAGAGCGAACCGATTCCGCGCACGCCGAACCAGCCGGTCATCACGCGCATCCGCCAGGGCGTGCGCGTACCCAGCAGACCGACGAAGACGCTCGCCGGTCGGGCGACGACAAACAGGAACAGCGCCAGCCAGACAGCCTTCCAACTCCACGAATCGACAAACAGCGTCCCGCCGATCAGCAGAATCAGGACCACGACCGAAAGCCTCTCCAGATGCTCCTTGAACACCAGCGATCCCTCGCTGACCGTGGGCGGCAACTCGGGCGCGCACGCCTCGTCGTCGCCATTCGCAATTTCCCCGGAACGCTGCGAATCCAGCGCATCCCGGGCCGCCCTGGCGAGCTTCTGCTCGGTCTGGCGCAAGGCGACGGCCGCGAAAAAAACGGCCAGGAACCCCCAGACGTGAATCAGCACCGCAACCCCATAGACGACACCGATCAGACCGAGGCCAATGAAATCGTCCATCAATTCATGTTGGTAGGGCGCGCGACGCAGCGTCCATCCCAGGCGCGCGAGCGCCACGCCCGCGACGAGGCCGAGCGCAATGCCCCCCAGAGTGGCCCAGACGCCGTCCAGCAGGATCCAGTTCAGGCCGAAGTCGCCCAATTCATGCAACCCCAGCAAGCCCAGCCCCAGCATCACAAACGGAAACGCGCTGCCATCGTTCATTCCCGCCTCGCAGGTCAGGGTGAACCGCAGATGGTCGCGATCTCCGGGATGACGGACCTGGACATCGGTTGCCAGCACCGGATCGGTCGGTGCGACGATCGCCCCGAGGAGCACGCCGGCGCCTAGCGGCATGCCCAGCACGTAATGGGCGAAGGCAGCAATCAGCGCGACGGTGATGGCCATGGAGACGGTCGCCAGCAGGATCGGTGCGCGCCAGCGGGCAAAGCTGAAGGGCACCGGCATTTTGACGCCGGCGGAGAACAGGGATATCAAGACCGCCACTTCGGTCAGGACTTCCAGCAAGGCCGATTCCTTGAGCGGATTGAAATGGAACAGGTTAAGCACGGTCGGCCCGACCAGCAGCCCCACGGCCAGATAAATGATTGCAACCGTGACCGGCGAGCGCTTGAGGATGGAAGAGGTGAGGCCCATGACAAGCAACAGCCCGCCTACGAGCATGAACCACAGTGCGTTGGGCATGGGTACGGCTCCAGAATGAAACGTCGGGTCCGGGCATGATGCACGCCAATCGGCCCGAATTGAACAGGTGCCCTTTAGGGCGTTCGCCCTTTCGGCATTCCTGGATTGAATTGGTTCTGTCTGTCCTGGTGCAGCGCCCAGGAATGCTGCAGGCTACCATACCCCCGGCATCGTTCCATTGTCCGGTTTTGCAACGCCGTGCCCTCTTCCGCGCCATTTGATCGGTCTGGGTGCCCGTGGCGATTTTTTCGTGATGCGGAGCATCGCAATGGCAACGAAATCGCCTGGCCTAAAGTTCGGCATCGAGGTCGCCGTAATGCCGTTAACGTGCCTTGAGCCCGGATGCTTGGTGCCGGCACGGGTACGCCTCATGCCTCCCTGAGGACTGGCGAATCATGACAAGCGCCGAACGACGTCCACCTGAATGCGGGAGGGGTGCAGATCGAAGGGATGGCATGCGACACGCAGCTGACGTTTATTTCGCCGCCTTCTAAATCCGAAGGCCTTGTTTTGCTTGATATTTTTGAGGCGCCCCCCCTTCTGCACGCACCTGAAATGCATATGCTCAAATTTCGCTCCCAGACGATCCGTTCCGCAATAGCCGTCCTCGTGCTGGCTATAGGCACCGCGGGGTGCGATCCGATCACGCTTACCGCAGCCTCCCTCGGCGCCGGCGTGGGGCTGTCCCATACCCTCGGCGGCATCATCTACAGGACGTTCACCGCCCCCCTGAAAACCGTCGAGAATGGCAGCGTAGAGGCCATGCACGACATGGGCGTGAAGGTCGTCTCGCGTTCCACAAACAAAATGGGCGAACGCGTCATCAATGCAACGGCGAAGGATCGCGAGATCGAGGTGCTGCTGGAACCCCTCACCCCGCGAACCACGCGGATGCGCGTCATTGCCAGCAATGGCCTGCTGAAGGACAGCGCCACGGCACAGGAAATCATGCTTCAAACCGAACGGGTTCTTTCCAAGGGATAAAAGAGGAGACAGACCATGAAACACCCCGACCACCTGCCCATGCGTTCGCTGCTGCTGGCCTGCTGTCTTGCAGCGGCCTACCCTGCCGCCCACGCAGAGGAGACCAGCACCACGTCCGCCACGACGGAGACGACAAGCCCATCCACCACGACGACAGCCGTCGGCACGTCGACCAACACCGAAACCAGGTTGAGCACCGAGTTCGCCGGATTCCTGGGAGGCAAGGAACAGGCGCATGCGGTGGTGTCCGGGTTGCGGCAGGGCACCGCCTTCAGTCTCGAGTCTGCAACCGGCACCACCGACACCTCGACGTCTTCGACGACCATCGACCCGCCTACCGGTTCCATGGGCTATGGCAGCGTCCGCATCACCCTCCGGCTGGCGCAAGCGGAGCTGAACGAGTTCGGAATCACCCAGCCGACCACCGACGAACTGTCAGCCGCATTGCTGGGCGGGACCATCAATGGCACCCAGGTCGACGGCATCCTCACCATGCGCGCCGACGGCATGGGCTGGGGCGTGATCGCCCAAAAATATGGCATGACCGTCGGCCAGATCATGGGCAAAGGCGGGGGCCTGACGAAGCAGGCCGCCACTGCGACTCACACCGGCCAGACGAAAACCACGGGCAAGGCCGGTTCCGTTTCGGTCTCGGCGACCCGGCCCGGGCAGATAGCGCACCCCCATGGCAACGGCTATATCCCCAGTTCATCCAGGGCGGCGTCTGCAACGCAGGCCCATTCCAACGGTTACATCGCCAGCGGTGGCGGCAAGGCAAGCGGAGCCGGAATCGTATCCGCAGCAGGCGGCAACCTGAGCGGCTCGGCACATGGCGCCGGCAAGGGACAGGCATACAAGGCCACGACCGGTACCCAGGGGGGGGGTGCGGTGTCGGCCGGCGGGCGCAATGTATCCCTGTCGACTGCCAGCAACGCCGGCGGCGGCTCGAACGCGATGGCGCCCGGGCAGGCCAGGAAGAACTGACGGATACCGCCGGGCCAATCCCGTTGTTCCCGCCCGACGTGAAAGCGGGCATGACAAGCAGAAAGGCCGCACCCGAGGGTGCGGCCTTTCTGCTTGCAGCGGTGATGCGCTGGCTTATTTGACGAGCAATTCCACGCGGCGGTTCTTGGCCCGGCCTTCGCGGGTGGCGTTCGAGTGGGCCGGCCTGGTTTCGCCGTACCCCATGGTCGCCAGGCGATCGGCGGCGATGCCCTTGTCGACGAAATAGTCGTACACGGCCTTGGCGCGACGCTCGGACAGGCCTTGGTTGTATTGCGTGGTGCCCGTGCTGTCGGTGTGACCGATCACGTCCACGTTGATGTCCTTGCGACGATTCAGCACCGTCACGGCCTCATCCAGGATGGGCCGCGCATCCGGGCGCAAACGGGCGGAGTCGAACTCGAAATTCACGCCTTCGAGGATCACCACCGTGTCGCCGGATTTGGCCTGGTCGAGCTGCATCGCCTGCGGGGTCGTGAGCGCCGACGCAACCGGTTCAGGCGCTACGACAGGTGCCGGAGCAGGCGCGGGCGCCGGCTCGGGCCGTGCGACAGGCGCAGGTTCCGGCTTCGGTGCGGGCTGAGCCTTCTGACCCAGTGCGATGTTCAGGCCGACGCTGACAACGGCGTCGCCGAAGTTGTTCTCATTGAATGCATTCGTGGAGTTGCCGTCCATACGGTAGCGGGCGTCCGCGCGCAGGGAAATGTTGTCGGTCAGGCGCTTCATGACACCCAGACCGATATTGCCCATCAGGCCGGTATCGTGTCTGCCCGGAATGTCGGTATACAGAGCACCGATGCCCAGAACACCGTAGGGCGTAAAGTCGGCATCGCGGTTGAGCAGGTAGATCGCGTCGACACCGAGGCCCCACAGGTCATAACTTCCGCTCCCGGTATTGAAGTCGAGCGAACTGCCGGTCAGCCCCAGCTCCATGTTCAGGTGCTCGGTAATGGGCTTGCCGAGGGCAAGGCCGCCGCCCCAGCCATCGTCGGCCTGACGGTCGTTGTCGGAAAAGGTGTAGTTTACCGTGGGCGCGACATAGAGGCGGTCGTCCATGGCATGCGCCTGCAGGGTGGTTCCGGCAAGTGCGATGAGAATCGGCAGGGTCTTGATGCGCATTTTTATATCTCCTAGGTTTGAAATTGTCTGTTTTTGAAATGCCGCGAATTCAAGGTGGCCTCGCCTAAGAAGGGCACGATTCTTTCAACTGTATAGCATGAATGTACCTTAGGGTTGTCCATAATCCTGATTCCGGGATCAGGATCGATCAAATTTGGCAAAAAAAAAGCGACATCGTTGTTTCACGCGATGCTTATCGCAGCACCACTCGTTCCACCACAAACGCCAGCGCGGCAAAGAAGCCGACCACAATCGCGAAGCGCAGCACGCGGCCGATGTGACCAAGGTAGGTGCGGTTGCCGGTGAACAGCCACGCCAGTCCGAGCGCCGCCACGGCAATCAGCAGGGCGACGATCAGCAGGCGGATGACGATCATGCAGCCAGGGGATGCAGCCGAAGGAAGGCCATGGGAACGTCTTCGTCGCGTTCGAAGCTGACGAACTCCCACGATTCCTGGTGCTGCAGCAGTTCGCGGAGCAACGCGTTGTTGAGTGCGTGGCCCGACTTGTAGGCCTCGAATGCGCCAATGATGGGATGTCCCAGCAGGTACAGGTCGCCGATGGCGTCGAGCACCTTGTGCTTGACGAACTCGTCGTCGTAGCGGAGCCCGTCCTGGTTCAGCACGCGGAACTCGTCCATGACAATGGCGTTGTCGAGCGAGCCCCCCAGCGCCAGACCGCTGTTGCGCAACGCCTCGACTTCATGCATGAAACCGAAGGTGCGCGCGCGTGCGACCTCCTTCGTGTAGGCCGTGTCGGCGAAGTCGATGCTGACGGTCTTGCCGCTCTTGTCGAACACGGGGTGCTTGAAGTCGATGGTGAATTCGACCTTGAAGCCGTTGTGCGGAACGAAGCGCGCCCACTTGTCGCCGTCCTTGACCTCGATCGGCTGCTTGATGCGCACGTACCGCTTCGCCGCATCCTGTTCGACGATGCCGGCGGACTGCAGCAGGAACACGAAGGGCGCCGAGGAGCCGTCCATGATGGGGATTTCCGGACCGGTAAGGTCGACCAGCAGGTTGTCGATGCCGAGACCGGCGAGCGCGGACATCAGATGTTCGACGGTCGCCACCTTGGCCGGGCCGGATTCGAGCATCGAGCACAGCCGGGTATCGGTGACCAGATACGGATCGGCCTTGAGTTCGGCGGGCGGGACGAGGTCCATTCGCCGGAACACGATACCGGTGTCGGGGCCCGCCGGGCGCAGGGTCATCTCGACCTTGACGCCGGAATGCAGGCCGACGCCGGTCGCCTTGACCGGCGTTTTGAGGGTGCGTTGCTTGATCATCCTGTCATTTTAACCGCTCATGGCGGCCGCGCAGCGATAAGCGGGACCCGGATGTGACCGGATCCCGCCCGCGGGGTTCAGCGCGGGGCACCTCGGCGGCCGGCGACCTAGTCCGCCTGGCGACGCAGGAAGGCCGGAATGTCCAGGGTGTCGATGCCGGAATCGGTCATCGCCTGGATCGTGCGCGAGCGGCGGCTGGTCATCACGCTGGGCAGTTCCTCGCCGTGGCCGCTCACCATCATCGGCGCATCGTCGGTGCCGGTGCGGATGATCTGCATCGGCTTCTGGTTCTGCCGGGCAACGGGGTTGCCGAGCCCGGTGGCGACCATGGTGACGCGCAAGGCATCTTCCATGGTGTCGTCGAGCACCTGACCGACGATGACGGTGGCTTCTTCCGCGGTGAAACCCTTGATGGTGTTCATCACCTCGTGGATTTCCTTCATCTTGACGGTGGACGAGGCGGTGATGTTGACCAGCACGCCACGCGCGCCGGCGAGGTTCACGTCTTCCAGCAGCGGGCTGGCCACGGCCTGTTCGGCTGCGATGCGGGCGCGATTGTCGCCGCTGGCCTGCGCCGAGCCCATCATCGCCATGCCCATTTCGCTCATCACGGTGCGCACGTCGGCGAAATCGACGTTGACGAGGCCCGGGCAGTTGATGACTTCGGCGATGCCGCCGACCGCGCCGTGCAGCACGTTGTTGGCGGCCTTGAAGGCGTCGAGCATGGAGACGTCGTCACCCAGCACCTGCATCAGTTTTTCGTTGGGGATGATGATCAGCGAGTCGACGTGGCGTGCCAGCGCCTCGATGCCGGCGTTGGCTGCGCGGACGCGCTTGCCTTCGAACATGAAGGGCTTGGTGACCACCGCCACGGTGAGGATGCCGAGTTCCTTGGCGACTTCGGCCACCACCGGCGCGGCGCCGGTGCCGGTGCCGCCGCCCATGCCGGCCGTGATGAACAGCATGTCGGCGCCGTCGATCAATTCGGCGATGCGCTCGCGGTCTTCCAGCGCGGCTTCGCGGCCGACGTCGGGGTTGGCGCCGGCACCCAGGCCCTTGGTCACGCCGTTGCCCAGTTGCAGCTGCAGCTTGGCCTGGTTGCGCTTCAGCGCCTGCGCGTCGGTGTTGATGGCGATGAATTCCACGCCGTTCAAACCCGAACTGATCATGTGATCGACCGCGTTCCCGCCGCAGCCGCCCACGCCGATCACCTTGATTACTGCATCCTGGGTATCTACATCCATCAGTTCAAACATGTTGCTCTCCTCGTTTTGCCCAATCAAAAACCACACTCGAAAATCCTTTGACGTGTCTGCCGCATCCGGCACAACCATCAAATTCCGTTTCAACGTCGCTCGCTCAACCTCAACGTGGCGGCGTCAGAAATTCCCCTTGAACCAGCTTTTCATGCGCTCAAAAATGTCCTTGAAATTGCCGCTGGACAGCTTCGGCGCATCGCGCCCGCGTGCTTCCAGGCCGGCCATCAACAGGCCCATGCAAGTGGCGTAGCGCGGGTTGCGCATGACGTCGGCGAGACCGCCCTCGTAGCGCGGCCAGCCCATGCGCACCGGCATGTGGAAGACCTCCTCACCGAGCTCGACCATGCCCTGCATTCCCGCCGACCCCCCCGTGATAACGATGCCGGACGACAGCAGTTCCTCGAAGCCCGAGCGCCGCAATTCGGCCTGCACCAGCGAATACAGTTCTTCCATGCGCGGCTCGATGAACTCGGCCAGCGTCTGCCGTGACAGCGTGCGCGGCGGGCGGTCGCCGATGCCGGGCACTTCGATCATGTCGCGCGCGTCGGCCAGCTGCCGCAGCGCGCAGCCGTACTGAACCTTGATGTCCTCGGCCTCTTTCGGCGGCGTGCGCAGCGCCACCGCGATGTCGTTGTTGACCTGGTCGCCGGCCACCGGAATCACCGCGGTGTGGCGGATCGCGCCATTGGTGAACACGGCGATGTCGGTGGTGCCGCCACCGATGTCGACCAGACACACGCCGAGTTCCTTCTCGTCCTCGGTCAGCACCGCCATCGCCGAGGCGAGCGGCTGCAGCACCAGGTCGGAAACTTCGAGTCCGCAACGGCGCACGCACTTGATGATGTTCTGCGCCGCCGACACCGCGCCGGTGACGATGTGCACTTTCACTTCCAGCCGCACCGCGCTCATGCCGAGCGGGTCGCGCACGTCCTCCTGGCCATCGACGATGAATTCCTGCGGGATGGTATGCAGGATCTGCTGGTCGGTCGGGATGTTCACCGCGCGCGCGGTTTCCACCACGCGGTCGACGTCCATCTGGCTGATTTCCTTGTCCTTGATGGCGAACATGCCGTGCGAGTTGAAGCTCTTGATGTGGCTGCCGGCGATGCCGGTGTACACCTCGCGGATTTTGCAGTCGGCCATCAGCTCGGCTTCTTCCAGCGCGCGCTGGATGGCGTTGACGGTGGCCTCGATGTTGACCACCACGCCGCGCCGCAGGCCGCGCGACGGATGGGTGCCCATCCCGATGACCTCGAGCATGCCCTCGTCGTTGATTTCCGCAACGATGCAGACGATCTTGGAGGTGCCGATGTCGAGGCCGACGACGAGGTTCTTGGGGTCTCTTGGCTTACTCATGTTGCGGTGCACTCATGTTTCACTCGATTTGAAAGGGGTCACGCCGTTTGGCATGCGCACGGCAAAGCCGTCGCTGTAGCGCAGATCGACCATAAGCGGTGTTGCGGGAGCGGCGGCGGCCTGCCCGTCCTTCGCCGGCTGCACACCGAACAGGCGCGGATACAGGCTGACGAAGCGTGCCAGCCGCGCGTCTGTCTGCACGCGCCCAAGCGCCAGTTGCATGCCGCTGTCGAGACGCATGCGCCACGCACGGCGTGGCGACAGCCGCAGTTCGTCTATCGTCAGGCCGAGCGGGGCGAGGGTGGACTTGTAGCGTCGATAGGCGACCACCACTTCGGTGCTGCTGCCTTCGGGGCCGACCAGCCGCGGTAACTTGCCGGACACGGCCGCCACGAACACCTCGCCCGCCTCGCTCACGAGCGCATCGTCGTTCCAGCGCGCAAACGGCTCGTGCTCGGTGAGCGATACCACCAGGGTGTCGGGCCAGCGCCGCTCCACCCGCGCTTCCCGCACCCAGGGCAGTTTCTCCAGGCTGTTGCGCACGCGCTCGAGATCGACGGTGAAGAAGGTGCCGCGCACCTGCCGCTCGGCCACCAGCCGGATCTGTGCCTCGGTGACGTGGGCCACCGGCGTTTTCACCTCGATGCTGCGCAGGGCAAACCAGGGCTGCGCCGTGACCCAGCTGGCGGCGCCATAGGCCAGGAGGCCGAGCGCGCCCCAGGTCAGCACACGGGCAACCTGCGACAGCGGATGCGCGGCGAGTTCCGGTGACGTCACAGCGTCTGCTCCAGGATCTTCATGCACAGGGTGTCGAAATCGAGTCCGGCGACACGCGCCGCCATCGGCACCAGGCTGTGGTCGGTCATGCCGGGCGAGGTATTCACTTCCAGCAGGTAGGGATTGCCGAGGCTGTCCAGCATCACGTCCACCCGACCCCAGCCGCGCCCGTCGACCAGGCGGAAGGCGTCCAGCGCCAGCTTCCGCAGCGCCATTTCCTGCGCCTCCGGCAAGCCGGCGGGGCAGTGATACTGGGTGTCGTTGCGCAGATACTTCGCTTCGAAGTCGTAAAAGGCCTTGTCCTTCGCCGGCTCCAGGCGGATCAGCGGCAACGCGGCGTCCGCGAGGATGCCGACGGTGAACTCGGCACCATCGATGAATTTCTCGGCCAGCACCAGCGCGTCGTGCTCGGCGGCCGTTTCATAGGCTGCCTTCAGGGCACCGTGCTCGGTCACCTTGCTCATTCCGATGCTGGACCCCTCGCGGGCCGGCTTCACGAAAATCGGCAGACCGAGCTTCTTTTCCGCCGCGGCGAAATCGCTGTCCGCTGCGAGGATCTCCCAGTCGGCCGTCGGCAGACCGGCTGCCCGCCACAGCAGCTTGGTGCGCCATTTGTCCATGCCGATGGCCGAGGCCATGACGCCGCTGCCGGTGTAGGGAATGCCCAGCAGTTCCAGGGCACCCTGCATGCAGCCGTCCTCGCCGTAGCGGCCATGCAGGGCGATGAAGACGCGGTCGAATTCGCCGCTGATGAGGTCGCCGACATTGCGGTTGGCGGGGTCGAATGCATGCGCGTCGACACCCTGCCGGGCCAGCGCTGCCAGCACGGCCGCCCCGCTGTTGAGCGACACCGGTCGTTCGGCCGACGTGCCGCCCAGCATCACGGCGACCTTGCCAAATTTCTTCGCCGATTCAATCGCACTCACTGACGTTCTCCAATAATTCGCACTTCACGGATCAGCCGCACGTTGGTGCGCGCTTCCACGGTGTCTTCCACATGCTCGATCAGGCGCTCGATGTCGGTCGCCGTGGCATTGCCCAGGTTGACGATGAAATTGGCATGCTTGATCGAGACCTGCGCGCCGCCGATCCTGAACCCCTTGAGGCCGCAGGACTCGATCAACCGGGCCGCGTAGTCGCCGGGGGGATTGCGGAACACGGAGCCGGCGTTGGGCATGTTCAGCGGCTGGGTGTCGATGCGTTTCTTCAGCAGTGCCTTGATCGTTTCTCGCGCGGCCGCGCCATCGCCGCGGACCAGCCGGAACCAGCCGCCGATGAACCATTCCGGGTGCGGATGTTTCAGCGCCACGTGGCGGTAGCCGGTCACATACTCGTCCGGCAACCGCTCGTTCACCTGGCCCCCGCGATCCAGTGTCTGCACCTGCACCAGCTTGTCCCAGGTTTCGCTGCCATAGCAGCCGGCATTCATTGCGACGGCGCCGCCGACGGTGCCCGGGATACCGGCCCAGAACTCACCGCCGACCAGATCGTGGTTGGCGGCGAAGCGCGCCAGTTTGGGTGAGGCAACGCCTGCCTGGGCGTACACCAGCGCGGTGTCCACATCTGCGGGTGCAGGGGGCAGCCCGTGCGTGCGGCCTTCGATGGCCAGTTTTTTCAGTACGCCATGCAACAGGATCACCACGCCCGTCACCCCGCCGTCACGCACCAGCAGATTGCTGCCCAGACCGACCATGTGGATGTCCTCGTGCAGGGGCACCGATCGGATCAGCCAGGTCAGATCCTCGAGGTCGGCCGGGATGTACACGCGCTGCGCAGCACCGCCCGCGCGCCACGAGACATGTTTTTTCATCGGCTCGTTGTAGAGGAAATGCCCGCGCAACACGGGCACGCCGCCGCCGGCCATGTCGATCTCGCTCATGCGATAGTTATGCCGCATGGCCGTCCCCCGGACGGGATGGCGATCCCCTGGACGCTGACGCGCCCGGGGAATCGTGTGCTGCCAGACCCGGCGCCACGTGGCCGATGCTGCCGGCGCCCATCACCAACACCACGTCGTTGGCCTGTGCCAGGTCGCGCACCACTGCAGGCACGTCGGCGACGTTTTCCACGAATACCGGCTCGACCTTGCCGGTCACCCGCACCGCGCGCGCGAGTGCGCGCCCGTCGGCAGCGACGATCGGCGCCTCGCCCGCGGAATACACCTCGGTCAGCACCAGCACGTCGGTTTCCGAGAGCACTTTCACGAAATCCTCGAAACAGTCGCGGGTGCGCGTAAAGCGGTGCGGCTGGAACACCAGCACCAGCCGCCGCCCGGGAAAGGTGCCGCGCGCGGCGGCCAGCGTGGCTGCCATTTCGACCGGATGGTGGCCATAGTCGTCGACCAGGCAATACGTTCCGCCGTCCTTCGTCGGCAACTCGCCGTAGCGCTGGAAACGCCGGCCGACGCCATGAAACTCGGCCAGCGCCCTGACGATGGCCGCGTCGCTCGCGCCCACCTCGGTCGCCACCGCAATCGCCGCCAGGGCGTTCAGCACGTTGTGCATGCCGGGATGGTTCAGCACGACGTCAAGATCCGCCATGCCTTCGCGCTTGACCGTGAAATGCATCTGCCCGTGCTCGAAGCGCGGGTTCGTCGCGCGCACCTGCGCCGCCTCGCTGAAGCCGTACGTGGTGATCGGCTTGGTGATGCGCGGCAGGATTTCGCGGACATGCGGGTCGTCGACGCACAGCACGGCCATGCCATAGAAGGGCAGGCGCTGGCAGAAATCGACGAATGCGGTTTTCAGGCGCTCGAAGTCATGGCCGTAGGTGTCCATGTGGTCGGCGTCGATGTTGGTGACGATGGCAATGACCGGCGTCAGATACAGAAAGGAGGCATCGGACTCGTCGGCCTCGGCGACCAGGAAATCGCCCTGTCCCAGCCGCGCGTTGGTGCCGGCCGCGGTGAGCTTGCCGCCGATCACATAGGTTGGATCCATGCCCGCCTCGCCCAGAATGCTGGCGACGAGGCTGGTGGTGGTGGTCTTGCCGTGGGTGCCGGCGATCGCAATGCCGCGCTGCAACCGCATCAGCTCGGCCAGCATCAGGGCGCGCGGCACGATGGGGATCTTCTTCTCGCGCGCGGCGACGACTTCGGGGTTGGCCTCCTGCACCGCGGTCGAGGTGACCACGACATCGGCGCCAGCGATATGGTCGGCCGCATGGCCACGCTGGATGCGCGCACCGAGCCCAGCCAGCCGCTGCGTCACTGCATTGTCGGCGAGATCCGATCCTGAGACGGCATACCCCAGATTCAGCAACACTTCAGCGATGCCGCTCATGCCGACCCCGCCGATGCCCACGAAGTGGATGTGCTTGACGGCGTGTTTCATCAGCTGTGCGCCCCCGTGCAGAGGCCCGACGCAGGCATCCGGCGCCCCTCGCGGCCGGTCGCATCCCGCAAGCGGGAACCCTGCTCCCTGCTCGGATCGACCATGCCCACGAAGTGGATGTGCTTGACGGCGTGTTTCATTTCGCCAGTGCCTCGCAAATATCAGCGACCCGGCTGGTCGCATCGGGTTTGGCCAGCGCGCGCGCCTTGTCTGCCATGGTGGCGAGCATGGTGCGATCCAGGCCGCCGATCAGCGCGGCCAGTTTTTCCGCACTCAGGTCCTTCTGCGGGATCAGCCAGGCCGCGCCGGCATCGGCGAGAAACTCGGCGTTGCCCGTCTGGTGATCGTCCACCGCGAAGGGGAAGGGCACCAGCACTGCGGGCACGCCGGCACACGCCAGTTCGGCCACCGTCATCGCGCCGGCGCGGCAAATGGCGAAATCGCAATCCCGGTAGGCCGCCGCCATATCCTCGATGTAGTCGCGCACGTCGGCCTCGACGCCGGCTGCGGCATAGTTCGCGCGCAGGGCATCGAGATGCTGGCGGCCCGACTGATGGACGACCCGAGGACGCGTGTCCGCGGGCAGCAGCGCCAGCGCCTGCGGCACCCGTTCGTTCAGGGCCTGCGCGCCGAGGCTGCCGCCGACCACCAGCAGGCGCAGCGGGCCCGTATGCGCCATCGGCGTGGCGGCGACGATGTCGGTCCGGACCGGATTGCCCACCCATTCGGCCGCCACCCGGCGGCACGGAATCGGCTTGTCATGCGGATGGGTGAACACCTTGGGGAAGGCGGTCAGTACGCGGTCGGCCAGGCAGGCCAGCACGCGGTTGGTCAGCCCGCCGACCGAATTTTGTTCGTGGATGACCAGGGGCTTGCTGAGCAGGCTCGCCATCATGCCGCCGGGGAAGGCGGTGTAGCCGCCCATGCCGAGCACGACGTCCGGGCGGCGCTGCAGGATGGCGCGCAGGCTTTGCCAGAAGGCGACCAGCAGGGTGACCGGCAACAGCAGCTTCTTCACCACGCCCTTGCCGCGCACGCCGCCCACGCTCACCCACACCATGTCGATTCCGGCCGCGGGCACCACGCGCGCCTCCAGCCCGGCGCGTGTGCCCAGCCAGAACACCTCCCAGCCGCGGGTGCGCAGCGCGTCGGCCACGGCCAGCGCGGGGTAGACATGGCCGCCGGTGCCACCGGCCATCACCATCAGGGTGCGGTTGAGCGCGACCATCAGAAGGTTTTCCCCCGCATCATCTGCCGGTGTTCCCAGTCGATGCGGAGCAGCAAGGCGACCGCCAGGCAATTGGCGACGATGCCGCTGCCGCCGAACGACAGGAAAGGCAGGGTGAGGCCCTTGGTCGGCAAGAGGCCGACGTTCACGCCCATGTTGATGAGGGCCTGCACCCCGATCCAGATGCCGATGCCCTGCGCCACCAGCGCACAGAAATTGCGCTCGAGCTGCGCGGCGCGATGACCGATGACGAAGGCCTTGACGATCAGCCAGGCGAACAGGGCGATCACTACCGCCACGCCGACGAAGCCGAACTCTTCGGCGATCACGGCCATGAGGAAATCGGTGTGCGCCTCGGGCAGATAGAACAGCTTCTCGATGCTGCCGCCCAGGCCGAGACCGAGCCATTCGCCGCGACCGAATGCGATCAGTGCGTGCGACAGCTGATAGCCCTTTCCATAGGGATCGGCGAACGGATCCATGAAGCCGAGCACGCGCTGCAACCGGTAGGGCGACGTCAGAATCAGCAGAACGAAGCCGATCAGCAGCACCACCACCAGTCCGGCGAACACTTTCCAGTTCAGCCCGCCGAGGAACAGGATGCCCATCGCAATGGAAATGATGACGACGAACGCACCGAAGTCCGGCTCGCGCAGCAGCAGCGCGCCGACGACCAGCATGACCGCAGCCATCGGCAGGAAGCCTTTCTTGAAGTCGTGCATGAAGGCGGCCTTGCGCGTGGTGTAGTCGGCGGCGTACAGCACGGCGAGGAACTTCATCAGCTCGGACGGCTGCAGGTTGGCGAAGCCGAGCGGTATCCAGCGGCGGCTGCCGTTGACCTCGCGTCCGATATGCGGGATCAGCACGGCCACCAGCAACAGCAGACCGACAAGGAACAGATAGGGCGCGGCCTGCTGCCACACCCGCATCGGCACCCGAAACGCGGCCACGCCGACGCCGACGCCCATGGCGATGAAAATTCCCTGCCGCAACAGGTAATACTCGCCATTGTGGTGGGTGTAGCGGGCGGCTTCGGCAATCGCGATCGACGCGGAATAGACCATCACCAGGCCGATCGCCAGCAGCCCCATGGCCAGCCATAGAAGGCTGAAATCGAGCTCGCCACTGGGTTTGGGGGCACGCGCCGTGTAAAGCATTACTGCCCCGTCCTTTCCGCAGCCATCTGGTTGACCGCTTCGACGAACACCTCGGCGCGATGGACATAGTTGCGGAACATGTCGAAACTGGCGCAGGCGGGCGACAGCAGGACGGCATCGCCGGGCCGTGCGAGGCGCCGCGCGTGCTCGACGGCATCCTGCAGACTGGCTGCCGGATAGGCCTCGACCCCGCTGTCCGCGATCGCGGCAGCAATCAGTCCGGCGTCGCGGCCGATCAGCAATACGGCGCGGGCGTTGGCCGCCACCGCCGCCTTGAGGGGACTGAAATCCTGCCCCTTGCCGTCGCCGCCGAGGATCACCACCGCCTTGCGGTCGCCCATGCCGTACAGTGCGGCTTCGGTCGCACCGACGTTGGTGCCTTTCGAATCGTCATACCAGGTCACGCCATCGATCTCGGCGACTTTTTCCACCCGGTGCGGCAGCCCCTTGAAATGCACCAGGCCGCGCAGCAGCGCCTCCATCGGCAAGCCCAGCGCGCGGGTCAGCGCCAGCGCCGCGAGCGCATTGGCGGCATTGTGCAAGCCCGTCACCGGCAAGGCGGACAGCGGCATCAACATGTCGCCGCCGAGACACAGTTCGTCTTCGCACAGGCCGAAATGCTCGTTCTTGGGGCAACGGTCGAGGCCGAAGCTCACCACGCGCCGGCCCGGCAGCGCCATGGCGAGGCTGCGCGCGTCGTCGCGGTTGACCACCTGCACGCCATCGCCGCTGAAAATCCGCGCCTTGGCTGCCGCGTAGTCGTCCATGTCGGGGTAGCGATCCATATGGTCTTCCGACAGGTTGAGCACGGTGGCGGCATCGGCATTGAGGCTCGACGTCGTTTCAAGCTGAAAGCTGGACAGTTCGAGCACCCAGACCTGCGGCGCGGGCGTGTTCCCCTGCTCGATCTCATACAGGGCATCCAGCACCGGCAGGCCGATGTTGCCGGCCACGCAGGTGGACAGTCCCGCCATGCGGCACATGTCGCCACACATTGCGGTGACCGTGCTCTTGCCGTTGCTGCCGGTGATCGCGACCACCCGCATCGGGTGCTGCCGCGCGGCATTGAGCGCACGAGTGGCGCGCGCGAACAGTTCGACGTCACCCACCACCTCGATGCCTGCCGCGATGGCGCGGGCAACTGCCGGCTCGGCCAGCGGAATGCCGGGGCTCACCACCAGCATGTCGGCTGCCTGCAGATGCGCGTCGTCGAATGGTCCGGTGATGAGCGGCACCTGCGGCAGCCACTCGGCCAGGCGCACCGCATGCGGCGGCGTCGTGCGGGTGTCGGCGACACTCACGTCGGCGCCGCGCGCAGCCAGCCAGCGTGCGCACGACAAGCCGGTGTCGCCGAGGCCGAGCACCAGGATCTTTTTGCCGGGAAGGTCGAGGCTGCTGTAACTCATCTCAGTTTCAGACTCGAAAGTCCGATCAGCACCAGCATCATGCTGATGATCCAGAATCGCACCACCACCTGGTTTTCCTTCCAGCCCTTGAGCTCGTAGTGATGATGAATCGGTGCCATGCGGAACACGCGCTTGCCGGTGAGCTTGAACGACGCGACCTGCACCATCACCGACAGGGTTTCCACCACGAAGACGCCGCACATGATGAAGAGGATGATCTCCTGCCGCACGATGACGGCAACCACGCCGAGCGCGGCACCCAGCGCCAGCGCGCCGACGTCGCCCATGAACACTTCCGCCGGATAGGCGTTGAACCACAGGAAGGCAAGCCCCGCGCCCGCCATCGCGGAACAGAACACCGCCAGTTCACCCGCGCCGGGAATGTGCGGCAAGCCGAGATACTTCGAGAACACCGCGTTGCCGGCGACGTAGGCGAAGATCGCCAGCGCGGACGCCACCATCACGGTCGGCAGGATCGCCAGCCCGTCGAGACCGTCGGTGAGATTAACCGCGTTGCTGGAGCCGACGATGACGAAATAGGTCAGCGCGATGAAGCCCGCGGCCGACAGCGGGACCGTGGCGTGCTTGAGGAAGGGGATGATGAGTGCGGTGTGCGCCGGCAGGCTGGCGCTATGCCAGAGGTAGGCCGCGACCGCCAGGCCAATCACCGACTGCCAGAAGTATTTCCAGCGCGAGGGCAGGCCGCGCGAATTTTTCTCGACCACTTTGCGCCAGTCGTCGACCCAGCCGATGATACCGAAGCCGAGCAGGGTGATCAGCGCCAACCACACATAGTCGTTGGACAGATCCGCCCACAGCAGGGTGGTGACGGCAACCGACACCAGGATCAGCGCGCCGCCCATGGTCGGCGTGCCGGCCTTGACCAGATGGGTCTGCGGACCGTCGCTGCGCACCGACTGGCCGATTTTCAGCGCCGTGAGCTTGCGGATCACGGCGGGGCCGACAACGAAGGAGATCGTCAGTGCGGTGAGCGTAGCCAGCACCGCACGCAGCGTCAGGTAATTGAATACGTTGAAGGCACGAATATCCTGGCCCAGATATTGAAACAGCCACAGGAGCATGTCAGGGTTCCTCGTGCCCGGGCCGCGAAGCCGCCGGGTCTTCAATGAAGCTTTGCACCACGCGTTCCATCTGCATGAAACGCGAACCTTTGACCAGCACGGTGGTGTCGGGCGTGAGCTCGTTTTCGAGTTCGGCGAGCAGTTCCTGGATGCGCTCGAAGTGCATCGCGCCCGCACCGAAGGCGCCGACGGTTTCCTTCGTGAGTTCGCCCAGCGCCAGCAGCCTGTCCACGCCGGCGGCGCGGGCGGCCAGACCGATCTGGGCATGCATCGCGGCGGCATCGCTGCCCAGTTCGCCCATGTCGCCGAGCACCAGCACTTTTTTGCCCGGCTGTTGCGCCAGCACCGCCAGCGCGGCTTTCACCGAATCGGGATTCGCGTTGTAGGTGTCGTCGATGAAGGTGCTTCCATGCAATGCGGGCTTCCTTTGCAGGCGGCCCTTGACGCCCGTGAAACCCGACAGCCCGGCAACGATGCTGCGGTGGCTGACGTCGAGCGCGAATGCCGCCGCCGCTGCCGCGAGCGCATTCATCGCGTTGTGTTCGCCCGGAACCTGAAGCGCGATGTCCAGGGTGGCGTTGGGCAGGGCAAGCGTGAGCGTCGAACCGAAGTTGGCGGCCTGATAGTGCCCGCGCACCGCCGCCGGCCGCCTGAGGCCGAAGTCGATCACGCAGCGCCGCGTATTGGCTTCACGCCACAGCCAGGCGTGAGCATCGTCGGCATTGAACACCGCGATGCCGGCGTCCGACAGCCCGTTGAAGATCTCGCCCTTGGCGCGCGCGATATTTTCGATCGAGCCGAGAAAGCCGATATGCGCCGACAACGCATTGTTGACCACCGCCACGTCGGGCCTGGCCAGGCGTGTCAGGTAGTCGATCTCGCCCGCATGGTTCATGCCCATTTCCAGTACGGCGAACTGGTGTGTTTCGCGCAGGCGCAGCAGCATCAGCGGCAGGCCGATGTCGTTGTTGAGATTGCCTTCGGTATGGAGCACCGCATCACCCGAGTAGGCTTCAATCCGCAGGATCGCCGCCAGCATCTCCTTGACGGTGGTCTTGCCGTTGCTGCCGGTGACGGCGACGACCGGAATGGCAAAGCGCTGGCGCCAGGCGGCGGCCAGCCTGCCAAGCGCAAGCCGGGTATCGTCGACGCGAATGGCTGCCGCAATGTCCCGCGCCTGCGTGCGGTCGAGCACCACACCGGCCGCGCCCTGCTGCAAGGCCTGCGCAGCGAAACTGCCGCCGTCGAATTTCTCGCCCCGCAGCGCGACGAAAAGGTCACCCGGCCGGATCGTGCGGCTATCGGTGGAGACACGCAGCACCTCGGCATCTGCACCCGCGAACGAGGTGCCCAGCATGGCGGCGGCTTCTGACAGGCGCATCATCCTTGCGCTCATGCCCACGCCTCCAATGCCTTCTTGGCCACGGACACATCGGAGAATGGCAATCGCTCTCCGGCGATTTCCTGATAATCCTCATGACCCTTGCCGGCGATCACCACGACGTCTCCCTGATGCGCGCCGCCAATGGCCTCGAAAATCGCGCGCGCACGGTCGGGCTCGACATGCGGCTTGCCCTCCATGCCGGAGAGGATGTCATCGATGATGTGACGCGGATCCTCGTTGCGGGGGTTGTCGCTGGTGACCCACGCCTCGTCCGCACCCTTGACGACGGCCCGCCCCATCAGCGGGCGCTTGCCCTTGTCGCGGTTGCCGCCACATCCAAACACACAGATCAGCCGTCCGCCGCCGACGACTTCGCGCAGCGTGGCCAGCACTTTCTCCAGCGCGTCGGGCGTGTGGGCGTAGTCGATGACGACCAGCGGATGCGCGTTGCCGCCGAGGGTCTGCATCCTCCCCGGCGGCGCCTCGACGTGCGCCAGCGCCTGGCAGGCGTCGGCCAGGGACACATCGGACACCAGCAGGGTCGTGAGCACCGCCAGCAGGTTGGCGGCATTGAAGCGCCCGAGCAGGGGCGCGTCGAACTCGGCATTGCCCCAGTCGGTGCGGACCTGCAGGTGCAGTCCCGCCTGCGAGAGGTGCAGCTTTTCGCCCACCACGGCGCCCCGCTGGAAGCCATAGCCGGCGAAACGCGCGGGCCGGGTCTCGCCCTCCAGCCGTCGCCCAAACTCGTCGTCAACGTTGACCACCACCCATTCCAGTCCGGGCCAGCTGAACAGCCGGGCCTTTGCGTCGGCATAGTTCTCCATGCTGCCGTGATAATCGAGATGGTCACGCGACAGATTGGTCAGCACCGCGACATTGAACCGGGTGCCGTTGACGCGCCCCTGCGCCAACCCGTGCGACGACACCTCCATCGCGCACGCTGCGGCGCCCTGCTGCCGGTAATGGGCGAGACGCTGCTGCAATTCGATGGCGTCGGGCGTGGTATTGAGCGCCGGAGTGAGCGCACCCGGGAAGCCGTTGCCCACGGTGCCGATAACGGCGGTTTTCCGGCCGACCTGCGAGAAGGCCTGCGCGATCCAGTGCGCCACCGAGGTCTTGCCGTTGGTGCCGGTGACGCCGACCATGTGCAGCGCGCGCGACGGATCGCCGTAGACATGCGCGGCGATTTCGCCGATGCGGGTCCTCAAGCCGACCACGCCGGCGTTGGGCATGGCGAGCGCCGGATCCCACTGATAGTGATCCGCCTCCCACAGCACGCCGTCGACGCGTTGCGCCACGGCCTGCGCGATGAAGTCGCGTCCGTCGCGCGTCTCGCCGGGATAGGCTGCGAACACCGTACCCGGCATGGCCTTGCGGCTGTCGCCGACGAGCCCGCCGACTGCAATGCCGAGCCGCTCCAGGATGTGCGGCACCGATTCATGGATGGCGCGGGATGCAGCCGAGGCGGAAACGGGTTGCGTCTTCGCCATCACGCGCCCCCCTTGGCCGGCCATGAATTTTCCGTCATCTTCGTCTCGGTTTCCGGCGCGTCGGGCGGCAGCGCCAGCATGCGCAGGCTCGCGGCCATCACCTGTGCGAACACCGGCCCTGCCACACTGCCGCCGTAGTACACGCCGTCAGAGGGCTCGTCGATCGTCACGCCGATGATGAGACGCGGGTTCGATGCCGGCGCCATGCCGACGAAGGACGAGAGGTAGCGATCGGGCGCGTAGCGGCCGTTGACGAGTTTGTGCGCGGTGCCGGTTTTGCCTGCGACGCGGTAACCCGGCACCCGCGTCAGCGTGCCGGTGCCGCCTTCCTGGGTTACCGTTTCCATCATGGCGCGCACTTCCCGCGCCACGGCCGGCGAAAACACCCGTTCGCCGATGATTTCCTGGGGCTCGCGCTTGAGGAACGACAGCGGCATGACTTCGCCGTCATTCGCAAATGCCATGTAGGCGCGCGCCAGCTGCAGAAGGCTCACTGACAAGCCGTAACCGTAAGCCATGGTGGCCTGTTCGACCGGTTTCCAGGTGCCCGGATCGCGCAGTCGCCCCGCGGTTTCCCCCGGAAAGCCCGAGCCCGGCAGCTGGCCGAAGCCGGCGCGATGCAGCACTTCCCAGTGCTGCATCGGCGTCAGGGTCATTGCCATTTTGGCGGCGCCGACGTTGCTCGATTTCTGGATGATCTCGGTCACCGTCAATTGCGGATGGTGGTGTTCGTCGTGTACCAGCTTGGTGCCGACGCGAAAGTTGTCCGGCGTCTGGATCACGCTGTCGGGGCGGAACAGGCCGCGCTCCAGCACGGCCGCCGCGACAAAGGGCTTGATGGTGGAACCCGGCTCGAAGGTGTCGATCACCGCGCGATTGCGCATCAGGTCCGGCTTGTAATTCTGGCGGTTGTTGGGATTGAAAACCGGCTGGTTCGCCAGCGCGAGAATCTCGCCGGTCTTGGCATCGAGCACGACGATGCTGCCGCCCTTGGCCTTGTGCTTGGCGATGGCCGCCGCGAGCTCGCGGTGCGCCAGATACTGGATCTTGAGATCGAGCGACAGGGTCAGGTTGCCGCCCATCTGCGCGGTCTTGATCGGCGCCAGATCGCGGATGGTGTTGCCGTGGCGATCGCGCAGGATCTGCCGCTCGCCCGCCCGCCCGGCAAGCCAGTCCTGATACGCGCGCTCGACGCCCTCCTGGCCCTTGTCGTCCACATTGGTGAACCCCACCACCTGCGCGGCGACCGCACCCGCCGGATAGTAGCGGCGAAATTCGCGGCGCAGGGACAGGCCCGGCAGCCCCATGGCGGCAATCTTGACGGCCTGCTCGGGCGTGACGGGACGCCGCACGGCGAATTCGCCCCGTGTCTTGCGCGCCAGCGTCGTCGAAAGCTCCGCTGGCGAGATGTCCAGCACTTTGGCCAGATGCGCACGCTGATCCACCGACAGCCGCAGTTCGTTCGGGCGCGCCCACAGCGACTCGACCGGCGTGCTGATCGCCAGCAGCTGGCCGTAACGGTCGGTCACCTGGCCGCGATGTGCCGGCAGAGTGAGGTTGCGATTGGCCACCGCATCGCCCTTGCCCTGGAGATAGTCCGTATTGAGGCCCTGCAGATAGAACGCGCGCCCGGCCACGACGACCAGCCCCGCAAGCAGCAGGCTGCCGACGATCGCCATGCGCCAGGGGGCAAGATTCAGCTTGAGCAGTTTGCGCGAGTGGTAATTCATGGCGCGTTCGTCAGCGTTTCGATGCGCACGCGGTCATGGGGTGGCGCGATCAGGCCCAGTCGGGTCCTTGCAAGGGTATCGACCCGCGCCGGGTTGGCCCAGGTGCCCTGTTCCAGTTGCAGTTGTCCCCATTGTTCGTCCAACCCACGCGCCTCTTTTTTCAGGCGTTCCAGTTCCACAAAATAGGTGCGTGCGCGATGTTGCGCCTGGACCATCGCCAGCGCACACGCCACCAGCACCAACGCCAGAACGACATTGAGGCGGCTCATGCCGCCTCATCCATGCGTTCTGCCACCCGCAGGACGGCGCTGCGGGCCCGCGGGTTGTCCGCCACTTCGGCATCGCTCGCATGCTGGGCGCGCCCCACCCGCTTCAGACGCCCCGGCTTCAGCATCGCAGCCGGGATCGGCAGCCGATGAGGCGCCTGCTCACCCTGGGACTCATCGCGCATGAAGCGCTTGACGATGCGATCTTCCAGCGAATGAAAGCTGATGACAGCGAGACGTCCTCCGGGTTGCAGTCTGTCCACGCATTGCGGCAGCACCGCACTCAGCTCTTCCAGTTCGCGGTTGAGATAAATCCGTATAGCCTGGAAGCTGCGGGTCGCCGGGTGTTGCCCCGGCTCGCGCTTTTTGACCGCCGCGGCGATGAGGGCCGCCAGCTGCCCGGTGCTGCGGATGGCTTCTTTTTGCCTTGCCGCAACAATCGCGCGCGCAATCGATTTAGCAAACCGCTCTTCCCCGTAGGTGCGGATGACTTCACTGATCTCCCCCTCTTCCGCCGTCGCCAGCCAGTCCGCCGCCGGCATCCCGCTGCCAGGATCCATGCGCATGTCGAGCGGCGCATCGAAGCGGAAGCTGAACCCGCGCGTGGCGTCGTCGAGTTGCGGCGACGACACGCCGATATCCAGCAAAATTCCGTTCACCTTCGCCACGCCCAATTCATCCAGCACGGCACCCAGACGCGAAAACGCGCTCTGCACCAGCGTCAATCGCGCGTCCTTCAAAGCGTTCCCGGCACGAATCGCATCAGGGTCCCGATCCATCGCGATCAGACGCCCGACGGCCCCCAGCTGCACCAGAATCAGCCGGCTATGCCCGCCGCGCCCGAAGGTGGCGTCGACATACACGCCGTCGGGCTTGATCGCCAGCGCCGCTACCGCCTCCTGTGCCAGCACCGGCACATGGGCGGACGCCATCACAACGTGAACCCCTCCAGTTCGGGCGGCAGCGCGTCGTCGCTGAAGCTCAGCGCCTGTGATACCTGCGCCTCCCAGCGCGCCTCGTTCCACAGCTCGACCTTGCTGCCCTGTCCCACCAGCACGACGTTCTTCTCGAGTTCGGCGAACTTGCGCAGCATGGGCGGCAGCAGCACGCGACCGGCGCTGTCCATGTCCATGTCGTGCGCATAGCCGACGAGCAATTGCTTGAGGCTGCGGGTACGCGGATTGAAATCGGAGAGGCCGTTGAGTTTCTTCTCGATCGGCTCCCACTCGGGCAGGGGATAGAGCAGCAGGCACTGGCTGGGGTCGGCGGTGATCACCACGCGTCCGCCGCCATTCACCAGAAGGGCGTCGCGATAGCGCGCCGGCACCACGAGCCGGTTCTTGCTATCCAGACTGACTGTTGCGACCCCCCGAAACATGCTCCCCCCGTATTGAAATTGATTGTGATCGGACGGGCGCATTCTCCCACAACTTCCCACCAATCACCACTTGCACCCACTATAGGGGATAGTTTTGTGGGGGTCAAGCAAGCGTATACAAAAAAACCCCTACGCCTCAAGGACTTAGGGGTGGTTGCTGGCTGTGGATAAGTTTCTGGAAAAACCGATGCTTAGCTGCTATTTTTCTCCTGTGTTTTAGGAAGAACAGCTAAGTTATTGAATCAAATGAAAAGTGGAAAAGCAGGTCGATAAGCCGGGTTCTGTCGTGGGCAACCATTCCTCTAGGCCGGTCATTGCTGACCGGCTCCAGCCACCTACCCGCAGACTCAGCGAGCCGCTTCATCGCCTGCCTATTTGGTGTTGCTCCGGATGGAGGTTACCGCGTTTCACCGTAACT